>JALFTO010000196.1 GCA_022779165.1 Lachnospiraceae bacterium
GCCGGTCTCGAGAAGCTGGCTGCCAAATATCCTGAGATCATTCAGGAGGTAAGAGGAACCGGACTTATGCTGGCGGTGGAGTTCCACACCTGTGATCTGGGGTATGAGACGGCGAAAGGTCTGTTTGCAAGACGCGTGATGACAGCCGGCACACTGGTCAATGCCAAGACGATCCGGTTCGAGCCCACTGCGGTGATCTCACAGCAGGATATGGAAGATGTCATCAGCAGGATGGATGAAGCACTGGCAGATACGAAGAAAGTGATGAATCTGTAACCATACAAAAGAATATAGAATCAGATGATGCGAAGGGGCATACTCCGGTGGGAATATGCCCTTTATTTCTGTCAGAATCAGAATTTTGACTATATGGAATTGTGGTTCCCCTTGAGGAGAATCCAGCGGTGAAGAGATTTCGGGAAATCGCGAAAGAGCTCTCGGTTGTGCTTCCTTCATCGCTGATGAGACCGGAGGGATCATGGCAGAAGCCGATAGCGATAGGCTGCCCTTATCCGGTGGTGATCGAGCGTGGTGAGGGAGCCATGATCGAGGATGTGGACGGAAACAGGTTCCTTGACTGGGTCGGCGGTGTAGGCGTATTGAATATCGTTTATTCCCAGCCTGAAGTAGTGGAAGCTGTGGAGGAGCAGGCAGACAAATCCCGGCATTGTGGGCTGGTATGAGCACTGATACGGCGGAGGAAATATCCACTGTATCACACAGCAGCAGCCGGGGATCATCAGATAAACCGGGTCGATTTTACATATTTTTCACATTTATTTAACCTGCTTTAGATGGTTTGTTTTGCATACTCTTTTTAAAATGAAAGAAGAACAGAGAGAAAAGAGGAATGCAATATGGATCAGCAAATAAAAAAACAGAGTGATTCTTTTCGGATTGTTTGTCTAGCCGGCATCTCAGTGGTTCTGGCACTGGCAGGATACTTTGCTATGTATGCCGTTCTGCTGTGTGCGGAGGCTGATCCCGGAACGATTCAAAACTGGAGCCAGGGAGTTGCAGGTCTGTGTGGGATAGTGGGATTTGTCTGGTATCTGTGGTATGCGATAAGAAAATAGACCTTCAGACGTGCCTGACAGTGACAACGGAATAGACAACAGTGACAGAACTTTTCATACAAAAAGGATTGCTGCATCATGCGGCAATCCTTTTTTGCGCGGAGACGGAGGGATTCGAACCCTCGTGCCCCGGAGGGCAAACGCATTTCGAGTGCGCCCCGTTATGACCGCTTCGATACGTCTCCATTGGGCGGCAGATTTCTGCCGACTGAATTATTATAAGGTTTTCCGTCAGACAAGTCAACTGTTGAGTATCTTTTTCAAATATTATATAATGAAAAAAGTACATGGGGAGAAACTGTTCTTATAATGTATCAAAGATAAAGGAGGCTGCAGTGATGAAAAGAATCGGTATGTTGACCAGTGGCGGCGATTGTCAGGCTTTGAATGCCGCTATGCGTGGCGTGGTGAAAACAATGGTAAATGCTACGGAGGAAGTAGAGATTTACGGATTTCTGGACGGTTATAAAGGATTGATCTACGGCAACTTCAGAATGCTCACGGGCGCTGATTTTTCCGGTATTCTGACAAAGGGAGGAACGATCCTCGGAAGTTCCAGAACGCCTTTTAAGCTGATGAGAGAGCCGGATGCGAATGGCCTGGATAAGGTGGAGGCCATGAAACAGAATTATTACAAACTGCAGCTTGACTGTCTGGTGATCCTGGGTGGAAACGGGACTCACAAGACGGCAAACCTGTTGCGCGAAGAGGGGCTGAATGTGGTGACGCTGCCCAAGACGATCGACAATGATCTGTGGGGAACGGATATGACGTTCGGATTCCAGAGCGCGGTTGATATCGCGACGGACGTGATCGACTGCATCCATACCACGGCTTCCTCACACGGACGTGTGTTTATCGTGGAGATCATGGGACATAAGGTTGGATGGCTTACGCTGAATGCAGGCATGGCAGGCGGGGCCGATATCATTTTGATACCCGAGATCCCTTATGATATTGACAAAGTGGTGGAAGCGATCAATGAGCGAAACAGAAAAGGCAGTCGTTTTACGATTCTGGCGGTTGCAGAGGGCGCGATCTCCAAGGAGGACGCAGCACTTTCCAAGAAAGATTACAAGAAGAAACTGGAGACGTCTCCGTATCCGAGTGTTTCTTATGAGGTGGCGGCAAGGATTCAGGAAAAGACAGGCAGCGAAGTGCGTGTCACCGTACCGGGACATATGCAGCGCGGCGGCAGTCCCTGTCCTTATGACCGTGTATTTGCCAGCCGTCTGGGGTCTGAGGCGGCCAAGCTGATCTTAAGCGGCGAATACGGATTCATGGTAGGAATCAGGAATCGTGAGATCATCAAAGTGCCTCTTGAGGATGTGGCAGGAAAGCTCAAGATGGTTTCTCCCGATGCGACCATCATTCAGGAAGCAAAAATGCTGGGCATCAGCTTTGGTGATTAGAAACATGACATACATGTTATAAACAGGAGCGGGTGCAATGGCTTATACAGCATTATACAGAAAGTTCCGCCCGGATCATTTTGAGGATGTCAAAGGGCAGGATCATATTGTAACAACATTAAAAAATCAGATTAAGGCGGAACGCGTCGGCCATGCGTATCTGTTCTGCGGTACAAGAGGCACCGGCAAGACAACCATAGCAAAGATTTTTGCAAAGGCCGTGAATTGCGAGCATCCTGTCGACGGCAGTCCGTGCGGAGAGTGTGACAGCTGTAGGGCAATTGCTTCGGGAGCCAGCATGAACGTAATCGAGATTGATGCGGCCTCCAATAACGGTGTGGACAACATCCGTGAGATCGTGGATGAGGTCTCCTATTCGCCGACCCAGGGCAGATATAAGGTCTATATCATTGACGAGGTTCATATGCTTTCCATAGGCGCGTTCAACGCACTGTTAAAGACGCTGGAGGAGCCGCCCGGTTATGTGATATTCATTCTTGCCACGACAGAGGTGCACAAGATTCCGGTCACGATCCTTTCACGCTGTCAGCGGTATGATTTCAAGCGTATTTCCATAGATACGATCACGGACAGGTTGCGCGAACTCATGCAGACGGAGAATGTTGAGGTGGAAGAGCGTGCGCTTAAGTATCTGGCCAAGATGGCGGACGGTTCCATGAGGGATGCACTCAGTCTGCTGGATCAGTGTATCGCATTTCATTTCGGACAAAAGCTTACGTATGACAAGGTGCTGGATGTGCTGGGAGCAGTGGATACAGTTGTATTCAGCAGACTTTTGCGGATGATCCTTGACAGGAATGTGACCGGCTGCATTATGCTCTTAGAGGAGATCATCATGCAGGGCAGGGAGCTCGGTCAGTTTGTGATGGATTTCACATGGTATCTGCGCAATTTGCTTCTGGCCAAGACATCTGATGACATTGAAGATGTGATTGACATGTCCTCCGATAACCTTCGGAATCTGAAGGAGGAGGCAGGACTGGTGGAACCGCCGGTTATCATGCGTTATATCAGGAATTTTTCGGAATTGTCCGACAGAATCAGATATGCCACGCAGAAGCGGATCGTGCTCGAGATGGCGCTGATTAAATTGTGCAAGCCTGCAATGGAAACGAATCAGGATGCGCTTCTGGATCGTATCCGTGAGTTGGAACTGAAACTGGAAAACGGTGTGGTTGTTGCGGGACAGAGCGCTGTCTCTGCAGGTCAGACGCCGGATGGAGGAGCGTATGCGCCGGGCAGGAAGGAGCGCCCGCAGCTTCCGAAAGCCATACCGGAGGAGGTACAGCAGCTCGTGCAGCGGTGGAACAGTGTGGCAGGAAACGCGGCGCAGCCGATGAAACAGTATCTGAGAGAAGCAAAACTTACGCTGGGCGGTGATAATAAACTGATGCTTGTATTTCCGGACGGACTGGCGTCGGATTATTTTACAAAACAGGCGGGAAACAAAGAACTGCTGGAGCGTATGCTGTCGGATGCCATAGGCAAGTCTGTGGAAGTGACCATTCAGGCCATGCAGGATGACAGAAGGTTTGAAGACACATATGTGGATCTGGAATCCATGATCAATATGGAGATAGAGGAGGAAGAATAACATGGCAAAACGCGGAGGATTTCCCGGAGGAGGAATGCCGGGGAATATGGCAAATCTGATGAAGCAGGCGCAGAGAATGCAGCGTCAGATGGAGGAGAACCAGAAGGAACTGGAAACGAAGGAATTCACGGCCAAGGCAGGCGGCGGTGCTGTTGAAGTCACAGTGACGGGCAAGAAAGAGATTACAAAGGTAAAACTGTCCGAGGAGGTGGTGGATCCGGATGATATCGAGATGCTGGAGGATCTTGTGATGGCGGCGGCAAACGAGGCGCTGCGCATGGCGGATGAGGCAAATGCCGAACTCATGGGCAAGATGACAGGCGGGCTCGGTCTGGGAGGAGGGCTTCCGTTCTGATGGATTTATACAGCGGACATATCAATCGGTTAATTGAAGAACTTGCAGGGCTCCCGGGTATCGGTAACAAGTCAGCGCAGAGGCTGGCTTTTTATCTGATCAACCTTCCGAAGGAGCGAGTTGAGCGCTTTGCCAATGCGATTCTGGATGCGAGAGCGAATGTGCGGTACTGTCAGAAGTGCTTTACCCTTACGGATCGGGATGTCTGTCCTGTCTGCTCCGACCCCAAACGGAATCAGAAGGTGATCATGGTCGTAGAGAATACAAGAGATCTGGCTGCCTATGAGAAGACCGGAAAGTATGAAGGGGTATATCATGTGCTTCATGGTGTGATTGCACCAATGCTCGGCATAGGCCCCGGAGATATTAAAATAAAGGAGCTGCTGACAAGGCTGCAGGGAGATGTCGATGAGGTGATCATTGCCACGAATTCCAGCATTGAGGGAGAAACAACCGCCATGTACCTCAGTAAGCTGATCAAACCTACAGGGATCAAGGTTACGAGGATTGCGAGCGGCGTTCCGGTAGGAGGAGATCTGGAATACATTGACGAGGTGACACTTCTGCGTGCGCTTGAGGGACGCGTGGAGCTGTAAGTAAGAAAACGGACCGCTTGTGGGTGGCACCGCGATTCCATATCGTATTTATAAGATAAATGTAAGAAGGAGAAAGAAAAGGGTATGAAAAAGGAACAGTTTGGAGTTACAAAGGACGGAAAAGAAGCAACACTTTATACGCTTGAGAACAAAAACGGGATGAAAGCGCAGATTACGGATTACGGCGCAATTCTGGTCAGACTCTTTGTGCCGGACAAGAACGGCAAGGCTGAGGATGTGACGCTCGGCTATGACAGGCTGGAGGACTATTTTGCGAATGGAAGCTTCTTCGGTGCGACGATCGCGCCTAATGCAAACCGTATCGCGGATGCAAAGTTCACCATTGACGGGGTTACGTATCAGGTCGATGTAAATGACGGACCGAACAATCTTCACAGCCATCTGGATCTCGCAACTCATAAAAGGATGTGGAAGGCGCAGCCCGGTGAAAACACTATCACCTTTACGATTGATCTGGCGGACGGCGACATGGGATTTCCCGGAAATAAGACGTTCTCCATTACATATACACTGACGGATGACAACGAGTTGCGCTTGGATTATGAGGCATCAACAGATAAAAAGACGATTCTGAATCCAACGAACCACGCATATTTCAATCTTGCGGGTCACAATGGCGGAAGTATTGAGGATCATACCTTATGGATCAAGGCGAGCCATTATACGCCGGTCGTCCCGGGAGCTATCCCGACCGGTGAGCTTGCACCTGTGGCGGGGACGCCAATGGACTTCACAAAGGAGAAACGGATCGGGGACGAGATCGAAGCCGATTTTGAGCAGTTGAAGTTGGTGAAGGGCTACGATCACAACTGGGCGGTTGATGATTGTGACGGCAGCCTGCAATTGATTGCAGAACTTCATGAAAAGAACAGCGGCAGGACGATGAAGGTATTCACAACACTTCCGGGCGTGCAGTTCTATGCCGGAAACTGCATCGCAGAGACAGTCGGAAAAGAAGGTGCGGTATATACGGTGCGAACAGGACTGTGTCTGGAGACGGATTTCTTCCCCAATGCGGTAAATGAGCCTTCTTTTAAGAGCCCTGTATTTGGACCGGACGAGATGTATCGCTCGACCACAGTCTACCAGTTTGTGTTTTAAATTGACGGCTTTTGTCAGATAAAAATAAAATCCATTCGACAAGGAATGATAAATCCCGAACCCTTCCTGCGGTATAATGTGCGTGTAGGCAATGAGCAGTGCGTCTGCAAGAGGAAGCAAAATCGACTGCTTGCAGGCGAGTTTGCTTCTGCTTGCAGACATAGGGCGAAGCCCGCGAATGAGGAAGCGGGAGCTTCCGAATGTGCACTGCGAATGCGCATCCACCGGTGACGGCAGCAGGAAGGGAAGGGATTTTGTTGGAGAGAAGGATACCGGAAAATATCTGCCGGATAGGCAGAACGGATACTTTGCAGAGAATTTATGCAGAGGACTATGTGATTTCCTTTCTGAAGGAAATCTTGAAGGATATGGAACATGCGGCAGCCGGTAAGGCGATGCTGCTTTTGTTTTATGGGGATGGTTTTGAGAAGGACGGTGTGCAGTACTTTTTCCTGGACGGGATGGCGGTGCATGCAGGAACGGGGAAAAGGGGATTTCACCGGGAGGAACAAGTCTATTTTGACAGGATCAGGCGTCGCTTTTTCCCCGATAAAAAGGGTGTCGGCTGGTATTGCCTGACATCCGGGAGGACGACGATCCCGGAGATCTTCCGGAATCTGCATGAGCAGCAGTTCTCCGGAATACAGGGATATTACATATACTACGAAAAAAATGCGGCAATGGAGGAATATCTGCTTCATTATCATCAGGCAGAGAAAGCGTCGGTGCCGTTTCCCAATAAAGATAAGGAAAAAAAGAAAGTCACGAAAGTAAAGGAAAGTAATCTGCAGAATGACAGAGCAAAGGAGAACAGTGGAATGGTGGCCGGGAAACCTGTAAAAAAGCGCAGGAGAAAAACGGACAAGCCCGATTCCGGGCTGACGATGCCATCATATTCCGTCACTGCCGTCAGGGTCATGAATGCGGTGAGTTTGTGCGTGCTGATTATCTGCTGTATTATTGCAGTCACAACTTTGAATCAATATGATAAAATGAAACGGCTTGAGCAGACGGTGATCTGTCTGGAGGAGAGTATGCGGGAGCAGGACGAGGGTGTGCAGGAAGAACTGCCGCCCGACCGATGAACCCGGGAGAAAACAAATGACAAATATCAGGGATTATTTCAGGAAAAAGGAGAAAAGACAGGACGACAGCCTTGGAATGAAGATATTAAAGCACCGTCTGGTTATTCTGTACAGGACAGTGCTGATCATAGCAGTTGTGGCGGCAGCGACGGCAGTTGTGATCGTACAGGCGAAGAACAGGGTGTATGAGAGTTATGAGGAGATCAGTTCGGTGCCGCACGAGAATATCAGTGGGTCCGTCACAGCTGCGTTGGGAGAACATATTCTTACCTACAGTAATGACGGTGCGAATTGTGTGAACGGCGAGGGAGAGCAGCTGTGGAACCAGACATTTGAAATGCAGAATCCGATTGTGAATATCTGCGGTGATGTGGCGGCCATGGGTGATTATAACGGACGGATCATCTATGTGATGGATTCGCAAGGAACGCGCGGGGAGATTGATACCAAGATGCCGATCCGGAACTTTGTGGTATCTGCAAACGGTGTCGTGGCGGCGATTCTGGATGATACGAATATCACATGGATCTATCTTTTTGATGCTTCAGGCAATACACTGGCATATTTTAAGACGACCATGAAGCAGAGCGGATACCCCATATCGATCACGATATCGGATAACGGAAGTCTTGTCGGTGTCTCTTATCTGTATGTGGATAGCGGTGTGATGAAATCGAGCGTTGCGTTCTACAATTTCGGGCCTGTTGGTCAGAATGAGATTGATAATTTTGTCAGCGGCTATGACTATATGGATTCCGTGGTGCCGTATGTGCACTTCCTCGATTCGGAAACGGCAGTCGCAGTATCGGATGACCGTCTGGTGGTGTATAGTGGCAGCCAGAAACCGGTCAGTGTGGCGGATGTGCTTCTGGACGGGGAGATCCTTGGCGTTTACTGCGGAAAAGATTATGCTGCGCTTGTTTACAATGATGTGACAGGGAATGCCATATATAAGGTGGATATCTATAAGGATGACGGCAAACTGGCAGATACTTTGATGCTGGATTTTCAGTTTTCCGACATTATCTTTTCGGCAGACCGGGTGATTGTATACAATGAGCAGGAAATGCTTGTTCATACGATCGGCAGAATGGATAATTTCGCAGGAAATTTTCAGAAATCGGTGCAGACACTGATCCCGGGGAAAAATGCACATGAGTATATCATCGTCACGGCGGATTCTGTGGATACCATAGAATTGAAGTGAGAAAGAATCGTTTCGGCTGTGAAAGGATTACGAAAGAAATGAATGTTGTCTTTTTTGTTGTACTGCTGCTTCTGCTCGGAGGCGGTATAAAGGGATATAAACATGGAATGATACAGGAACTGTCATCCGTCATATCACTGGTGCTGGCACTCACAGCGATCGGAATGTTTCTGGTTGCAGCTCAGGGGTATCTCAATCATGAGACGATCAGGATCGTCCTGGGCATCGTGTGTATGACGATCGCCGTCCTCGTATACAAAATAGTGGATTTCATCCTCTCCTCACTGAAAGTGATCTCCTCTCTGCCCGTGTTCAAGGGTGTTGATAAACTGCTTGGTTTCGGCGTGGGCGCAATGGAAGCGGTGCTGATCATATGGACTGCCTTTCTGCTGATCGTAGCGTTTGATCCGGCAGGAATCAGCACTGTTGTTATGGAGGATGTAAGGGAGAACTACCTGCTCACCTTTCTGTTCCGGAATAATCTGCTGGCGGACGTGATATCCGGACGGATCCCTGCTTTATCGGGGATCGGAAGTCTGACCGGAAGTAATCTTTTTATCTAAGATGATTCCTGATGCAACCATGATGATTCCGGCAAGCTTCAGGAGTGTAAAATTCCGGTACACGATCACATCAAACAGGATGCCGGCCAGCAGCTGCCCGATCAGAAGAAGGGCGGTAGACTGAAATACCTCCATGCGGGCAAGGCATACCAGGCTGATGACAAAGGCGATCACGCCGAGTGTGCCGCCAAGATACAGATACAGCGGCGCCTTGGCCCAGGCGGTCAGGCTGTCCGGGCCGAAACCTCCGGTGCATAACAGCAGGACAAAAGCCAGAGCGCTGGCTACCACATAATTTACCAGTGAGCCGTTCCAGGTGCCGAGCTCCTGTGTGGCACGATAATTGATCATTTTCGAGATCACATTGGCACATCCTAAGAGAAATGCCAGCAGAATAAAAAATAACATGATGCTGTCCTCTTTTCTTGTTTTCTAAAGATTCAAAAGTATGATTCCAACCAAAACGAGTACAAATCCGGGTATCCGTTTTATGCAGAAACGCACCTTAGGCATATGAAAAAGTCCAAAATGATCGATGACCGCAGAGATCATAAGCTGACCGGCAACGGAGAGACAGGTGGTCACGGAAGCTCCGAGCCTCTGGATACAGAAGCTGCTGACGGACACGATCAGCACACCGAAAAAGCCGGCAGAATACAGATACCACGGCATTCCGCGGATTGTGATCCTGCGTCGCACAAACAAAAGGATATAAAAGACCAGCAGAAGCCCTCCGGAAAAATGAACAATCAGGCTGACGCCCATCAGACCGATATAATCGGTGAGCATGCCGTTAAATGCCGCCATGGCTGACTGGAGCATCCCGGCGATCAGGACAAAAAGCGAATACATTGACGAACACTCCTCTCCTCTTTCGGAAAATATTTCTGTATGATAAAGTATCATGTTTGCCGTTCCCCGTCAAATCACGAAAAGCATTGTGAAAATCATGCAAAAGACTGCGAAAATATTGACTTTTTTTAGAAAAAATGTTAATTTCATTATATTCCTAATTATTCTAAAAGTGGAGGGAGAACAATGAAAAAAGCAGTAGCATTACTTATGATGCTGGTAATGTCCCTGAGCCTTGTGGCATGTGGCGCAAAGGCTGATGCAGACAACAGCGGGGCAGCGGCATCCGAGACAACCACAGAGGCGGCAGCCGACAGCGGAGAATCCGCAGAGGCAGAAGCACCGGCCGAGGCCGGCAAAGTTTACAATGTATGTTATCTTGTAAACGGTAACCTTGGTGACAAATCTTTCTTTGATTCCTGTAACGCAGGTCTGACAGAGCTTGAGTCGGCAGGCCGGATCAAACTGAGAGTAATCGAGATGGGTGGCTCCGATGAGGATAAGCCTGTATGGCTCAGCACACTTTATGAGGTGTCCGAGGCAGCAGAGTATGATCTGATCATCTGCGGTACCTATCAGATGCCTGATTATCTGAAGGAAGTTGCAGAGCAGTATCCTGATCAGAAATATCTGATTTTTGACGATGATACTTATGTTGGACAGTGCGATAATGTTGTCAATGTAACATACAAGCAGAACGACCTTGGATATCTTGTAGGTGTATTTGCAGCAAGCATGACAACAGATACATCCATCGAGAATATGAATGAGGATGCGGTTATCGGTTTTGTGGGCGGTGTTGACAGCCCGGTTATCAACGACTTTCTGTATGGTTTTATTGCTGGTGCACAGTCTGTAAATCCTGATATTAAGATTGATACACGTTATACCAATGATTATGTAGATACCGCTATCGCAAAAGAGTACGGTGTATCCATGGTAAATGATAACAAGTGTGATATCATCTGGGGCGTTGCAGGTAACGCCGGGAACGGTGCTGCTGAGGCGGCTCTGGAGACAGGCAAGTGCTGGTTTATCGGTGTGGACTCCGATCAGGAGCTGACGTTTAGCTCTGACCTTGCAGCAATCACGCTGACATCCGGACTGAAGAACATCAATAAGTCCATGATCTGGTTCTTTGATGAGTGGGATAAGGGAAATACTTACTGGGGACAGCTTGTAAATCTCGGTATTGCTGAGGATGGTGTTGGTATCGTAACAGATAAGAACTATCAGAAGTATGCATCCGATGAGACAAAGGCAGCTGTAGAGGCAGCACAGAAAGCGATCCTGAACGGAGAGATCGAGGTTCCTTCAGCATTGACAGATCCTGACGGGGCAGCAGCTCTCAGAGACGAGGTTCGTCCTTAGTTTCAGAGGAAGAAATCATTAAGATAATAGGGAAATCGCTGCGCAGTACAGGTAACGGTGCAGCGATTTTTCTGTACAGGACATGACAACACCCGAAAATAAAGATAATGTATTAGGAGGCCTGTATCATGGCAGAGTATAACAGCGAATATGCCGTAGAAATGCGACACATTTCCAAGGTATATCCCAATGGCGTTGCGGCGAATCAGGATGTGGATCTATGTGTCCGAAGGGGAGAGATCCATGCGCTGATGGGCGAGAACGGTGCCGGGAAATCAACACTGATGAAGATGCTGTTCGGTCTGGAACAGCCGACCAGCGGCGAGATCATCGTAAATGGGGAGAAGGTAAACCTGACATCGCCTACCGTGGCGATTGCCCACGGAATCGGAATGGTGCATCAGCATTTCATGCTGGTTCCCAGTCTTACCGTGGCAGAAAACATGGTACTCGGAATGGTGCCAAAAAAGAACGGGATACTGATTGATTATGCAAAAGCAGTGGAGATCACAAAGGAGTATTCCGAGAAATTTAATCTTGAAGTGGATCCGGATGCCAAGGTAATGGATATCCCGGTCGGAATGAAGCAGAAGGTCGAGATCTTAAAAGCATTGGTGAGAGGAGCTAAAATCCTTATTCTCGATGAGCCCACCGCTGTTCTCACAACGCAGGAAACGTCAGAGCTGTTTAAAGAACTGGTGAACCTGAAGAAACAGGGATATACAATCATCTTTATTTCTCACAAGCTGAATGAGATCATGGAGATCACAGACCGTTTGTCTGTCCTTCGTGGCGGAAAGTTCATGGGTGTCCGTGAGACAAAGGATGTGACACCGCAGGAGATTTCCAGACTGATGGTTGGCAGAGATGTTGTGCTGACCGTGGAGAAGGATCAGGCAAAGCCCACAGATACGGTGTTGTCTGTGCGTGATTTGGAATATGTCAATGAATACGGCAAGACGATGGTCAATAAACTGTCCTTTGATGTGCGCAAAGGAGAGATCCTCGGGATTGCCGGTGTGGAAGGCAACGGACAGAAGGAACTGGTTGATATCCTGTTCCAATTTGCGACAGCGGGAGGCGGTTCCGTGACTGTTAACGGGGAGAGTATCCTGGGACTTAATCAGGCACAGATCCGTGAAAAGGGTGTTGCTCTGATCCCGGAAGACCGTATGTTATACGGAATTGCTGGTGACGCTTCCATTGAGGAAAATCTGATCTCCGACAGATGCGGAAAGAAGGAACTCAATTCCGGGCTGATGTTCAATATGAAAAAGATCCATCAGATGTCAAAGCAGTTGATCGAGGATTATATCATATTGTGTAAATCGGCGGAGCAGAAAGTCGGTATGCTTTCCGGCGGAAATATTCAGAAGGTTGTGGTTGCCAGGGAGTTCTCCAGCAATCCTCAGCTGATCATTGCAGATCAGCCTACCAGAGGTATTGACGTCGGTGCTACGGAGTTTATCCGTAAGAAACTGGTGGAACTCTCCAGGTCGGGCATTGCAGTGCTGCTAATCTCTGCGGATCTCAATGAGGTTATGGAACTTTCGGACAGTCTGATTGTCATGCACGGCGGCAGGATTGCGGGATATTTTGAGGATGCATCCAAACTGGATGATGAGATGATGGGTGAATATATGCTCGGACTGAAGCGTCAGAGCGATGAGGAGATAAGGAGGGTGTGCCATGAGTAAGAAAGCGAGTCTGAGATTCAGTATTCTGCGCGGTTTTGTGGCAATCCTGATCTCTTTGTTTATCGCATCAATTTTAATCTTTATCAGTGCAGAGGGCGGCAGTTTCGGTGAGAAGTTGTCATCGACAGGAGAAGCGCTCGTCTATATGATCGTCAGACCGATCCTGAACGGAAAGGGAGCTTTCTCTGTTAAGAGTTTTACAGATATTCTGGCATGTATGATCCCGACGATTTTTACGGGTCTCGCAACATGCGTGATGTTTTCGGCAAATCAGTTTAACCTCGGCGCAGAGGGTGGCATCATGCTCGGTGCGTTTGTTTCTGCACTGGTAGCGATCTATGTTCCGATGGGAACGGGAATCCATATGGTTGTCGCTGTTCTGGCGGGTGCGGTTTCCGTAGCCGTGATGATGCTGATACCCGGTATTCTGAAAGCAAAGCTTGATGTATCGGAAATGGTTTGTTCGCTGATGCTCAACTATGTCGTCATGTATGCGATTAAGTTTATGATGAATACCTATTTTGCGGATAAGACCAAGGGACAGGTTCAGTCGCTTCCGTTTGAGAAGACGGCGCTTGTTCCGCAGCTTATCAATAACGGTTCCAAGCTGACATGGGGATTTATTCTTGCATTGATCTTTGTAGTGCTCACAGCGCTGTTTATGTATCGTACCAGATGGGGATATGCAATCAGAATGATCGGTATCAATCGTGATTTTGCAAAATATTCCGGCATGAAGGTGGCTGCTATCATCGTTGCATCACAGGTGATCGGAGGTGTGCTCGCAGGTCTGGGTGGCGGCGTTGAGATGTTAGGGCGCAATGAGTTTTATGCATGGAGTGCGCTTCCGGGTTATGGCTGGACAGGTATCACCATTGCCTGTATTGCCGGCAACAATCCTCTTTTGGTTCCGTTTGCGGCGTTCTTTATCGCTTATCTGGATAAAGGCTGTAATCTGATGGCAACCTACTGTGGCATTCCGGCGCAGTTGATCGATATTATTCAGGCTGTAATTTTCTTGTTCTTTGCGGCAGAGCAGTTCCTGTCCGGCTACAGACAGAAGCTGGTAGTGCGTTCTGCGCAGCAGGAGCTCCGTGAGAAGGAGGGACAAAAATGAGTAATGTGTTAACTTCGATTCTGTCGGCGGAATTTTTCTTTTCCATTATACGTATTACTTCTCCGATCCTGTTTGCCACGCTTGGCGCAGTGATTGTTGAGAAAGCGGGAATCTCCAACATCGGTCTGGAAGGTATCATGATGATTTCGGCATTGTTCGGTTCCCTCTGTGCATACTGGTCCTCCTCGTGGTTTGTCGGGCTTCTGGCGGCCATGATCGTGGGAGTGATCGTTGCACTGGTTATGAGTGTGTTTGCTTTTCAGTTAAAGACAGATATTATCCTTGTCGGCATTGCGATTAATATGATCGGTTCCGGCGGTACGATTTTCCTGGTGAAATCCATCACAAACATGACGGAGGGAGAGGCACTGTCCTCCACGACATCGCTGATCACAAGTGAACTTCAGATTCCAACGATCCAGATTCCTCTGATCCATAATATCCCGGTGATAGGACCGGTCTTTTCCGGTCATTCATTGCTTACATATGTGGCATTCCTGTTGGTATTTCTGACATGGGTGCTCTTATATAAGACATCGCTCGGACTGAATCTGCGGTCTGTCGGAGAGAATCCCAATGCGGCGTCCTCCGTCGGTGTCAGCGTTACCAGAGTGCGTTATACGGCTATGGCATTGTCCGGTCTGATGGCAGGTCTGGGCGGAGCATTCATGTCAATGTCGTACGCGATGGGATGGTCATTAAACATGGTCGCAGGACGAGGCTTTATCGCACTGGCGGCCCAGGCGATGGGAAGCGGAGAGCCGTTCGGGGCAATGCTTGCAACGATCGTATTCGGATTTGCACAGGCATTCGGAATCAAACTGTCCTCGATCGGACTTGATTCCAATTTGTCCTCACCGATTCCGTATATCATTACCATCATCGGTCTGGTAGTCTTTGCGATCATAAAGCGCAAGAGAGATGCAAAGCGCGTTGCGACTGTGGGAGCAAAGCAGAGAAAGGAGAAATAATTATGGCAGACAGGATTCCGGTCATTCTGGATGGAGATCCCGGGCATGATGACGCGATTGCATGGATGCTCGCTGCATCAAGTCCGCTTCTCGATATTCGCGCAGTGACTTCGGTCTGCGGTAATCAGACAATAGAGAAAACAACATATAATGCACTGAGAATCTGTACACTTCTGGGACTGAAGTGTCCGGTGGCAAAGGGACGTCCGACGCCGATGGTGGCGGAGCCGATGACTGCCGCGGCGGTACACGGCAATACAGGGCTGGATGGCCCCGTGTTGCCGGAACCGGCCATGGAACTGGAAAAGGAAGGTGCGGTGGAGCTGATGGCAAGAGTCCTTCGGGAAAGTTCTGAGCCGGTGCAGATCGTTGCCACCGGTCCTCAGACAAATGTGGCAACTCTGCTGGTATCATATCCGGAACTGAAAGAGAAGATACGCGGCATCAGCTTCATGGGCGGCGGGATCGCCTATGGGAACTGGTCCTGTGCCGCTGAGTTCAATA
The DNA here is from genome assembly GCA_022779165.1 of Lachnospiraceae bacterium. GTDB lineage: Bacteria > Bacillota > Clostridia > Lachnospirales > Lachnospiraceae > VSOB01. The sequence continues at coordinate 15,544 of JALFTO010000196.1, forward strand.
TCCTGGTTGATCCGGAGGCCGCACAGATCGTGAGCAGCAGCGGGCTTCCTATTATCATGTCGGGGCTTGACGTGACGGAGAAAGCGCTGATCTTCCCCGAGGATTTTGAACGGATCCGTGCGGTGGGCAATCCTGTGGCAAAGGTTGTCGCGGAATGGCTGGAGTTCTTTTATGAATTTCACCGTAAGATCGGTTATGAAGGCGCACCTGTGCATGATGCGGTAGCGGTAACGGCACTGATCCGTCCGGAACTTCTGGATATGCAGGATATGTATGTGCAGATTGAGACAAAAGGCGAATACTGCCGGGGCACGACTGTCGGAGATGTAAGGAAAACGATGAACAAAGAGCCGAATATGAGAGTCTGCATGGGAATCGACAGGAAAGGCTTTGCAGATCTGCTTGTTGAGGCGGTAAAAACATATGATAAGGGGGCGGAGTGATGAGTAAAATACCTGTATGGATCGATTGTGACACAGGCGTTGATGATGCGGCTGCCCTGCTTACGGCGAACTGGCTTGACAATGTGCAGATTGTGGGACTCAGCACAGTCGCGGGAAATGTCCCGCTTGATAAAACGACGGTAAATACGCTGAAGATATGTGATCTGATGAAAAAGGATTATCCCGTCTATATGGGTGCAGACAGACCATGGATCCGTCCGTATGAGGACGCTTCCGATGTGCATGGCAATGACGGCCTTGGCGGTGCGCCGCTCCCGGATCCGAGCCGTAAGCCGGAGAATAAAAAGGCATGGGATGCCTTGTATGAGGAGGCGGTTCGTCAGGACGGCGAGCTGGTTCTGGTTGCGATCGGACCGCTGACCAATGTTGCTACCGCATTGACGCTCCATCCTGATCTGAAGGATTATCTGAAGAAAATATTGATCATGGGAGGAGCTGCAGTAGGAGGCAACCGCACTGCCAGTGCGGAATTTAATATTTATGTTGATCCTGATGCTGCGCAGACAGTATTCCGATGTGGAAAGCAGATCACGATGTTTGGACTGGATGTGACACAGAAGGCTTATGTCACGGCGGAGGAAATGGAGAGGATCGCCGAAAAGGTGACGCCGGTCACTGCTTTCTTCAAGGAGAGCATGGTGCCCAGAATGCCGTTTTATGAAGACCTGGGGATTGTAGGTGTATGCCTCCATGATGTCTGTCCGATGCTTTATTTAAAATATCCGGAGATATTTGAACTGGAGGAGGCGGGTGTGTACGTTGAGACACAGGCAGAACTCACTCTGGGGAAAACCGTGACCGATCTGTTCAGTGATCATCAGTTTGAGAAAAAGAATGCCATGGTTGCACTGCGGGTTGACAGGGAAGCGTTTTTTAAACATTTCTCGGATGCATTGCAATCATATTAAGGAGGAACGGACGATGGTTCAGCCGCATATTCAACTGGATGAGACTTTAGGTGTCAAATATGCCATTCTCCCGGGAGATCCGGCGAGAGTGGATCGTATCGGTAAATATTTGGACGATATGCAGGAACTTGCGTTTAACAGAGAGTATAAGAGTATACGCGGTACTTACAAGGGTGTGCCGGTGGTTGCGCTCTCTACGGGAATCGGAGGTGCTTCCATGGCGATCGCGGTGGAGGAGCTTCACAATCTCGGTGTGACACATTGTATCAGGATCGGTTCCTGTGGCGCGATCAGGGAAGGGATCGCTTTGGGAGATCTTGTATTGGTAAACGGAGCGGTCAGGGATGACGGGGCGTCCAAGACCTATGTGCCGCTTCAGTATCCCGCCATACCGGATACGGAACTTTTAATGGCATGCGTGGAGAGTGCGAAGGAACGGGATGATATCTATCATCTCGGAATTGCCAGGAGCCATGACAGTTTCTACATCGATAACGAGGAAGAGGTCAGCTCCTATTGGGGTGCACGAGGCGTGATCGGTTCCGATATGGAGACGGCAGCCCTGTTTACCATAGGGAGACTCAGAGGCATGAAGACGGCGAGCATCTTAAACAATGTCGTGGTATGGGGAGAGGATACCGGAGATTCCATCGGCTCCTATGTGGACGGAGAGAGCCGGACGGCAATCGGAGAGAGAGAAGAGATACTCGTTGCTTTGGAAGCGTTTGTCAAAACAGAAAAGAGATAATGTATTGCTGCAGCTTTAGATCAGCTGCAGCTGTTCGAAAATTTCATCGGAAAGCTGTGCACTGTTTTGTTCCACAATGGCAGCTGAATAACGATTGGCTTTGGAAATGGAGTCCTTCATGGAATCGCCCCTCTTCAGACAGGAGATTACGGTGCCGATGTGTGAATCGCCGGCACCGACCGTATTGATCTGAGTGGCATTGATCGAAGGAATCAGCTCATCCGTTGAATCGTCTTTATAGTAAGCGCCTTTCTCGCCCAGCGTTATGATAACGGTGTTTTTCGTAGCCTGATACAGAGATTCGGCTGCTTTTTCTATTGTGGGCTGTTTTGTAAAGGTAAGTGCTTCTGTTTCATTCAGATGAAGGACAGGAGACAATGCGAACAGGCGGTTCATCCGTTCCGGAGGAAGGATGTTGATGCGGGGACCCGGGGCAAAATATACGGTATATTCCGGATGTGCCTCCAGAAAATCGATGATGTGTGTGTTATCGCTTTCTTCCATTTCCAGTCCGCAGATATAAACACAGTCAATGGAATCAGAGTCAAGAGCGGCAAACCATTCGGGGCGGAAGTGATATTCAGCACCGCGATGGCAGACGAAAGTCCGTTCACCGGAATCTTCGATAAAGCAGTAACAGCATCCGCTCATTGTATCAGGAACATAGATGGGATCGGGAACCCCTTTTTGACAGAGGGCATTGCGCACGAAATCTCCGTAGGCACCTGTTCCCGCGGGAGAAAACAAAATATATGGAACATGAAAATGACGAATTGCATCGGAGACGTTGTAGGCACAGCCGCCAAGAGTCATACTTTGACTTTTCACGTGCACGTCTTCTCCTGTCTTGGGAAGCCTTTCCACAGAAATGACAACATCGGCAACCGTAGAGCCGATCACTAATACTTTTTTCATGATGATTACCCCTGAATAGATTTCAAATACAAGGGAATTGTATCACAGAAGGGACATAAAGTGAAACAAAAAAGAATATTTTTGAAAAATGCCACGTTAATTACCGAAAAAGGGGATGTTTTGCGTCATAAAAATATCTTTGTAGAGAAAGGAAAAATCTGTTCCGTGACGGACGAAACAGAAGAAGGAACGAAGATACCGGAGTGTGATCAGATCCTGGATTGTACCGACTATTATGTTTCGCCCGGTCTTGTCAATCTGCACTGCCACTGTGCGATGAATATTTTCAAGGGAATTGCGGAGGATGTTTCCGCAGACGCCTGGTTTAATGAAAATATTTTCCCCTACGAGAGCAGACTAACGGCGGATGACGTTTATGTCGGAACAAAGCTGGGTATTTCAGAGATGTTGAATGCGGGTGTCACCGCATTTGCAGATCACTATTTTGAGGAGGAGGCTGTTCTGCGTGCGGTTCTCGATATGGGGATCCGGGCGGATATCGCACCTACGATATTCGGAACGGCGCCGGACTTTGCAGGCAGACTGGACGCGGTCAGCGATTTCTGTGAGAGGAACAGGAACCGGTCAGATCTTGTGGCAGTGAGGCTTGGTCCACACGCGCCGTATACCTGCCCGCCCGATACCTTAAGAGAAATTGTGAAACGCGCGGAAGAAATGGATCTGAATTTGCATATGCATATTTCTGAGACCAGAGAACAGGTGGCAGCCAGCAGAGAGCTTTATGGAAAAACACCTTTTACAATGGCCTATGAAAGCGGTGCTTTTGAAAGGCAGCTATTGGTGGCACACGGATTGTGGGTGGAAGAGGAGGATATGGCATATCTGACGGAGCAGACCTGGTTTGCAATGTGTGCCAAGACCTACGAGAAGTTGGCGATGGGTACGGGTCTTGCCTTCCGGAAGCACAAAGAACTCAATTTTTCCTTTGGAACAGACGGAGCAGCCAGCTCCAATACATTGAATATCTGTGAACAGGCGAGACATTATGCGCTCCTTGGCAAATTTGAGAGTTGGGATCCGTGCACGTATGAGACGATCGAAATATGGAGGGCGATGATGCGCGGACATGAAGCTCTTTCTTTCCATACAGGGAAAATAGAGCCGGGATATGGCGCCGATTTGGTGATCTGGGATCTGAAGAAGCCGAATACCTGGCCTGTATACCATCCGATTACTTCTATACTATATAGCAGCGAACCTTCCAATGTGGCATACACGATGGTGAATGGTGTTTTCCTGAAGGAAGACGGCAGACTTTGGACAGATGAGCGTACACTGCTCGATGAGAGTGCGAAGGTTCAGAAAGCACTTCTTGAACGGGGAAAGGGCAATGCACGGGTATTTTATTAGGAATAAAGAGGTGTGATGAAATGAAAGTCTTGATGATCAACGGATGTGTGCGTGGAGAGAAATCGAGATCGTGGAAGCTGGCAGAGGCTTTTTTGAATGAGATGAGAAAAAAAGCACCGGCAGATATGAAGTACGAACAGCTTGATCTTGCAACGATGGATTTTAAGCCGCTTGCCGGGGAATTCTTTGAAGCGCGGGAGAAGCTCCTTGCGGCAGGCAACAGAGAACACGAAAGATTCCGATATGCCCATCAGTTTGCGGAGGCAGATCTGCTTTTGATAGCGGCTCCTTTTTGGGATTTAAGCGTTCCGGCAATCGTAAAGCTTTATATCGAGAATATTTCGGTGGAAGGCATTACGTTCGGATGTGATGAGACGGGAATGTATGGCTTGTGCAAGGCCAAGGAGTGCATTTTCTTTACCACCAGAGGCAGTGTATATGGAGACGGTGATCTTGAGCAAGGTGCAAGCTATCTGAGAGCACTCTGTAAGATGTATGGTGTTGACTGCTTTACCTGTATATGTGCGGAGGGAATTGATGCCTTTCCCGATAAACAGGATGAAATCATGAAGCAGGCGCTGGAGGAAGCAGAGGCGGCAGCGAAAAGGATATTTTGATTTCTTATAGAAGGAGTGGATGAAAATGAAGCGATATCAGAGAGTATTTGTAGTAGTTTTGGATTCTCTCGGAATCGGTGCAATGCCGGATTCCGAAAAGTTTGGCGATGTAGGGGTGGATACCTTCGGGCATATCATTGAGGCGGCAGGACCGCTTCAGATCCCGAATCTGACAAAGCTGGGTATGATGAATCTGCATCCTGCGGCGGGAATGGAGAGCGCAGAAGCACCTATGGGGCGTTATATGCGTCTCGGAGAAGCCAGCAACGGCAAAGACACCATGACAGGGCATTGGGAGATGATGGGACTCAAGACAGAGAAACCTTTCAAAACCTTTACAGATACCGGATTCCCCAAAGAATTGATCGAGGAACTGGAAAAGAGATGCGGAAAGCGCGTGATCGGGAATAAGAGTGCGAGCGGAACGGAGATCCTTGAAGAACTGGCGGAAGAAGAAATTGCGACAGGCGCCATGATCGTCTATACTTCTGCGGATTCCGTACTGCAGATATGCGGAAACGAGGAAACATTTGATCTGGAGAATCTCTACCGATGCTGTAAGATCGCGAGAGAGATCACGATGAAGGAAGAGTGGAAGGTCGGCCGTATCATTGCCAGACCGTATGTCGGGAAAAAGAAGGGCGAGTTCGTGCGCACCAGCAACCGTCATGACTATGCGGTAAAGCCTTCCGGAAGAACCGTTATGAATGCGCTCAAGGATGCAGGGCTTGACGTGATCTCCGTTGGAAAGATTAATGATATTTTCTCTGGAGAAGGGGTTACCGAAAGCAATCATTCCAACAGTTCCGTTCACGGAATGGAACAGACGATCGACATCTGCAAGAAAGATTTCAAAGGATTGTGCTTTACCAATCTCGTAGACTTCGATGCCAAATGGGGACATCGCAGAGATCCTAAGGGGTATGGTCATGAGATTGAACTTTTTGACGAGAAACTGGGTATCCTGCTGACAGAGCTTCGGGATGATGATCTTCTGATCCTCACGGCGGATCACGGAAACGATCCGACTTATACGGGAACAGATCATACGAGAGAATACGTTCCGTTCATCGCATATTCACCTTCCATGGAGCAGAAAGGAAAGATGGAAGGCCGCGATACGTTTGCAGTGATTGGAGCAACGATCGCAGACAATTTCGGAGTGGAAATGCCTGACGGAACGATCGGGGAATCTGTTTTGTCGGAGTTGCTATAATATTTTATAAAGATATTTTATACAAATTTTTCAAAACTGTTGACAATTGACGGGAGAAAGTGCTATTATAAAATTCCACCGCGGAAAACGGTGGAATTACTTTCTCAAAAAGAATAAAAAAGGTCTTGACACAGACGAGAACGGATGATATGATATCAGAGTTGCGTCTGGGGAAACAGACGAGGCGAACCTTGAAAACTAAACAGTAATGCAACCCTGAAGATTCGTAAGAATTTCAGAGAACGGTCTGTGAGGGAGAGACTCATAAAGGGACGATCCGGAAACAGACAAACCTAAAAACAGTAAGAACGGAAGGAATAGCCAGAGAGGTTGTTCTGGACGGGAAACAAACTATTTACGAGAGTTTGATCCTGGCTCAGGATGAACGCTGGCGGCGTGCTTAACACAT
>JALFTO010000201.1 GCA_022779165.1 Lachnospiraceae bacterium
GTTGACGGTTTTATATTCTTAGGTGCTTTGGGGCGCAGTGTCTGCGCCGGCATCCCCTTAAGTTCCTTCCTGCAGGCCAGGAAACAAACAAACGTCGCAATCGCCGTCACGACCAAAACCGCCATAAGATGGCGAATGGAAAACCGGATCTTCCACTGTGGCAGCAAATAAATCTGTTTCATGGAATTCATCACGATCATCGGAAACCATTTTGCCCCGACAAACGCGCCGCAGACAGAACCTGCCAGGCATACCGCAAATCCAAAAGAAACATAGTGAACCAATATCCTGCCGTCCGAAAAACCGAGCGCTTTCATTGTCCCGATCTGTGTCCTCTGATTTGCCGCCATCCTCGTCATAGTCGTCGTGATGCCGAGAACTGCGATAATCATAAAAATTGCCGGGAACATCACGCTCATCGTTCTGTGCTGCTCCATCTCGGCAAGGAATGTGGAATAGCTTGCATTTTCTTTCCTGTCTGTAATCAGCAGATCATCCATCCCCAGCAGCTTCTTGATCTCATCCTTCATGGCTGCAGACACGTTGCCATCATTTGTATATGTTTCAAACGTATCGACCTTCAACATATTATAAAAGCTGTCTGTTTCCGGCATGCCATTTCCGCTCATCATCAGATAGCAGTCACCCGGCAGAAACGCATATCCAAAGGTTCCGTAATCCGGCACCATCTCTTCCTGCTTTGACGAATAATACACATGTTCCGGGCTCATGACCGTTCCCAGGATCTTAAGTGTGAGTTTCTCATCACCCGTCTTCACGGTCAGTTCATCCCCCGGTGAGAGCTTCTGCCTCCCCGCAAACTGTTCGTCCAGCCAGAATCCTTTTTTATTCACGTCAAAGGCTTCACCACGCACCACATACGGCGTCGAAACATTGTTTTCCTCCAGGAAATACAAGGTCATCTCCGCCTCCTCGCTGCCTTTCCCGATGATCCCTTCCGCCTTTGCATCAACTGTCCTGTATCTTTGCACATCTCTCACTCCGGGCAGAGATCTCACGAATGCCGCATCGTCCTGTGAAAAGCATGCTCCCTGCACCCAGAAGTCTGCCAGTGCGCACGTATCATAATACTCCTGCGCAGAGGCCCAGGCGCCGCTGCTCTCCGCATCCATTCCGACATAGATCAAAAGCCCCAGAAACGACATCATAAAAATGGCAAAAAACTGTGTCTTCTGTTCCCACAACTCTCTTCTTAATTTCCGAAACAGCATCACCATTCCACCTCGTCCGCACTCTTGACTGTTTCATTATATGTTACCTTTTCCACAGTACCGTTCTTGACATAGATTACCTGATCCGCCACATCTGCGAACAGACTGTTATGTGTTACCATCACTACTGTCGTATGACGCTCCCGGCACAGATTCTGCAACAGTTTCAGCACCTCACGTCCGGTCGCTGTATCGAGAGCTCCCGTCGGTTCATCGCACAGAAGGAGCCTCGGATTCTTCACCACGGCCCTCGCAATGGATGTCCGCTGCTGCTCCCCGCCGGAGAGCTGGGACGGGAACTGATGAATCTGCCGCTCAAGTCCCACTGCCTTAAGAGCCTCCTCCGGATCACCGATCGGACTCTTGATATCCCGCATGAGTGCGACATTCTCATATGCGGTAAGAGATGGAATCAGATTATAAAACTGAAATACGATGCCAACCTCCTCCGCACGGTATCTTGTCAGTTCCTTGTCCGTATAATCCGAAATGACCTGACCGTCAAAAAAAGTGATCTTCCCACTGCTTGCCGTATCCATACCAGACAGGAGGTTGAGCAGCGTGCTTTTTCCCGCACCGCTTGGCCCTAGGATCACGACAAAATTTCCCTCTTTGATGGCAAACGATGCATCCTTCAGTGCAAAAAAGGATGAGTCTCCGATCCTGTACTCTTTGCAGACATTCTCAAAAGTAATGATTTTCTGCTCCTCCATCTCATTCTTCCTCCGCACTGACACCCCTGGTGCCCAGTTTCTCCTCTGTCACCGCATCCAGAATCACACTGTCTGACTGTCCCAGTCCCGAAAGAATCTGGACATACTCGTTATCAGACAGGCCTGTTTCGACATCCTGCCTGCAGACAATGCCATCCTTCAGTACATAGACATAGCTTCCCGTCTCATCCTCATAGACCGCCGATCTTGCAATCACCGACACATCCTTCGCGGTTTTCTGCAGGATCGTCACATCCGCTTCGATACCAAGACAGACGTGATCCGTATTGCCCTCAAAACCGATTCTCACAGGAATCTTTGCCTTGTCAGAGTTTTCTTTGGAAGCAAGCCTGTCGATCCGGGTCACCTTTCCCTGATAGGTTTCGTCACCGATCCTGATCTGTGCCCGCTGTCCCACTGCCACCTCGTTGATATCATATTTGGAAACATCCGCAGACACATACATGGTATCCAGATTTTCCACGGTAAAAAGCGGCTGACCCTTCACAACCGTAGCGCCGCTCTCCACAAAACGTTCCGTGACCACGCCTTTGAATTCCGCCTGCACACCCGCCTCTCCGTCTGTCAGGGTAGCCGCATCGTCCTGACTCTGGAGTGATGCCTCCTGTTTCTTAAGCAGGAGTTCCTGCTGAGCGCTCTCGTCAATCAGCCTCGCATCGGCATTTTCCCGCTGCGTGGCATACTGTGCGCGAAATGCCTGCATATCGCTGTAGATAGCCTGCTGCTTCGCAAGCTCCGCCGCCAGTTTCGGGCGATCCATCGCCTGATAATCCCTGTGTCTTGCATCCACCATCGCGTTGAAATCATCCCTGTCGTCATCATCCGTCTCCGACGCCGCTCTGTTTATGTAATAACTTACCTCCTCCTGTTTGTCATCCGCTTCCGCCAATTTCTTCTGCAGATCCTGGATCACACTCCACTGCTCTGCGATCATCTCGCAGAACATCGCCTCTGTCACGACCGCGCCCTCATAAATCATTGTGTTCTTCTCATTCTGGCTTACGGTGGACTGGTACGCGCTTGATGCCTGCTTCACCTGCAGCTCCGAACGCTGCTTCGCCAGGATCAGATCATCCAGATCATAGGTCACAAGCACATCGCCTTCCCTGATCTCATCCCCAACCCGGATATCGAGCTGACTGATCGGCGCCGAGACCTGTGCATAGTAGGTACAGCTCTCCTC
>JALFTO010000081.1 GCA_022779165.1 Lachnospiraceae bacterium
GTTGTGGCAATGGATCTCGTGACCGCCATACCAGAGAGAGCCACCGCAGAAATATGTCTCATTTCCCGTAAGCTTTCCTGTTTCCAGACCCGTAGCGACCGTGAAAGGTTTTACCACCGATCCCGGCTCGTAGGTACTGCTAATGCAGAAATTCTTCCACAATGCATTGAGATTGGTGTACAGAGCCTCATCATCCATGGTGTTAAGCACTTCCTGGGTGATGACCGTATCGGTTGTTTTGCCCGTCTCATCGATCAGATACGAACCGAACAGCCGTTGCGGATTCTTGGTATCATTCAGGTCATAATCCGGATAGCTTGCCATCGCAAGGATCTCTCCCGTATGCACCTTCATAACGATACAGCCGATATTGTAGGCACCGTTTCCGTCTCTGGCCACATTTTTGTTGTCCTCATTGAACTTCTTCAGATTTTTCTCCACAATGCTCTGGATATTGGCATCCAGCGTTGTGACGATCGTATTGCCATCCACCGCAGCTTTGGTACTTCTCTCCAACGCAGACTCATCATTTAAGTATCCGTACTCTCTGCCGTTGATCCCGTTTAAGGTATCATTGTAATATTCTTCCAGCCCGTAGCTACCGACATTGTCCCTGCCGGTAAATCCGATCGCATCGCATGCCATGCTGCCGTTCGGATAAGTCCGCTCATACTCTTCCTCGAACCAGATACCTTTAATATATGGATTATTTTCGATATCATTCTGTAATTCCACAAATTTGCTGATTTCATCATACGGCAGTCTCTTTGCCAGCACATAGTACTGCGATGTCGGGTTCTCCGCCACGTAAGCGCGGAGCTCTCCCGTATTAAGAGAAAAGCATTGCGACAGCGCCTGGAGCGTCGGCTCCAGATACTCCTCCTTCGCCGTCAGCTGCTTGGCATCGAGAATCACATTGTAAACCTTCTCGCTCACGGCAAGCTTCGTCCCTTTGCAGTCCACGATATCTCCGCGCTTGAACGGAAGCACCCTGCTGTCATACTGCTGCTGGGAAAGCACCTGCTTCTTGTACTGCTCGCCGTTGTCTTTGTTGATCAGGATCAATTTGGCGCTTAATCCGACGAAAGCCAGCAGTACACACAAAAACAGTACCGCCAGCTTCTTTTGCATCTTGATTGTAAATTTTCTGTTCGAACTATTATTCGCCTTCAAAATATATCCACCTGCTTTTATTCATCACGGCAGAAAATTCCCGAAGTGCCATACTATTTCTCAGGAATATCCGCTATCTGGCGCACGTAATCACTGCCCTCCGCGCTGTAAGTAACGATCTGTCCCTCGGAAGGATATGTCATGCCCAGTTCCTCTATCGCGATCCGCTTGATCTCATCCAGATTCACGCTGCTCTCGATCCTGCTGTATTCCTCGTCATTGGAAAGTCTCAGGTCATTCAACTGACTCTCCAGAACCGATATGTGCTTGATACTGTTCGTCAGTTCCGACTGAAGCCTGATATATCCGATCAGTATCACCCCTGCCGCGATCAACGCAGTTGCAAGGAACAGTACATAGCCGGGATTCATGTGTGCCGCTTTCTCCCGGTTCCTGCGGACGGCGTGATTCTCTCTGTGCTCCGGCTCTCTGATCGCACGTCTGACGTCAAGTTGTCTGGCTGTATTTCCATAGACGTAGCTTCTGTCCTGTATTCTTCTGTCTGAATATGCTCTTCTCTGACCTTGTACAGCCATAATGATTACCTCTTTTCAAATACTCTCAGTTTTGCGCTTTTTGATCTTTTGTTATTCGCAAGCTCCTCATCGCCGGGCAGGATCGGTTTCCTCGTGATGACTTTTCCCTTTGACTGTTTCCCGCACACACAGACCGGGAAATCCGGCGGACATGTGCAGGGATTCTCATTGCGCCGAAACGCCGACTTCACGATCCGGTCCTCCAGGGAATGAAACGTGATGATACAGATCCTTCCGCCCGGATTCAGCAGATCAATCAAACCGTCCAGCGAATCCTCCAGCACTTCCAGTTCCCTGTTGCATGCGATCCGGATCGCCTGAAAGGTTCGTTTGGAGGGATGTCCTCCCACCGCTCTCACCTTTGCCGGAATTGCCTCCTTTATGATCTCATTGAGCTGTCCCGTGGTACGGATCGGTTCCTGCTGTCTCGCCGTCACGATATGTTTCGCGATATTCTGCGCGAATCTATCCTCACCGTAGTCTCTGATAATGCGGAAGATCTCCTGCTGGCTCCATTCGTTGACAATCTCCTTCGCCGTCAGTTCCTGACGTCTGTCCATGCGCATATCCAGCTCGGCATCTTCTTCCCGGTAGGAAAAGCCCCGCTCGGGCGTGTCCAACTGGTAGGAAGAAACTCCCAGGTCGAGCACAATGCCGTCCACTTTCTCCACGCCGGCCTCGCGCAGTGCAGCCTGCATATTTCTGTAATTGTTTCGTATAATCGTAACCTTATCTCCGAATACCGCGAGCCTCTCGCCCGCCGCGCGGATCGCCGCGTCATCCTGATCAATGCCGATCAGCCTCCCCTTGTCGGAAAGCCGCTCTGCCACGTGACAGGCATGTCCGCCACCGCCCAATGTGCCATCCACGTAGATACCGTCCGGTCTGATATTCAGATTCTCAATTGTTTCGTCAAGCAAGACGGATGTATGCTTAAACTCCATGCCATGTCCCCTATCTGCCAAGCTCCGGATCCGTGAGCACATTCTGTTCGCTAGATACCCAGCCCAAGATCCGCCATATGCTCTGCCACCATATCCATATCCTCAAAAGCAGCCGTGCCTTCCCATCGCTCCTTGCTCCAGATCTCGATGCGGCTCCCCACACCGATCAGCACAACGTCCTTTATCAGCTCCGCAAATTCCCTGAGGGATCCCGGCAACAAAATTCTTCCCTGCTTGTCCACTTCCACGCTGGCAGCTCCCGCCAGGAAGAAACGCACAAACTGTCTCGCATCTTTATTCGTAATCGGGAGTGACTTCAACTTCTCTTCGAACGCAGCCCACTCATTGTTGTCGTACACAAAGAGGCACCCGTCCAAACCCTTGGTCACCACGAACTCATCGCCCAGTGTCTCACGGAATTTGGAAGGTACGATCACTCTGCCCTTGGCATCGATTGTGTGGTTGTATTCTCCCATAAACATAAGCGTCACCCATAAAAGCAGTCTGCCACGAAAAGCGAACTTCTATCATGACACGTTCCGTCGGTATTATAGGCCCATTTTTGTACCACTTCGTGCCACTTTACTCCACTTTTCACCACTTTGGTATTTATTCTAGCCTATTTTGAATCATATGACAAGAGAAAATACAAAATTTGTTCATAAATTCTTAATAATTGGAGTGTGGGGGACGGAGAAGGAACTGCTAAGAATCCATGCATCAAAAAAACTCTCCGTTTCCGAAGAGTTTTTCTCACTGATTCTGAATTGCCTCATGTTTCTCCGACAGGTACACCCACCGTTCATCTTTTAAATAAACTTTGCCAATCCACTTTGTTATACAGAACTCTAATTATGTACACTACATCATTTTGCATATCATAATAATAGAAAATGTTGTAGTTATCAAAACACGTCATTCGTAGACCAACGCTTCTTAAAAGTTCATCGTCTACCAGTGGATGACCTGTTGGATATTCACTTAACTTTTCAGCGGCATCAAGTATGCCATCAGATATTCTACGAGCTGCTTGAGGATTGCAAAGGTCAACAAAGATATAGTATTCTATGTCCAGCAAATCATATTCTGCCGGTTCAGAAAATACTACACTAGCCACGTTCTTCTCTCCTCTTTTCCAATTTTTCTCTTACTTCATCAATTGTACTGATTCTACCATCCTGCATTGCCTTATAGCCTTCGCCAATCAAACGATAAAATTCCAACTTTGCAGCATCAGTTGGTTCAATTACATGTTGTGCATTTGTTGTTAACATACAATCACACCCTTTCTTAATTTTGAATATACCATATTTCTTCGTCCTCAACAATCACTTATTATTCAAATTTATTTTAACTATATTATATGCTGTGGAACCACAAAGCACTCACCCAACTGCTTATGTAAAAAGGAAATAGTTGTTAAAATATCAATTCTTCTTA
>JALFTO010000211.1 GCA_022779165.1 Lachnospiraceae bacterium
GTCATGAGCCGTTCCATCTTCTCCGGATCCGGATTGTCATGTGTCCGGTACAGGAAAGGGAGCTCCTGCCAGAAGAAATGCTGTGCCACCGTCTCATTCGCCGCCAGCATAAAATCTTCGATCAGCTTCGTCGCCGCATTCCTCTCATACTCTTTGATCTCTATGGGAACACCCTGTTCGTCGAGCAGGATCTTTGCCTCCGGGAAGTCAAAATCAATCGAGCCGCGCTTCATCCGCTTCTTTCTGAGGACACATGCGAGCTCCGCCATCTTATGAAGCATGGGAGCAACTTCCTCATACTCGGATGTAACTTCCGGATCCTGATCCTCAATGATCTTCTTTACATTCGTGTATGTCATGCGTCTGTCGACATGAATGACAGATTCCGCAATCTCATAATCCTTCACTTTGCCCGTCTGGTCAATCTTCATCAGGCAGCTTAAGGCCAGTCTGTCCTCACCGGCATTCAGGGAACACATCCCGTTTGACAGTACTCTCGGCAGCATAGGAATCACACGATCCACCAGATACACACTCGTGCTGCGCTTTAACGCCTCCCTGTCCAGTGCGGAATTTTCCTGCACATAGTTTGCCACGTCCGCGATATGCACGCCGAGGCAATACAGTTCTCCCTCCATGGTGAGGCTCACCGCATCGTCCAGATCCTTGGCATCCTCTCCATCGATCGTGACCATCAGAAGGTCACGCAGATCTTTCCTGCCCTGCATATCCGCTTCGGACACTTCCTTCGCCACACGCTCCGCCTGCGACATGACTCTCTCCGGAAATTCCATCGGCAAATCGTATCCCTTAACAATGCTCATAATATCAACGCCGGGATCCGTCACATGCCCCAGGATCTCCGTGATGATTCCCTCAGGGCTCTTTCGCCCGCTGCCGTACTCCGTAATCTCTACCACTACTTTATGCCCGGTCACCGCTCCTTTAGACCGCTCATTCGGCACAAAGATATCCGAAGGAATCCGCTTATCATCGGGAACGACAAACCCGAAGTTCTTGCTCTTCTGAAAGGTTCCGACAAGCTGCTTCGTGCCACGCTCCACTACTTTTACAATCTCCGCCTCCGTCCGTCTGCCCCGTCTCCCGGGCAGCAGGGATGCCTGAACCGTATCTCCGGGAAAAGCTCCGTTAACGTAAGTCTCCGGAATGAACAGATCTTCCGCCCTGCCCTCTACCTCCACGAAACCAAAGCCTCTCTGCGTCCCGACAAAGGTTCCCGTAAAAAACGTATTCTCGGGCTTCTGATAACGACCGCGCTTCGTGATAACAACTCTGCCTTCGGCGAGAAGTTCTTCCAGAATTTGCTTGAATTCCTCTCTGTCCTCCTTTGCCACCTGAAGGAAGATCGCCAATTCCTTCTCCTTCATCGGCACATACATCTTCTCCTCAAGGAGATCACATATCATTTTTTTCCGCTGTTCTCTTTTTTCCATAAACATAAAAAACACCCTTGTATTACGCAAGAGTGTTTTGTCCTTTCCTCTTTCATCAAAAGAATCTGGTGTTGAGTACCGCTGCAAGTACAAAGAACAGAACTGCGAGGACTGTGGTGATCTTCACCATCGCTCCCTCCATCGAACGTCCTTTATTCTTGCCCCAGTAAGTCTCAGCCGCGCCGCTGATCGCTCCCAGTCCGGCTGCTTTTCCTTCCTGCATCAATACGATTGCTGCCAAAGCAAGTGAGTCTATAATAAATAATACAAGCAATATGATCCTTACAACGTCCATTTTCTTACCTCCTGAATATCACGTAAGAATCATTTTACCATAGGAAGTTCATGATTTCAACCGTTTTTTCGCGTAATTTCTCCCAACTCCTCCTCGATGCGCAGTAGCTGGTTGTATTTTGCCACTCTGTCACTGCGGCAGGGCGCGCCGGTCTTAATCTGCCCTGCGTTCACAGCAACCGCCAGATCCGCAATAAAACTGTCCTCCGTCTCACCGGACCGGTGTGATATCACGGTGCGGTAACCGTGACGCTTCGCCTGATCGATCGCCGCCATCGCCTCCGACACCGTGCCGATCTGATTCACCTTGACAAGGATTGCGTTGGCAGCATGCAGCTTGATCCCGGCTTCCAGACGTTTCGTGTTCGTCACAAAGAGGTCATCACCCACCAGCTGAATCTTGTCACCGAGGCGTCCGGTCAGTTCCTGCCAGCCATCCCAGTCATCCTCTGCCAGGCCATCCTCGATAGAGCATACCGGAAATCTGTCCGTCAGCTTTTCATAATATGCGATCATTTCTTCCGTGCTTCTCACCACATCCTGCCCTGTCAGCCTGCTCTCTCCGGGGAAATGATACATCCCTGTCTTTTCATGATAGAGTTCGCTCGCAGCGACATCAAGCGCAATTTTGATATCCGTTCCGGGCTCATAGCCGGCAGCCTTCACCGCCTCAATGATCAACGCAATCACACTCTCAGCATCCGGCAGATCCGGTGCGAACCCGCCCTCATCCCCGACACCTGTCGACAATCCTTTTTCATTCAATATCTTCTTGAGATTGTGATAGATCTCCGCACAGATACGGAGTCCCTCTCTGAAGCAGCAGGCAGATACCGGCATGATCATAAACTCCTGGAAATCCACCGTGTTCTCGGCATGTTTGCCGCCGTTTAAAATGTTCATCATAGGCACAGGCATCAGTTTTGTGAAAACACCGCCCAGATACTGATACAGCGGAATGCGCAGGGAGAGCGCCGCTGCTCTC
This sequence comes from Lachnospiraceae bacterium, assembly GCA_022779165.1. GTDB lineage: Bacteria > Bacillota > Clostridia > Lachnospirales > Lachnospiraceae > VSOB01. The sequence continues at coordinate 2,734 of JALFTO010000211.1, forward strand.
GCGACCGCCATCGAGACAGCAAGGATCGCGTTGGCACCAAGATTTCCCTTATTGTCTGTTCCGTCGAGTGCGATCAGTTCCCTGTCGATATCGAGCTGGTTCAAGCCGTTCATGCCGAGCAGTCTCTCCTGGATCCTGTCATTCACATTGGCGACCGCTTTCGTCACGCCAAGTCCAAAGTATCTGGGTTCACCGTCCCTGAGCTCCACCGCTTCAAATTTACCCGTACTCGCACCGGAGGGAACCATACCGGTGGCGGCAAAGCGCTGACCG
>JALFTO010000229.1 GCA_022779165.1 Lachnospiraceae bacterium
TGCTGCTCCGGGAAGCACAAGGAGCGCACAGATAAGGAATACAGGGATCTGATGAACCGGCTGAAACGCATTGAGGGACAGGTGCGTGGGATCCAGACGATGCTTGAGAAGGATGCCTACTGTACGGACATTCTCTGCCAGGTGTCCGCAGTGAATGCCGCATTGAACAGTTTTAACAAAAAACTGCTGGCAAATCATATTCGGACTTGTGTTGCGGATAATATACGTCAGGGGAATGACGATGTGGTTGAGGAACTTGTCAATGCCCTGCAGAAGCTGATGAAATAGGAGAAGGATGATTCATGTTGACAAAATATCAAGTAACGGGAATGAGCTGCGCGGCGTGCAGTGCAAGAGTGGAAAAGGCGGTATCCAAGGTGAGGGGTGTGACTTCCTGCTCCGTGAGCCTGCTGACAAATTCCATGGGCGTGGAGGGTGATGCGCCGGCAGAGCGGATCATCAAGGCGGTGGAAGATGCGGGATACGGCGCCCGCCTGCAGGAAAACCGCGGCGCAGCTGCCGGGCGACGCAGCGCGGACGGATCAGAAAGTCGCGGCAGCAGACAGGACGGTGGGGGCAGCCGGGCGGACAGCAATTCCGGAATGACCGGATCGGGCGGCGACGCGATGACAGCTTACGAAGACGTGCTGACAGACAAGGAGACGCCTCTGATGAAGAAGCGCCTGATCGCCTCAGTGGTACTGCTGATTCCGCTCATGTATCTGTCCATGGGACACATGATGTGGGACTGGCCTCTGCCCGCGATCATGGCGGATAACCATGTGGCGATGGGACTTTACCAGCTGCTGCTCACCACGGCGATCATGGTGATCAATCAGAGATTTTTTGTGAGTGGCTTTAAGGGGATGCTCCACGGAGCGCCCAATATGGATACGCTCGTCGCGCTGGGGGCGGGCGCTTCCTACGGCTACAGCGTCTATGCGCTGTTTGCCATGACGGATGCACAGCTGCGTCTTGACATGGACGGCGTTATGCTCTATATGCATGAATTCTATTTTGAATCTGCGGCGATGATCCTGACGTTAATAACCGTAGGCAAAATGCTGGAGGCGCGCTCCAAAGGCAGAACGACGGATGCACTGAAAAGTTTAATGAAATTAGCGCCGAAGACGGCGACCTTACTGTATGACGGCCAGGAAAAAGAGGTTGACATAAGTTCTGTGCGCATCGGCGATCATTTCGTCGTGAGACCGGGAGAGCAGATCCCGGTGGACGGGATCGTACTTACGGGAAGCAGCGCCGTGAATGAATCGGCACTGACGGGTGAGAGCATTCCGGTGGACAAGGCGGCAGGCGACCGTGTGTCCGCGGCAACGATGAATCAGTCGGGCTTCCTCACCTGTGAGGCGACGAGGGTCGGGGAGGACACCACGCTCTCCCGGATCATACAGATGGTCAGTGACGCCGCTGCGACCAAAGCGCCCATCGCCAAGGTGGCGGACCGGGTATCAGGCGTTTTTGTGCCTGCAGTGCTCCTCATCGCATTTGTTACGGTAGTGGTCTGGCTCCTGGCGGGACAGACGGTGGGATTTGCGCTGGCGAGAGGAATCTCCGTGCTGGTGATCAGCTGCCCGTGCGCACTGGGTCTCGCCACGCCGGTTGCGATCATGGTCGGCAGCGGCGTGGGCGCGAAGCACGGCATCATGTTCAAGACAGCCGTATCCTTGGAACAGACCGGAAAGGTACGGATTGCAGCGCTTGACAAGACGGGCACGATCACGGGCGGCGAGCCGGAGGTGACGGATATCGTGCCGGCCAGCGGTGTGACGGCAGAGGAACTGCTTGCGTCAGCGTATGTACTGGAGCAAAAGAGTGAGCATCCGCTGGCACGCGCCATCCTTGCATATGGGACGCTGCAGGGACTGGATGGACAGCCCCTTCCTGAACTGACGGAGTTTCGGGCGGTGGCGGGAAACGGACTGACGGGAAGCCTGGGCGGAGCGAACCTTGCGGGCGGCAACCGGAAATTTATCGAGCAGCAGGGGTGTGAACTCCCGAAGGAGATTACTGTGCGGGCGGAAGAATTGGCGGAGCATGGCAAGACGCCTCTCTTCTTCGGAAAAGACGGGAAGCTGTTGGGGGTGATTGCTGTGGCGGATGTGATCAGGGAGGACAGCGCGCAGGCGGTTGCCGAGCTTCAGAATATGGGAATACACGTGGTTATGCTGACCGGAGACAACGAGCGCACCGCAAAGGCGATCGGCGCACAGAGCAATGTGGACGAAGTGATCGCGGGAGTGCTTCCGGACGGCAAGGAGGCAGTGATCCGCTCCTTACAGGAAAAGGGTAAGGTGATGATGGTGGGAGACGGCATCAACGATGCCCCGTCGCTCAGCAGAGCCGATATCGGTATCGCGATCGGGGCAGGTACGGATATCGCGATTGATGCGGCGGATGTGGTGCTGATGAAGAGTAAGTTAAGCGATGTCCCTGCCGCGATCCGCTTAAGTCGGGCGACGCTGCGCAATATTCACCAGAATCTCTTCTGGGCGTTCTTTTATAATGTGATCGGTATTCCGCTTGCCGCCGGCTTGTGGTATCCTGTATTTGGGTGGAAGTTAAATCCGATGTTCGGGGCGGCGGCGATGAGCTTGTCGAGCTTCTGTGTGGTGAGCAATGCGCTGCGGCTGAATTTGATTCCTGTCTATGATGCGCACAGAGACAGGCGGCGAGCAATCGGAAGGAAAAAGGAATTTGCCGACAGATGCGCGGAAAAGGTGGAAAACGGCAGGACGGCAATAGAAACGGGAAATGAAAAGGTGTTGGGAAAGGAGAATCAGACAATGGAAAAGACAATGATGATCACAGGAATGATGTGCGGACACTGCGAGGCACGGGTAAAGAAAGCGCTGGAGGCGCTGGAGGGCGTGACGGAGGCTGTCGTGAGCCATGAGACGGGCAGCGCGGTTGTGAAGCTTAATAAAGAGATTCCGGACGAAGTGCTTAAGAAAGCGGTCGAGGATCAGGATTATCCCGTGATGGAGATCAGATAGAAAGCAGAAAAAAAGAGCGTAAGAAAAGGGGAAACATTTTTTTATATGGAAAAAGGAATAATCAATTATCCGGAGGGGATTTGACGCATGGCAGAGAATACCTATTTTCAAAAAGCACTTGCAAACTTCACGGCGGAATTTGCGTATGTCGGAGCGGTGAAGCATCTGCATGATCTGGGAATGCCGCCGGAGAAGATCAGGGAGCAGCTCTCCTATCCGGTTTCCCTTGAGAAGATTCAACAGGTGATCCGGGACTATGAAAAAGAAAAGGCAAATCCCGAAGCGGCGGTGGATTTTGTCCGGGATACGGATTCGTTCGGGAGAAAGAGCTTCCGGATGGTGAGAAAAGACGGGAACACCCAAAACATCTGAAAATTCAGGTAATTTTCAGCTTC
>JALFTO010000006.1 GCA_022779165.1 Lachnospiraceae bacterium
GGAAGCTCTGCGGCTCCTGCAGGCCTCATCTCCCGGCGGTCACCTTTGTCGCCTGTCTGGTCTGCTGGCTCCCGTATCTGATCACCAATTTCCCCGGCGTAATGACCGTGGACAGCCTGAATCAGTACGGACAGATCATCGGCGCGCTCCCCTACAGCAATCACCATCCCTGGGTGCACACGCAGCTCATCCGCCTGTTCTATGAGACGGGCTACATGCTCACGCACGATCCGATCATTGGGCTCGGGCTGTATACGATCTTCCAGATGTGTGTGCTGGCGGGGATCTATGCGTATCTGATGGGAACGCTTGTAAAACGGAACGCAAAAACCGGTGTCTGCCTGGTCATCCTTGCTTTTTATGCCATCCTGCCCTACAACGGCATCTATGCCGTCACAATGTGGAAGGATATCCTGTTCAGCGGCATGGTACTCCTGTACTCATGTGCGCTCCTCAGATTCCTTGACAGGGAACGTTTTGCCTGCCGCACCTTTGACGGCGTGCTGTATGTGCTGTCGGGCATCGGCATGTGTCTCCTTCGCTCCAACGGGTGGTATGCATTCCTTGTGACACTCCCGATCGTGCTGTTTCTGCTGCGCAGGCAGTGGAAAATCCATGTGCCGTTAAATCTTTTAATCTTAGCAGTGGTTCTCATTGTAAAGATCCCTGTGATGAATGCCTGCCATGTCGCGCAGCCGGACTTCGTGGAATCTCTGTCCATCCCTGTCCAGCTCGCCGCAAGAGTCTATGCGGACGGAGAAACAGTGTCGGAGGAGGATGACAAGCTCTGGAATCAAATGATGGATACCGGGAAAATCGCTGATGTGTACTATCCTTATTGCTCGGACAATATCAAGAATCTGATCAGGGAGGGCGATCAGGAATATCTCGCCGCTCACAAGGGTGATTATCTGAAACTGTGGATTCGTTTCGGCATTGAACATCCGGCTGCCTATTTCAGGGGCTACGTGGACGCCACGAAAGGGTACTGGTATCCGGATGTGCCGAATCTGATCGGTTCCAATGAAGGAATCGCAGAGAATGAATATGGCTTGGATGAGAGGCCCATTTTCCGGAATCCTCTCACTGTCAAAATCAAAGAAATTGTATTTAAGCTGCAGGATATGGTTCCTGTATACGGACTGCTCTTCAGTCCGGGAGCGCTGTTCTGGCTGGCAATCCTCTTTGCCGGAAAGCTCTTTGCAGACAAATCATTCCGCACTCTGGCCGTCTTTGTGCCGAATGCGGCGATCATGGCGACGCTGTTTGTGGCAACACCGGTCTATAATGAGTTCCGCTATGCGTACTCTCTGATCCTCACGCTGCCGCTTTTCTTTGCCGCCGCTTTCTGTCATGATGCTCCATGCGGCACAGCAGCACAAACAGAGCAATGCTCGCCGCGCTGACAACTGCTCCGATCAGGATACCGGGCGCACGGTAGGTAAATTCCACCGTGTGCTGCCCTTCGGACAATTCCACTCCGATCATGGCTCCAGCCGCAAACGGCGTGATCCGGATGGGCACGCCATCCACTTTCACGCTCCATCCTGTCTCCGCCGGTATGGAGGTTGCCATAAGTCCCGCCTGTCTCACATCGATGGTTCCTCTCAGATACGTATCTTTTACTTCCTCTACCGTAAAGGGATTTCCGCCCAGTCTGTGGATCGCTTTCCGCAAGGTATAAAGATCCAACTCATATGCCTGCAATTCCAGTGAATGGTCGCCGCTCCGTTTGGTTCCCGTCTGCGTGATCCAGATGTCACTGTCACCGTCGCACCAGCCCAGATCGATGATATGCGGGTAATCCACCTTTTCATATTTCTTTTCAACCCCATTCACATCAGCGACCAGATCCCTTGTCTTAGAGTCCCGGGTAAAAGCATAGACATAACACCCTGCCTCCACATGGATCTCCGCGTCATTGCCTGTGGAACTCACTTCAAGCGGTCTGAACAATGCTTCGTCGATACCCAGCGCACGAACCAGGCTGTTCTGCACCCCCACCGGGGTTCCCGTCTCGAGATCCCAGTTTTCCTCCAGTTCTGCCGGCACCATGTAGCCGACCGGCAGGGAAAACTTATTCCTGTACAGATAATTTCCCTCTTTCTGCTCCACAAGCTCATGGAAATCGTCCGTGATCTCCAGACTGTCGGAAAACATATAATCCACGGAAAGGAGCGCAGACGACAGTGGGGTTGCTCCCTCATAGCTGTAGAATACCTTACTGCTGCTCATGCCAAGGCGCCTGTACAGATGTGCCATATCCGCATTTGTCGTAGAGGAAAACATTGTCGCCGTCGGAAAGCCGGCAAGCATGCCGTCATTCTTCGTCATCCTGCCGAATTCCTCAATCCGGTAAAAGGGATCTGCCACGTGATCAAGTTCTTCAAGAAGCGCTTTGTTCGCCTCAAAGTCGGAACGGTATTTCGATCTGCTGGTCGTAGGCACGCTCGTATTCAGCGTATTCATAAAAGTCTCTGTGATCACCAGTCCGAACAGGAGTGATAACATCACAGGCTTCTTTAGCCCTCCGCCCTTATTCCAATACAGGATCAGCCCGTATACTACGAGATATATCATCGTAAACACAAAGCTTCCTGCGGAGAAGTCTTCATTTTTAACAAAGCGGCTGCACAGATACACAAACAGAACCGTACCTCCCACTGTCACAAACAGCACCGGCGACCTGAACTCATGCAAATGTACAAACGCTTCATAGGACATGACAAGAACAAGAAAAATATAGAGAAAAGACTGTCTGGCAGGCAGACTGTCCGGATAATTGAGTCCATGCCAGATAAAATTCAGGACATTCATGCTGAAACTGAGCAGGAAAAAAGCAAGCAGCAAGAGCTTTGGCAATTTTTCCCTCCAGGATATCCTCCTGCAGCAAACATAGAGAGGGATGAGCAAAAGCACGAGAGCGCCACAGTAAATGTTTGGCCAGTGGTCATTCCGTATCTCCGTCGCAACATTGATGCAGTGTCTCGCCAAAATTTGAAAGATATTAAAATAAAATTTAACTTCATTGGGAAAATTGATCTGATCAAACTTTGTGGAACGAAGAGCCAGTGTGCCGGGAATCAGAACAGCCCCTGCCATACCGCCCGCCAGCATAGAATAGCATGTGAAATTTTTAATGACAGCGCCAACCTTGCACAAAGGTTCGGAAAAAAGAAGGATCAGGAAATATAACACCAGAAAGACGCAAAGTAAAATCGAAATATAATAATTCGTCAGGATGCAGAATGCAAGGGAAACACAGTACAATCTGCACCTCCCGTGCTTCACCAGTTCCTCCAGTCCGAGGATCACAAGAGGTGTCAGTGCAATACAGTCCAGCCACATGATATTCCAATTATATGCCGCCATATAACCGGACAGAGCATACAGGACAGCAAAGATCGTCACACTGTAGCTGTCGGTGCGAAAATGGCGGCGCAGATACCATGCGAAAGAGAGACCGCACAGACCGATCTTGATCACGATCAGGACCGTCATAAATTCTATGATGTATTCTTCCGGACACAGGATCAGCAGCCAGTTCATCGGACTTGCCAGATAATACGCATACAATCCCACAAAGTTTGCCCCAAGCCCGGCATGCCAGGAGAAGAGCAGACTCCCGCCCTGTCGCAGTTTCCTGTGAAACTCCGTGAAAAAGGGCATATACTGATTGTACATATCGACCCTGAGGAAGCATCTGTCCCCAAACGGATAAATCTCATTGAGGATGATCACTGCGATCATAACAGCCACAGGGATCAGGAAAGCCAGCAAAAGGGGAACTCTGTCCCGATCCGTACCGCCTGCCCTTCTTTTTATCGCATTATACCATTCTGTCAACCCTGCAGCCATCTTACTTCGCACCCTGTTGCTTCCTGTCAAACATCATATAATACTGGATCTGCTGATACTCTCTCAGCTTATCCAGCTCTTCCTTTTCATCCTGTCCGACTGTATTCCCCGCATTGTCCAGTATCTGACGCGCACTGATCACCGGATATTCCAGTTGCAGCGCCTCCAGATAAGACCTGTAGGGAGAGAGCGGCAGTCCCGCCTGACGCAGAACCTCTCCCGCCAGATAATTCACACTGAGTTCCCGGTCAGTACTCTCCCCAATATCAAAGTTTGCCCATATGACAAACGGCACTTCGTACCGGCTTGCCTCCTGCTCCTTTGAAAGCTCGTCCGGATCAACTCCGTTTGCCCTCCAGATCGGATTCGCCACACTGTCATTCGGCTGATGATCCCCGAACATCACGATCATGGTATCCTCATCCTGTTCTGTAAAGTAATCGATCAGTCGCTCAAACTGACTGTCCGAGAGAGAAATCAGTGACAGATAATCCGATAGCGGCTGTGATTTTATCCCCTCTGCCGTGACATCGGGAGTGAAGTTGTCAAAACTCTGTCCATAACCGCCATGATTCTGCATGGTCACATTGAACAGAAAGAGTGGCTTCTCCGGATCCTTCTGCTCATAGATCTCGATGATCTTATCATAATCACTCTTGTCACTCACATACTTTCTAATATATTCCGGATTTTCAAATTCATTCAGGAAAACCATCCTGTCAAACCCGAACCACGGATAAACCTGATTCCGGCTCCAGCCGGACGCATGGTAAGGGTGCATGGCAACCGTTTGATACCCTTGCGCTTTCAGTTCGGAAGCCATCGACGGAAGTTCGCCGCGGATATACTGCTGGTAGGGAATGCTTCCCTCCGGGAAAAATGCCATGGAACTTCCCGTGAGGAACTCAAATTCGGTGTTTGCGGTATTTCCTCCCAGCACCGACACATGCAGCGTTCCCGTTATCGTATTGTCCGCTCCCTGCTGCAGTTCGTGCAGGAACGGAACATAATCTCTGCCTGTATCCAGTTCCCCGATCACTCCCATATCGGAGAATGCTTCATTCATGACCACAATGATATTCGGCTTGTTGTCCGCAGCATCCGGACTGCCCGCAGCATTCACGCCCCCGGCATTCCCGTCCGGGCTGTCAACACCGCCCACAACATCTATGCCGGTATCTTTCCCGTAACTATCCAGAATCTCCGCTGCCGTCTCTGCCTCGTACCCTTCCGGCTTCTCAACGATCAGATACTTCAATTCCATCAGGAATGCCACTGCACAACCGTTCCGCCTCTGCATCGCATCCGGCGTAAACAGTTTATCATACAACTTCAGTTCGGCCACTACCGCCGGCTGATGAAGAAATGTCGTAAATCCCGAAATCACCAGACAGCAGATGCCCAGACAGGCAAGCCGGCGCTGCCATCCCCTTTTCCATGTGATGATCCGTCCCGGCAGGAACCACTCTGCCACGAGCAGAAACACAAATCCTATCAAAACCAGCCATACCTTGCCCGGAAGCGCATAACTGAAATTATCCGCAACGCTCGCCGCCGTGCGGAACGAATAGATATCCCATGGCAGGATAGGCGATGAGCGGAATACCAATACATAATAATTTGCCAATCCCACTACCATTGCAAGGACAGTCTCTGCCATCAGTGCAAAACGGAGCTGTCCGATAAGTAACAGGAAAAAGAGTGCCGTCATCCAGTAAAACACCAGATTCAGCACCCATACTGCCATCGCCGGCTGCAGCGTCCCAAAGGGATTATGCGTATAACATTCTATTAAAATAAAAGTCAATGCGGGACAGAGGAGAAATCCTCCGACAGAAACAAAAGTCCCGTATCCCTTCCTTTCCTTCATAGACATTCCCATTTCATTTTATTTCAGATCAGACGGTTATATGCTGTAGGAACCGGCAACCCTCTCCTGATGCCTCTCCACCAGATCCGCGATCGTCACTCCGTCCACCACATTGTTGATCGCCTTTGCGAGATCCTTCCACACGGCAAGCGTCTCACACGTATCGCAACGCTCACACTCATTCACATCATCATCAAGACAGGATACCGGATTCAGGCTGCCCTCTGTAAGTCTCAGGATCATCCCGATGGTATACTCTTTAGGATCTCTGGCAATTTTGTAGCCGCCCTGTGCACCCCTGACGCTCCTGACATATCCCGCTTTGTTCAGTACCGATATGATCTGCTCCAGATATTTCTCGGATATCTCCTGCCTGGCAGCGATATCCTTCACCTTAATATACTCTCCTGTGTTGTTAATTGCAAGGTCTAACATGACCCGGACCGCATATCGTCCCTTTGTGGAAATCTTCATCTCTGCCCTCCCAATAATATACCCTATTTGTCCTTCTAATCATACTATATTAGTATGAAATATTCAATACTTATTTTACATATTCTGTTTTGCATGCCAACGCATAAAAACAGCTGCCGTGCAATCTGCGGACTAATCTTTAAGTGAATATCGCATTGTACGGCAGCTCATTTCTTACTCTTTTACTCTGACCTACGAGAAATCTTAATCCTCAAAAGGCACTACGGAACCCTGATACGTATCATTGATGAATTTCTTGATCTCATCGGATTTCAGTACGTCCACGAGTGCTTTCACACCCTCGTTGTTCTCATTGCCTTCCTTTACTACGATGACATTTACATATGTCTTAGCCGCCTCGGAATCAGATGTCTCTGTCGCAAGTGCATCGGTCTGTGCATTCAGACCTGCCTCCAGTGCATAGTTTCCGTTCAGTACCGCGAAGGAAACCTCCGGAAGCACTCTGGATACCTGAGCTGCCTCGAGCTCTGTAAATTTGATATTGTGAGGATTCTCTGCGATATCCTTCACTGTTGCCTCAATACCGGCGCCATCCTTCAGTGTGATCAGACCGTTGTCCTGAAGCAGGAGCAGCGCTCTCGCTTCGTTTGTTGTGTCATTGGGAACAGCGATGGTTGCGCCGTCGGAGATGGCATTCAGGTCACTCTCTGTTCCGGGATAAATTCCGAGAGGCTCATAATGGATATTGCCTACTGCAACAAGATGTGTCCCTTTCTCCTCGTTAAAGCTGTCCAGATACGGTACATGCTGGAAATAGTTTGCATCGAAGTCGCCTGCCTCTACTACCTCGTTCGGCTGAACATAATCCTGGAACTCTGTGATCTGCAGATCCCAGCCCTGCTCTGCCAGGATCGGCTTAGCTGCCTCAAGAATCTCTGCGTGAGGCACGCTGGTCGCTGCAACGGTAATGGTGCCTTTGCTCTCTGTCTCTGCGGTTGCCTCTGTCTCGGCTGTCTCTGTTTCTGCCGCAGCCTCCGTGGCTGCTACTGCTGTCTCCTCTGATGCCGCAGATGCTGCCTGCTCTGCACTGCTGCCGCATGCGGACAATGTGCCGATTGCCAGCACTGCTGCCAAAAGTGTTGCTACAACTGATTTTTTCATAACTTTTTCTCCTCCTATACTTCCTAAAACTTTCTCTATCAACAAAGGGTACGCTCTGCGAACCTTTTATTGCCATATATCTGTGTCACTGCCTCTGATTGCCGCGTGTGCCGCCGTTTCCTTATCTGCTCCGTCTGTCGAGCTTCTTGGAAAGCCTCGTCCCGATCACCTGCAGAATCTGTACCAATACTACCAGCAGGATTACGGTCACCCACATGATACCCGCCTCATAACGGTAGTATCCGTATCGGATGGCGATATCACCGAGACCGCCGCCGCCGACAACACCGGACATCGCAGAGTATCCTAATATTGTTCCCAATGCAATCGTAGCTCCGACAATCAGAGATGTCCTTGCTTCAACCAGAAGCACTTTCCAGATGATTGTCCAGAGACTTGCTCCCATGCTCTGGGCTGCCTCGATCACCCCTTTATCCACCTCCAACAGAGAAGATTCCACCATTCTGGCGATAAAAGGCGCTGCCGCAATGGTAAGCGGCACGATCGTCGCCGTGGCGCCATAGCTCTTGCCCGCGATGAGCCTTGTGAGAGGTATCACCAGGATCAACAGAATCAGAAACGGAACAGATCTTGTAATATTAACGATCACATCGAGCACTTTGTAGATCAGTGCATTGGGACGAAGCCCGTCCTTTGCCGTGACCACAAGGGCAATTCCCATCGGAAGCCCCAGCACGTATGCGATCAGTGTGGAGGTCAATGTCATATAGAGGGTGACCCCCGTTCCCTCTGCCAGCATCTGAATCGTCCCGCTATCCCACATAGTCTTTCAACTCCTCCACTGTAAGATTTCTTTCCTCCAGATAATGGATCATCTTGTCTGCAATTGCCTGATCCTCCGGAAGCTGTAATATCATCTGTCCGTGAGCGACACCTCCGATATCTTTGGTGTCTGCCAGCAGGATATTCGCCGGCGCCTTGCATGCCAGCACCATATTGCCGATCACGGGCTCAAAGGAAGAATTCTCTTTAAAGACGATGCGGATGCACCTCTTGCCTTGCATGATGGCGTATTTGTGATCCTCCTGAAATACCAGCTTCTTAGCCGCTGCGGTTCTGGGTCTTGAGAAAACCTCCTCAACCGAACCGGTCTCTGCCAGATTTCCTTCCTCAATGATCGCCACCTGTGTACAGATTTCCTGTACCACCGCCATCTCATGCGTAATGATCACAATGGTGATTCCGTATTGTTCATTGATCTGTTTCAAAAGCCCCAGTATCGATTTGGTCGTCGTCGGATCAAGCGCGCTGGTCGCCTCATCGCAGAGCAGGATCTTCGGGTTATTGGCGAGCGCTCTTGCAATCGCCACCCTCTGTTTCTGTCCTCCGGAAAGCTGTGCCGGATAAGCCTTTGCTTTCTCCGAAAGCCCTACGATCTCCAGAAGCTCCTTCGCCCTGACGCGGGCCTCTTTTTTCTTAACTCCCGCAATCTCCAGTGGAAAACAGACATTATCGATTACATTTCTCTGCATCAGCAGATTAAAATGCTGGAAAATCATGGAGATATTCATTCTCTCCCTGCGAAGTTCCGATTCACTTAATTGGGAAAGATCACGCCCTTCTATCAACACCGTGCCGCTCGTGGGTTTCTCAAGGAAATTAAGACACCGTACCAGCGTACTCTTGCCGGCGCCGCTCATACCGATAATACCGCAGATCTGGCCCTTATCAATATCAAGACTGATCCCTTTCAGAGCCTCTACCGTATTGTCCTTTCCCACAAAGCTTTTTGAAACATTTTGAATTTGAATAATCGGTTCCATTTGTTCTTATCACCCGCTTTATTTTTGTCCCGGCATTCCTACAGGGATGCCGGGACAGCTTTGTCCGTAAATAACGGGTATATCATATCATACTTTTTAAGCTTCTGCAAACAAAGGTGTGGAAAGATATCTGTCTCCCGAATCAGGAAGCAGCGCTACGATCGTCTTACCTGCATTCTCCGGTCTCTGTGCCAGTTCCTTCGCCGCATGGAGCGCAGCTCCCGCGGAGATACCTACCAGAATTCCCTCTGCTGTTGCAAATGCCTTGCCATCGTGGAATGCATCTTCGTTCTTTACCTTGATGATCTCATCATAAACATTTGTATCAAGTACTTTTGGCACAAAGCCGGCGCCGATTCCCTGGATCTTGTGAGGACCGGGCTGTCCGCCGGACAATACCGGTGAACTCTCAGGCTCAACTGCCACAATCTTAATATCCGCATTCTTTGACTTTAAGAATGTTCCCACACCTGTCAGTGTACCGCCGGTGCCGACACCTGCCACAAAGATATCTACCTTTCCGTCCGTGTCGTTCCAGATCTCCGGTCCTGTTGTCGCTGCATGTACGGCAGGGTTTGCGGGGTTGTCGAACTGACCCAGGATTACGGAGCCCTCAATCTCCTTATTTAACTCCTCTGCCTTGGCGATTGCGCCCTTCATACCTTTAGCGCCCTCGGTAAGTACCAGCTGTGCACCGTATGCCTTCAGCAGATTCCTGCGCTCTACGCTCATCGTGTCAGGCAGTGTCAGGATTGCCTTGTATCCCTTTGCCGCTGCTACGCTGGCAAGTCCGATTCCGGTATTGCCGGATGTCGGCTCGATAATGGTAGCGCCCGGTTTCAAAGTTCCTTTTTTCTCTGCATCCTCAATCATCGCGAGTGCGATTCTGTCCTTCACGCTGCCGGAGGCATTCAGATACTCAAGCTTTGCCAGAATGGTTGCGCCTGTGATATTCTCTTTTTTCTGGAAATTGCTTACCTCCAGAAGCGGTGTGTTGCCGATCAGTTCCGTTGCACTTTTTTTAATGTTGCTCATGTTCTTATTCTCCCTTCCCTTAATGCAATGTTTTGTTGTTTTTATCATTCCTACATTTCATACTTAATTGGTAGGTTTATCTTGAAAAGAATAATACACCACTATTCCAAGTATGTCAATAGGAATTTTACATTTTTTCAAAAAGAATTTTCCCTGATTCTTTATTCGCAAAGAGAAACATGGTATAATGTACGCGAAAGCAATGAGAAGTGCTGCTGCAGACAGGAACTAACCGGCAGCACTGTATTAACTTACGTGAGGTAATTATTATATGAAGAAAAAAGCCGTAGTCTCCCTCGGGCATGAAGCTCTGGGATATACAACAACAGAACAATGGGACGCAGTGAAAAAGACCGCCAAAGCTCTGGCTGATCTCGCGGAGGCTGATTACCAGCTGACCATCACGCACAGCAACGGCCCTCAGGTCAGCATGATCCACAAGGCGATGGCAGAGCTTCGCAGGGTGAATCCCGACTATACGCCGGTTCCCATGTGCGTGTGCTCCGCAATGAGTCAGGGATATGTCGGATACGATATCCAGAATTCCCTTCGTTCGGAATTCTTAAGCCGCGGCATTTCGACTCCCGTCAGCGCCATACTCACTCAGGTGACCGTGGATCCCTATGACGATGCGTTCTATGAGCCGAATAAGATCATCGGCCGCTTCATGACAAGGGAGGAAGCCGATGCTGAAGTTGCCAAGGGCAACTATGTGACAGAAGTTCCGGGCAAGGGCTTCCGCAGGGTTGTGGCAGCGCCCAAGCCGATCGATATTGTAGAGATCGAGACGATCCGCACACTGGCGGAGGCCGGACAGGTCGTGATCGCCTGCGGCGGAGGCGGCATCCCCGTCATCGAGCAGCGCCACACACTGAAGGGCGCATCCGCAGTCATCGAGAAGGATTCTATTGCCGGCAAGCTCGCTGCAGACCTGCAGGCCGATCTGCTCATCATCCTGACCGGTGTCGAGCAGGTATATACCGATTATGGAAAAGAAACCCAGACCGGGATCGCTTCCATGACGGTTGCACAGGCCAAAGCATATATTGAGGAGAAGCAGTTCGGTCAAGGCAATATGCTCCCCAAGATTGAGGCCGCTATTACCTATCTTGACAGCGTTCCCGAAGGGAAGGTGCTCATCACGGATCTGGCACATGCGTCTGAAGCCGCGAAAGGCAGGACCGGAACGGTGATTGTGAGAGAATAAATGAAAAAGAAAGACAACAAAAGACATATTGCAATCAATTGTATTAGGAAGCTGTATACCCTGTTTCTTGCCGTTCTTGTATGCTTTTTATTCCCGCATACCACGAAAACGGTTTCGGCCTCCTATCCTTCCTCCAACAACGCCTATGGGCAATTAAGTGTACCGACTCAGATTACAAAACTCGGGAACACCTATTATATCGTAGACTGCTATCATGATCAGATCATCTACAGCCCCAATCCGGGGGCTCCGTTAAAGCAGTGGAAAGTTATGACCAATCATGTCCATCAGCCCCACGCGCTTGCAAGTGACGGAACGGTATATCTTGTCGTGGATACGGAAAATAACCGGGTGATTTCCTACGAAAAAGGAACTGACCGCTTCCGGGAGCTGCAGATATTTGAGCAGATCGGAAACCGGCCGCACTATATCACCTATGAACCCTCCGACGAACTGTTTTATGTGTGGAGTTCTCTTACAGGCGAAATGTATCTGTTCGGCCGCAC
>JALFTO010000010.1 GCA_022779165.1 Lachnospiraceae bacterium
ATGGAGTCGATCAACCGCTTCCAGGGACGTAAGACGCTGGTGATCATTGCCCACAGGCTGCAGACGATTGAGAAGTGCGATATGGTTTACCGCGTGGAGAACGGCAAGATCCTCAGAGAACGTTGATCTTTTGGGAAAATGAAGGGAGAGAGTGGAATGAAGCTCAGCATCATTGTGCCCTTTTATCAGATGGCGCAGGACGGAAAACTGAAATATTGTATGGAGTCCCTGTTAAACCAGACGATTGGGAACGGAGAGTCTGCGGCCGAGAGGGCAGCAGGTGAGGTTTACGATTACGAAATCCTGGCTGTGGACGACTGCTCAAAGGATGACACATATGTCATGTTGAAACAGTATGAGGCTGACCATCCCGGCCGGGTGCGCGCACTGCAGACACCTGTCAACAAGAGACAGGGCGGAGCCAGAAACCTGGGGCTTGCAAATGCGACAGGAGAATGGATCGGCTTCATGGATGGCGATGACTGGGCAGCCCCCGATATGTTTGAGAAGCTGATCGTGAAGGGAGAGACGACAGGCGCCGATGTGGTCGGCTGTGATCTCCACCAGGTTCACGAGCATACGATGGAGATCGGGACGATCGTCAATGCCAACACGATGGATCAGACCGGTGTGCTGGATCCTGAGAAATATAAGAAGCTCATGCTCAATCCCTGCAGCATGGTGATCAAGATCTATCGGAGAAGTGTGATCGCGGAGAACAAGCTTACTTTCCCGGAAGGGATGTTTTATGAGGATAACTGCGCGGGACCGGTCTGGATGCTCTCCTGTAAGCATTTTGAGAAGGTGGAGGAGCCCCTGTATTACTATTATCAGGATCAAAGCTCCACCACGCATTTCATCAGCGAACAGAAGTGTCTGGACAGGATGCGGGCGGGAGAACTGCTCGTTGAGCAGTGCAGGCAGAGAGGCTTTTATGAGCCGTATCATACGGAACTGGAATTTGCGTTTGCAAAGCTTTACTATATGAACACGCTGTTTACGTATATGATCGGCGTGAAGAGACAGAGGATTTCCTTTCTGGAAGAACTGAAACGGGGGATCCTGCGGGAATTTCCGGATTTCCGGGAGAATCCCTACTATCAGAAGGAATTTGACGCGGAGCAGAAGAAGCTGGCATCGCTTCATATGAAGTCGAGCCTGTTGTTCTACGTGTATTATAAGGCGCTGACCGCGTATCGGCGGCTGTTTCACGGGCAGGGGCGCTGACCGGAGATTCGGAATGGTAGATCTGCTGACCGGAGATCCGGGATTATTTGTGAAAGGAATGTTTTAAATGACAAAACTGTCAGAAAAATTAGACAGCATGTTTCGTATATTGATCTTAATCCCGTTCGGGGTATTTGTATCTTATCTGGCGCTTCTCAGTCTGTTCAGCACTCAGTATGCGTTTGTCGGGGAGGCTGCCAGTGTATCCGATTCACCGGTTAAGGCGCTGATCCTGTATGTTCTGCTGGTGGGAGTGGTCTGCCTGTGGAAAAAGTTCCGGCTGTCCCGCTATCTGGAGCCGTATCAGAAACTGATCAAAGCAGTGGGTGTGATTGGGCTGTTCGCTTTTCTTGTGTGGTTCATCCTGTCGACACAGCTGGAACCGCATGGTGACCAGCTTGCCATCTGCAGTGCTGCCGATCAGATCCGGAATTATAATTTCTCTCAGTTTGTTCAGGGGAATTATTTTGACTACTGGCCGTTTCAATCGAGGATCGTGGTGTTTCTGTGGTTCTTTTTCCGGATCTTCGGACCGTCCAATTACGATGCGTTTCATTTTCTGAACGCTGTGTCCATCGTGATCTCGCTTCATCTGGTCTCAAGGATTTTCAGTCTGACCATGCACAGTGAGGAACAAAGTAAGTCAAAAGAGAATCTTATCTTTCTTGCATGTATGATGTTTCTCCCGTTTCTGATGTATGTGACGTTTATTTACGGGAATCTGCCGGGTCTTGCGTTCATTCTGGGCGCCGTCTACTGGGAAGTGCGCTTCATGGAGGAGCATAAGGGATATCAGCTTGCACTTATGGCACTGCTGTGTGCAGTCGGCGTATGGCTCAAGAATACGTATCTGATCTTTGTGGTGGCGATCGTTGTCTTCCTGCTGGTGGATCTCTGGCAGGGAAGGAAAGCATCCGCCATCGTCGGGGCGGTCTTTGTTGCCGCTGCGATCTCGATGATCAACATGGCATCGGATCTGATCCTGGAGCACAGGATGGGATTTGAGCTGTCGGAGGGGTCTCCCATGATCGCATGGGTCACCATGGCGTTTGGTGAGGATGAGAACGGCAATCCGGTGAAATTTGACAGTTATAATATTGATGTCTATACGGAAAATGACAGAGATACCGCAAAGGCGCAGGAGGCGGCGATCAAGGAGCTTGGTGCAGACTGGAGAATCTGACGGACACACCGGGGCATTTTATCCGGTTTATGGGAAGGAAGCTTGCAATCGAATGGAATGAGCCAACCTTTGAAAGTGTTGTGGCAAACAACAGGCAGTACCCGCAGGTCGAGCAGCCGGAGAGTATGGAGCGCCTGCTGCAGCAGGATAACAGAAGTATCCTTGTGAAATATGCCAATCTGTTTCATGCCATGATTCTCCTCGGTTGTGTGACATGGGTTTTCCTGAAGGGAAAGAAAGCGTCACCGCAGGAACTCTTCTTTGCACTGATCTTTGTCGGAGGATTTCTGTTCCAGCTGTTCTGGGAGACGGCGGCACAGTATACGCTTCCTTTTTTCCTGCTCCTGATCCCCTATGCAGTGACGGGATACCTCGCGGCAGGAGAACGAGTGCTTGCAGGTGTGGAAGGACATCGTGTGGATCGGGCAATGCTTGCGGGATATGGAGTGGCGGCAGTTGTGATTCTCCTGACATGGGTGTCAGGAAATCAGGTAATCCATGATCTGTTCAAGGTGGATCATGATACGGTAGCGTACACGGAGCATTTGAATGAGATTATCAGGCAGGAACTTGCGGATGCCGGTGTTGTAAAGGACGGACATTACATCGTCACACCGGTGACAATGCCGGATCACGGAATTGCCGTGCTGGGAGAACTCAGTAAGGATGATGAGATCAATCGGGCGACACCTGTGAGACTCGTTCCTTTGGACGAGAATCATAGCGGAATTCTTGAGATCCATCATGAATACAATTATGACCTTTTGAGACTGCAGTCCACGCAGCTGCTGCTGTCCTTAAGCGGGGAACCGGATGATCCGGAGACGATTGTCGGGCAGGATTTTGACAATGCCTGCTTTAGGATCATAGAAGTGGAAGAAAAAGGGTATGCTATCACTTACGGAAATGATTATGCGTTGACGTGTGACGGTGAGATACTCACGATCAGGCCATATGATGGAAACGACAACCAGATCTGGACACTGCAGCGCAGATAAACCGGAATTGCTAACGGCGGAAGATTGTGATAGAATAGCGTCAGGTGCTTGCGGGGAAAATCCGCAGGTATCGGGATATTTATAATGCGGATAGGAGAATAACCGATGTTAAACGATAAAACGATTTTGATCACCGGAGGGACGGGTTCCTTCGGAAAATGTTTTACCAAATATGTGCTGACTCATTATCATCCCAAGAAGATCATTATCTATTCCAGGGATGAGTTCAAGCAGTTTATCATGCAGAATGAGTTCAAGGAACTCAACAAGGAAAATCAGCTCCGCTTCTTTATCGGAGATGTGCGTGATAAAGCGAGGATGCAGAGAGCGTTCGAGGGTGTGGATTACGTGATCCATGCGGCTGCGCTCAAGCAGGTTCCGGCCTGCGAGTACAATCCTGACGAGGCGATCAAGACGAATATCCATGGTGCACAGAATGTGATCGATGCGGCGCTTGATGCCGGGACGGTGAAGAAAGTGGTAGCGCTCTCAACGGATAAAGCGGTAAATCCCGTGAATCTTTACGGAGGCACGAAGCTCGTGTCGGACAAGCTGTTTATCGCGGCAAATGCCTATGCCGGTTCCAAGGATATCTGCTTCTCGATCGTCAGATACGGCAATGTGGCGGGGAGCCGCGGATCGGTCATTCCGTTTTTCCATAATATCATCAAAAACGGTGGCAAAGAGCTCCCGATCACGGACTACCGCATGACGAGGTTCTGGATCAGCCTGACCCAGGGCGTGGAACTGGTGATCAAGGCGCTCGAGGAGTCGAAGGGCGGTGAGACCTTTATCTCCAAGATTCCTTCCTTCAAGATCACCGATCTGGCGCAGGCGATGCTGCCGGGATGTGAGATGCCGGAGGTCGGTATTCGCGAGGGCGAGAAGCTTCATGAGATCATGGTGACGGTAGAGGATTCCATGACGACCTATGAATATGAGAAACATTTTATTGTCTATCCGCAGATGGTGTGGAGCGAGAGCCGCAGGCCGAAGCCTACGGGCAAGAAGGTCCCGGAAGGATTTTCCTACAGTTCCGGAAACAATACGGAGTGGCTCAGCGTTCCGCAGATTCAGGAACTGTTAAAAGGTGTGGAACTGGAAAAATAAAAAAGTAATAGGGAAAAGGTAACTGTGAAGAGACGGAACAGTTACAGGAAGAGATCGTACGCGGTTGCGGAAGGGGCAGACCTTTCTGCCTCCGCGTATGCGTGATTCATGACATAAGATGTTTTGCGGGCCCGGCCTGCGGTGAACGTGAATGAGTGAGAAAGAATAGGGAGTGAATTGAGATGGAAAAACCGGCAATTGAGGGCGGGACACCTGTCCGTGACACAAAGCTGTTTTACGGACATCAATATATCGACGAAGCGGATATCAAAGCGGTGACGGATGTGCTGCGCAGTGATTTCCTGACATGCGGTCCGCAGATCGGGAATCTGGAGAAAAGGCTATGCGAGCTGACGGGGGCCAGGTATGCTGTGGCATGCAGCAACGGAACGGCAGCATTACATATGGCGTGCCAGGCGGCAGGGATCGGTGAGGGAGATGAACTCATCACGACGCCCATTACCTTTGCGGCATCGGCGAACTGTGCGCTGTACTGCGGAGCCAGACCGGTGTTCGCGGACATCAATCCGGAGACCTATAATATCGATCCTGCCTGTGTGAAGGAGAAGATCACAGAGCGCACAAAAGCTGTCGTTGCAGTGGATTATACCGGGCAGGCGGTGGAACTGAATCCCCTTCTTGAGATGTGCCATGAGAAAGGCATCACACTCATTGAGGATGGCGCGCATTCGATCGGGACGCTGTATGACGGCAGACCTGTCGGCTCGATCGCGGATATGACCACGTTCAGCTTTCATCCGGTCAAGACGGTAACAGGCGGCGAGGGCGGTGCAGTCCTCACGAATGATCCGAAGCTCTATCAGAGGCTGAAACTGTTCCAGACACATGGCATCACCAGAGAGCCACAACTGCTGCAGCATGAAGCACACGGAAGCTGGTACTATGAACAGATCGAACTTGGTATGAATTACCGCATGACGGATATGCAGGCGGCGCTGATCAGCAGCCAGCTTGACAAGCTTCCCATGTTCAGCAGACGCAGGAAGGAGATCGTGGCAAAATACGATCAGGTATTTTCCCGGATACCGGAGCTGTTTGTCCAGAAGGAGATCCCCGAGTCGGATACGACCAGACATTTGTATATCCTGAGGATCCGTCCGGAGAAGCTGACAATAGACAGAAAGCAGTTCTTTGAGGCGATGACGGCGGAGAACATCTGCTGTAATGTACATTATATTCCTGTTTACTATCATCCCTATTACGAGAAACTGGGGTATGAAAAAGGATTGTGTCCTCACGCGGAGAAGTTATACAGCGAGATCATGAGCCTTCCGCTCTACTATTCCCTGACGGATCAGGATGTAGAGGATGTGATCACGGCAGTACGGAAGCTGTGTGAATATTACAAAAAGAAATGATGGTCTGCAGCCCTGTGCCGGTCAGAGGTTTGGAAAACGGTTCACAGGTGGCGGAAAGGGATAAAGATGCAAAGCAGAGATAAAAAAAGAATTGCGATTATCACGGCACGAGGCGGAAGTAAGCGGATTCCGAAGAAGAATATCCGGTCATTCTGCGGGAAACCGATTCTGACATATTCGATCCGGGCAGCACTTGATGCCGGTATCTTTGACCGGGTCATGGTGTCCACGGACAGCGAAGAGATCGCGCAGATTGCGTTGGAAGCGGGCGCCGAGGTTCCCTTTATGCGAAGTGATGCGACTTCCGGAGATTATGCCACCACGGCGGAGGTGCTTCTCGAGGTGCTTGCGGAATATGAGAAAAACGGTGAGTGTTTTGACACGGTATGTTGCATTTATCCGACCGCACCGTTTGTCACTGTGCAGAAACTGCGGGACGGAATAGAACTGCTCGAGGAGCAGGATGTGGATTCTGTCGTTCCGGTTGTGCGGTATTCGTTCCCGCCCCAGCGTGCCTTTGTGATCCGGGACGGTCTGACCGTCATGAAATACCCACAGCACGCAGGCAGCCGCTCTCAGGACCTGGAGCCGTTCTACCATGACTGCGGACAGTTTTATTGTATGCAGGTTGAGAATTTTAAGGAAAAGAAGCAGATCTTCACCGACAGGATGCTCTCGATCGAGATGCCGGAGACAGAAGTGCAGGACATCGACAATGAGACGGACTGGAAACTGGCGGAACTGAAATATCAGATGATGGGGAAATAGAGGACAATTATCATATGAATAAACAGACAATTCAGATCAAGGGACGTACCGTCGGAACCGGACATCCCGCATATATCATAGCGGAGATGTCAGCCAATCATGCCGGCAGTATCGATCATGCGAAGGAGATCATTCACGCGGCGAAGGAGGCGGGTGCCGACTGTATCAAGATCCAGACTTATACGGCAGACACCATGACCATCGACTGCCATAATGAATATTTCAATATTACGGACGGAACCTGGAAAGGGGAAAATCTGTATGGCCTATATCTGAAGGCGTATACGCCATGGGAGTGGCAGGCGGAACTGAAGGCAGAGGCGGACAAAGCCGGGATTGATTTCTTTTCCACACCGTTTGACCGGACTTCTGTCGATTTCCTCGAGGGGATTGGCATGGAATTTTATAAGATCGCTTCTTTTGAACTTGTAGATATTCCGCTGATCAAATATGTGGCTTCCAAGGGAAAACCGATCATCATGTCCACAGGAATGGGAAGCCTCGCAGAGATCGAGGAGGCTGTGGCTGCCGTCCGTGAGACGGGAAATGATCAGCTTGCATTGTTGCGCTGTGCCAGTGCTTATCCGGCGATCTCGGACAGTATGAATCTTAAGACAATGGCGGATATGGGTGAGAGATTCCAGGTGCCGGTCGGGCTTTCGGATCATTCCATGGGTTCTGTCGGCGCCGTGGCATCTGTTGCGATGGGAGGCAGTATCATCGAGAAGCATTTCTGCCTCGACAGGGCGATCAAGAATCCGGACTCCACCTTTTCCATGGAGCCTGCGGAATTTGCGGCGATGGTGCGGGATGTGCGGCAGGCAGAGAAAGCGA
>JALFTO010000025.1 GCA_022779165.1 Lachnospiraceae bacterium
TACGGCAATTGTTTTGTATATCCAAGCACAAAAGACTCCTGGTGCAGGATCATTTCCGTCTTGCATCAGGAGCCATCTTTTAATTCAGCCGATATTTCTTTTTCTCGTCTTACCAACACTCCGCCAAGCTTTGCTCAGCAGTTTCCGTATCCAGTTGATATTGTTTTTTCAACTGTTCCAGCGTCTTTTCCCGGCTTACACCCAAATCTTTACAAACTGCAATCAATCGAGATATCTCTTCTCTTCTGAGATCCTCTTTTAGTTCCTCTCTGAGATCCTCCCTGAGTTCTTTCTCCATAGTCCGATAATGCAATTCTTCCCAGAATTCTACTTCCCCCATCTTTACAACCTCCTCGTAGTTCTCCCGAAAAATATCCTCCAAAATATGCTCATGAATACACTCATCCACAGCACGCTTCACCGACTCATCTACCGCCAGCCCACTGTCATGGAATCGTCTGGTTTTCCCCACAAATACAGCATATCCATGTAGCGTCCTACTCTCCATCAAAAGCTTTTCGTTATGTCCTTCGTTGATATTGTACTGCGTGACAACAAGTTCCAGTTTTGGCGGATCATCCTTGATACGATAAGATTCCGACAGTTTCATAACCTCGACATCCTCATGCTGTTCCGTTCCATTATAGAAAACAAAAAAGCGCGGTGACGGCAGTTCAATCCTTCTCTTTCCATGAAGATCGTAATGTTTCTGCTTGATCCATCCATGATATGCGCCCGCTACATAAAACAACAATTTCAGCGGCATATTCGGATTCCATGTGGATTGATGCTCATAAAAATTCATCCGAAAATCCAAAATGCAGGAAACGTCGTTTCGCATTCGAAGTAGCAGTTGATTCTCATCCAGCGTGATGATCTCCAGTTCCTCCGCATTCGTATAACATGTGCCGTTCAGGGAATTATAAAGTTCCAAAAGTTCCCTTTTTCTCCTGTGGATCATCCGGAATACCGTGTCCTTGTACTTTCTGTTGGAAACAGCACTTGCTTTCCGCACCGTCGCATTGTCATTATGCTTCCTTTTCTGTTTTCTTTTTGCCATAGGCATTCCTCCTTCTTCACAGAGAGGAAAAAATGCCGATCTGACACCATTAGTCTTACCCTTTCCCAAACCTCTCTGCTTTTGTCATGTAATTGTTGAAAAGCATTGAAGTTCAGAATTTCAGATGTGATCATAGAATGATTAAGAAAAAACCGGACTTGATATGCTTTGAATGTATCATAGCACACAGTCCGGTTTTTGGCAACACACTTTATCAAAATTTCACTTATCTTTCACCCTCGCATACACGATCGTGAGGATCCGGTGATGGGCGTTCGGCTCTGTCTTGATCTCGATTGACTTGAAGCCTGCGATGAGCTGTTTGAGCTTCTCGCACTTATAATTTCGGGGATCAAAGCCGGGCACACGTTTCCGAAGGCCCGTGCCGATCTCGGAGATATTCACCCAGCCGTCGTCATCCGCCAGGGAATTGATGATGGAAACCACCACCTTCTCGATCTCCTTCTTGCTCGGAATGTTGTTGACCGTCTCCGTGCTCTGGAGCGCGTCCTTTCCGCCTCCCGATTTCTTCTTCTGTTCGACAGTCGTCTTCTGCGCCTCCTCATTGTAGAGAAGGTCGAGGAACTTGAACTCCTCACATGCCGCCACCAGTGAATTGGGCGTCTTCTGCTCTCCCATTCCGATCACCGACATGCCTGACTCGCGCAGACGCATCGCAAGCTTGGTGAAATCACTGTCCGAGGTGACGAGGCAGAAGCCGTTCACGTTCTCCGAATAAAGGATATCCATGGCATCGATGATCAGCGCCGTATCCGACGCACTCTTCCCCTGCGTGTAATTGCACTGGAACACCGGCGTGATTGCGAACTCCTTCAGGCTCTCAATCCACGCCTTGACACTCGGTGTCGTGTAATCACCGTATAATCTTTTGTAGGTGGCAACGCCGTAGGTACTGATCTCATCCATGATCAGCTTGCCGTACTTGTTTGACACATTCTCGGCATCGATCAGCACCGCATATCGTTTTTCATCTTCCATCTACTCATTCCTTTCCGTTTGCGAAATATTTCTTAACCTCCGCTGCTGTCACACCGCTGAGCGCAACGAGCGCGATCAGGTTCGGGATCGCCATCAAACCATTGAAAATATCTGCAATGGTCCACACGGCAGCAACCGTCATATAAGGTCCGATAAACACTGCCAGAATATAGATCCAGCGGTACACCTTCACCGCTTTCATGTTACCGTTTGTGAGATACTCAAGACATCTCTCGCTGTAATAATCCCATCCGAGAATTGTCGTAAAGGCAAAAAACACCAGACAGATCATAAGGATAAAGGACGCTATCTGATCCGGGAACGGAAGCCCCTCCTGAAAAGCTCTCGTGGTGACCGCCACGCCTTCCAGTCCCACATTCCACGATCCCGTAATGACGATCGTAAGTCCTGTCAGCGTACAGATCACGATCGTATCGATAAATGTTCCCATCATGGACACCAGCCCCTGATGAACAGGCTCGTCCGTCTTAGCCGCAGCTGCCGCGATCGGTGCGCTTCCGAGGCCTGCTTCATTGGAAAAAATGCCTCGCGCAATACCTTTCTGCATCGCAAGGATCATAGCACCGAGAGCGCCGCCTGCTGCCGCACGGAAACCAAACGCACTCTGCACAATCTCCACGATCGCCGCAGGCACCTTCGTGATGTTGCACACGATCACGAGAAAGCTGGCCGCAACATACAGGATCGCCATAAAAGGTACGATAATCTCAGCCACTCTGGAGATTCTCTTTAATCCGCCGATAATAACCAGTCCCACACAGAGCGTGAGCAGAATGCCTGCCGCCACAACCGTCCAGGAATACTCTCTTCCGAAAAGATTTGCGGCCCATGCATTCGATGGATCAAAGAAATTGTTGACTGCGCTGGTAATGCCGTTTACCTGTGTGAAGGTACCGATTCCCATGAGGCCGACGCAGACACCGAAGAACGCAAAGATCTTGCCGAGCCACCGCCAGTTTTTGCCCATACCGTTCTCTATGTAGTAAAAAGGTCCGCCGAGAATATGCCCATCCGAAGCAACGGCACGATATTTCATCGCCAGCATACATTCCGCAAATTTGGTCGCCGTTCCGAACAGCGCAGCCAGCCACATCCAGAACAAGGCACCGGGACCGCCTGCCACCAGCGCTGTCGCAACACCAACGATATTGCCGGTACCGATCGTTGCGGAGAGGGCAGTACACAGCGCACCGAAGCTGCTGACCTCGCCTTCCTTGCCGCTCTTATCATTCTGCATGATGTATTTGATCGCCAGGCCGAGTTTTGAGAACTGTACGCCTCTAAGGCGTATGGTCAGGAAAACACCGACCACTAGGATCAGAACGATCAGCGGGATTCCCCACACCAAATCGTCGATTTTTGTCAACACGTTACTAATCATTTCCAACACTTTTCAATTCCCCCTGAGTTTAGAAAATTAGGACAAGAAAAACAAATGTGGCGGCCATTCCACGACCGCCACACAAAGTGTATCATATTGCAAAGCATAATTCAATCCGCAAATTTCCCTGCCGACCTTTTTCCGGCGAGTCTCTGCTGAATCCCCGAGTCGGTCTTCCGCCAGATCTCTACTGAATCCCCAGATTCGTATAACCCATCAGGCTCTCATCGACGGCTCTCGCCGTCTCTCTGCCCTCTCTGATCGCCCATACCACCAGGGACTGTCCCCTGTGCATATCGCCCGTGGCAAAGACATTCGCCACATTCGTCCGGTACTCGCCGGGCGCGGTCTTTACGTTCGTCCTCTCATTGACCTCGACACCGAACGCATCCGTCACATACTTCTGGCTGCCCAGGAATCCCGCCGCGATCAGGACGATCTGTGCAGGCAGAACCTGCTCACTGCCGGGGATTTCTTTCATATTCATGCGGCCGGTCGCCTCATCCTTTTCCCAGGACAATTTCACGATCTTCACCGCCTTAAGCTTTCCATTCTTGTCCTTGACGAATTCCTTCACGGTGGACTCATAGATCCTCGGATCATGACCGAACAGTGCGATCGCTTCCTCCTGACCGTAATCCGTCTTACAGATCTTCGGCCACTCCGGCCAGGGATTGTTCTCCGCTCTTGTATCGGGTGCCTTGGGCATCATCTCGATCTGCGTCACGGATTTGCAGCCGTGGCGGACGGAGGTTCCCACGCAGTCATTTCCCGTATCCCCGCCGCCGATGATCACGACATCCTTATCTTTCGTGTCGATATATTTCTTATCCTGGAAACCGGAATCCAGCAGGCTCTTTGTGTTTGCCTTGAGGAAATCCACCGCGAAATAGATCCCTTCCGCATCTCTTCCAGGCGCGCCGATGTCTCTCGGATTTGAGGAACCGCAGGCAAGCACGACTCTGTCATACTCTTTTAAGAGCTTCGACGCCTTGATATCTTTTCCAACATCCGCATTCGTCACGAAGGTGACGCCTTCCTCCTCCATGATCTTTACCTTGCGCTCCACGATCTGCTTCTCCAGCTTCATATTGGGGATGCCGTACATGAGCAGTCCGCCCACACGGTCCGAGCGCTCATAGACAGTCACGGAATGTCCTCTCTTATTCAACTGATCCGCCGTGGCCAGACCGGAAGGACCGCTTCCGACGACAGCCACCTTTTTCCCGGTGCGCACCCGCGGGGGATTTGCAGCCGCATACCCCTGCTCATACGCATTCTCGATAATGGCGTACTCGTTCTCCTTCGTCGATACCGGATCTCCGTTCAGCCCGCAGGTACAAGCGTTTTCGCACAGTGCCGGGCACACGCGTGAGGTGAATTCCGGAAAATTGTTTGTCTTTTTTAACCGATTATACGCCTGCTGCCAGTTACCCGTATAGACCAAATCATTCCACTCCGGCACAAGATTGTGCAGAGGGCAGCCGGATGCCATGCCGCAGATCATCATGCCGGACTGGCAGAACGGCACTCCGCACTCCATACAGCGCGCTCCCTGAAGCTGTTGCTGTTCCTTCGGAAGATGTGTATGGAACTCATTAAAATGCTTAATTCTCTCCTGAGGCTTCTCAGCAGCGGAGGTTTTTCTTTCGTATTCCATAAATCCTGTCGGTTTTCCCATCGTTTCTTCCTCCCTTACTTACGCAGATTGGCATAAAATGCCTCGATCTGTGCCTGCTCAGCGCTTAAGCCTTTCTCTTCCATCTGTACGATGGCCTTCAACATCCTGTCATAATCATACGGTATGATCTTCTTAAACTTCGGCAGATACTCTCCGAAATTATCGAGAACCTGTTTTCCCTTCTCGGAATTGGTGTAAGCCACATGCTCTCTGATCATATCTTTGAGTTCCAGCACGTCATACTTCGACGTGATCTCAGTGGAATATACCATTTCCTTATTCAGACGGGTGTACAGATCGTTGTCCTCATCCAGCACATAGGCAATACCGCCACTCATACCCGCAGCAAAGTTTTTGCCTGTTTTGCCGAGGATGACGGCACGTCCGCCTGTCATATACTCACATCCGTGGTCGCCGACGCCCTCCACAACCGCGATGGCACCTGAGTTACGCACGCAGAACCGCTCTCCCGCCACGCCGTTGATGAAGGCTTTGCCGCTCGTCGCGCCGTACAGCGCCACATTGCCGATGATGATATTTTCATCCTGTTTGAACTTGCTGCCCGTCGGCGGATAGATCACGAGTTTGCCTCCGGAAAGACCTTTTCCGAAATAGTCGTTGCTGTCACCGGTCAGCTCCAGCGTAAGCCCCTTGGGAATGAACGCACCGAAGCTCTGTCCGCCTGCGCCGTGGCAGATGACGCGGTACGTATCCTCCTCCAGTGTATCGCCGTAACGTCTTGTGATCTCCGAACCGAAGATTGTACCGAAGGCACGGTCCGTATTCTTGACCTCCACCTCGATGCTTCGCTTCTGCCCTGTCTCCAGAGCCTTTCCGAGCTGTTTTAACAGTACACGCTCATCGAGCGTCTTCTCGAGCCCGAAATTGTATACCTGTTTCGGATCAAACGTACATTTTTCCTTGCTTCCCTCATAAGGGTTATTCAGAATATTGCTCAGATCCACATGGCTCATCTGGCCCTGCAGACCGTCTTTCACTCTCAGCAGATCGCTCCGGCCGACCAATTCATCGACCGTCCGGACACCGAGTTTTGACATATATTCCCGCAGTTCCTGTGCGATGAATTTCATAAAATTCATCACATACTCGGGCTTGCCGCGGAAGTTCTTGCGAAGCTCCGGATTCTGGGTTGCCACGCCCACAGGGCAGGTATCCAGATTGCATACACGCATCATCACACAGCCCATCGTCACGAGCGGCGCTGTCGCAAAACCGAATTCCTCCGCTCCGAGGATCGCTGCGATCGCCACATCACGGCCGCTCATCAGCTTGCCGTCCGTCTCGATACGCACCTTGTTCCTCAAGCCGTTCATGATCAGCGTCTGATGCGTCTCCGCCAGTCCCAGTTCCCACGGAAGTCCCGCATTGTGGATCGAACTCTTGGGAGCCGCGCCGGTTCCGCCGTCATAACCGGACACCAGGATCACCTGCGCTCCCGCCTTTGCCACACCGGCTGCGACCGTTCCGACGCCCGCCTCAGACACGAGTTTGACGGAAATCCTTGCATCCTTGTTAGAATTCTTCAGATCATAGATCAGCTGTGCCAGATCCTCAATGGAATAGATATCGTGGTGAGGCGGCGGTGAGATTAAGCCCACGCCGGGCGTCGAATGTCTCGTCTTGGCCACCCACGGATACACCTTGCCGCCGGGCAGATGTCCGCCCTCTCCGGGCTTCGCGCCCTGCGCCATCTTGATCTGGATCTCCTGTGCGCTGACCAGATAGCGGCTGGTCACGCCGAACCGTCCGCTCGCCACCTGCTTGATGGCGGAGCATCTGTTGAGTCCGTCCGGACCTACCGTCAGACGCTCGAGATCCTCGCCGCCCTCGCCGGAATTGGACTTGCCGTGGAGCTTGTTCATGGCGATTGCAAGTGTCTCATGCGCTTCCTTGGAAATGGAGCCGTAGGACATTGCACCCGTCTTGAATCTGGTCACGATGCTGTCAACGCTCTCGACCTCCTCGATCGGAACGGGTTTCTTCGCATAGTTAAAATCCATCAGCCCTCTCAGATTCTTGACGGAATTCTCGTCATTCACGAGCGCTGTGTACTGCTTGAACATCTCATAATCGCCCAGCTTTGTGGACTGCTGCAGCAGATGGATCGTCGCCGGATTGTACAGATGCTCCTCTCCGCCACTCCTCATCTTGTGGTTGCCGGGGCTGTCCAGTGTCAGGTCGTTCTCCAGACCGAGCGGATCGAACGCCTTGGAATGCAGTTCATCCACCTGTTTCTCGATATCCTTTAACGACAGACCGCCGACTCTGCATACGGTATTGGTAAAATATTTGTCTATGACATCTGTGTCAATTCCGATCGCCTCGAAAATTTTTGAACCCTGATAGGACTGTATCGTCGAAATACCCATCTTGGAAGCGATCTTCACGATGCCGTGAAGCACTGCGGAGTTATAGTCATCCACTGCCGCGTAGTAATCCTTGTCGAGCATCCGGTTGTCGATCAGCTCGCGGATCGACTCCTGTGCCAGATACGGATTGACAGCGCAGGCGCCATAGCCCAGAAGCGCTGCAAAATGATGAATCTCCCTGGGTTCCGCTGTCTCTAAGATCAGTGCAACACTGGTACGCTTCTTGGTGACAACCAGATGCTGGTTGAGCGCGGAAACTGCCAGCAGTGAGGGGATCGCCACATGGTTCTCGTCCACGCCTCTGTCGGAGAGGATCAGAATGTTCGCGCCGTCACGGTACGCTCTGTCCACCTCCACGAACAGTCTGTCGATCGCTTTCTCCAGACTTGTATTCTTATAATAAGTGATCGGGATGACCTCCACACGGAAGCCCTCTGCCTTCATGCTTTTGATCTTCAGGATATCCGTGTTGGTGAGGATCGGATTATTTACCTTCAGCACATTACAGTTCTTCGGTGTCTCCTCCAGCAGATTCCCCTCCGCGCCGATATATACCGTCGTGGACGTTACGACCTCCTCTCGGATCGCATCGATCGGCGGGTTGGTAACCTGGGCAAACAGCTGCTTAAAATAATTAAATAACGGATGGTACGTCTTGCTCAGCACCGGGATCGGTGTGTCCACACCCATCGCAGCGATCGCTTCCCCACCGTTTTTGGCCATCGGAAGGATGCTCGATTTGAGTTCGTCATACGTGTAGCCGAACGCCTTCTGCATCCGCTGTCTCTCCTCATAGGAAAATTCCGGCACACGCTGATTGGGGATCTTGAGATCCCGAAGCGCCACCATGTTGCTGTCCAGCCACTCACCGTAAGGCTGTCTGGATGCATAGCTCTCCTTCAGATGATCGTCGTCGATGATTGCTCCCTTTCTGGTATCGACCAGAAGCATCTTACCGGGGCGAAGCCTTTCTTTCTTCACAATCTTGGTCGGATCGATATCAAGCACACCGACCTCGGAGGACAGAATGAGCTGATCATCATCCGTGATATAATAGCGTGAAGGACGCAGACCATTGCGGTCGAGCACAGCGCCCATGATGTCTCCATCGGAAAATACGATGGAAGCGGGCCCGTCCCACGGCTCCATCATCGTTGCATAATATTGGTAGAAATCCTTCTTTTTCTGGCTCATGGTACGGTTGTTTGCCCACGGCTCCGGGATCGTGATCATCACCGCGAGCGGCAGATCCATGCCGTTCATCACTAGGAACTCCAGCGTATTGTCAAGCATTGCGGAATCGGAACCGGAAGCGTTGATGGCCGGAAGGATCTTGTGAAGCAGTCCGTGCAGATGCTCGGACTCCATATTTTCCTCACGGGTGTACATCTTGTCCGCATTGCCGCGGATCGTATTGATCTCGCCGTTATGAACGATGAAGCGGTTCGGATGCGCTCTCTCCCAGCTCGGATTCGTGTTCGTTGAGAAACGGGAGTGCACGATGGCGATAGCGGAGTCATAATCCGGGCTCTGCAGATCCGTAAAGAAAGTGCGCAGCTGTCCCACCAGAAACATTCCTTTGTATACAATCGTACGGCTGGAGAGAGACACCACATACGTATCTTCCGTTGACTGCTCAAACACACGCCTTGCAATGTAGAGCCGTCTGTCAAAATCAAGCCCCTTCTCTACATCGGCCGGTTTCTTAATAAACGCCTGCATGATGCAAGGCATACATTCCACAGCCTTGTGACCCAGAACCTCCGGCACAGTAGGTACATCGCGCCATCCCAGGAATTCCAGTCCTTCTTTCGCCACGATGATCTCAAACATCTTCTTTGCCTGATTGCGCCGCAGTTCATCCTGTGGGAAGAAAAACATACCGATCCCGTATTCCCGCTCTCCCCCGAGCGTGATCCCGAGTGCCTTTGCCGCCTTTGAGAAAAAGCGGTGGGAGATCTGCACCAGGATTCCGACACCGTCTCCCGTCTTGCCCTCCGCGTCCTTACCTGCGCGGTGTTCAAGATTCTCCACGATCTTCAGCGCATTCTCAACCGTCTCACGGCTCTTCGTGCCCTTGATGTTCACGCATGCACCGATACCGCAATTGTCGTGCTCAAATTCCTTTCTGTATAAAGGGGATATGGGTTTTTCTGTCTTTACGTCAAACATCCTCTCATCCTTTCCGTATACTTGTATACAATAATAATTCTTTTGATTGTTTTTATCATACTCCCTTTTCATCTCCGTGTAAACAATTAATTTTGACAAGTAGTCTGATAATTTGACAATTTATAATTATAAATATAAAATTCTGTCATTAAGTTAATTTGTACGATATATCGGAATGGAAACAGAATTGATAAAATCGGAATTTCTACCAAAAACGGCAAGCAGAATTGTGTATAAAAAAAGAACTGATTTTTTTCAGTTCTTTTTTCTGGTTCCCATAAAAAACAGGGTTGAAATTGAAATTATTGCAAATATCAGAAAATTGATCCATGTGTTTACGGCGGCTGCAATATCCGGATCATACGTCATCAGAAAAACGCTGATATTAGCAAAAGCGTGAAACATGACCGGAATCCTGAAATTTCCCGTAACTTCATAGAGCCATGCGATCACTGTTCCAAGCAGGAAACCGTAGATTCCCTGCACAAGATTGCCGTGATACCCTCCGAAGAGAACCGCCGATGTCAGAATCGCGATCCACACCGGAAAGTACTTTTTGAGGCGGTTATAGATCACGCCCCGGAACACAATCTCCTCCGCCAGCGGAGAAACCACACCGAACAGGAGCAGTCCCTGCCAGATGGGTACCATGAATTGCTGCCCCGCCACATCGGCAAAGCTTTTTGACAACTCCGTGATATGCAGAAGCGAAAAAAGTATGTTCGTTCCGAGTGCCATCGCGACAGCCAGTATCCCCACTGTGAGAACGGGCAGTCTCACACTGCCCTTCCAGTCCACCGTCTCTTTCCGAAACATCGGGAACACTGCGGCCATTCCCGCAATCATGGAACACATCCTGCACAAGCTAAAAACCAGCACACTGTTATCGTACAGCCATGTCTGCGAAGCGCTACCCTGATCGGCACTGACCTGAATTCCTGCCGCGATCAGCATATAGCACAAATTAAATCCGACATAATAGACAATCAGCGGTGACAGGACGTTCCATGTTCTGAGGAAAGCGCTCTCACGGCTTTTCTCTCCCAGCAGAAGTTTTGTGAGTTGTACGGGATTCTTCACAATATAATCGGCTCCTGCCGCCTCCAGTTCGCCCTTCGCCGCATAGCCGTAAGTCACTCCGACTGTTGTCAATCGAAACTGTCTGCCGCCCTCAATATCGAATCTGCGGTCTCCTACCATGGCGCAATTCTCGCGGCTGACAGGCTGTCCGTCAAGTTCCAGGCGATGCAGAGCCTCCTCCACAACCTCTTCCTTCCTGCTTCTGGTACCGTCGAGTTCACTGCCGGTGACCACATCAAAATAGCCGTCCAGTTTAAAATACTTCAGGATATCCCACACGAATGTCTCCGGTTTGCTCGAAGCTACCGCCAGCCTGATCCCGGCCCGCTTCAGACTGCCAAGCATTTCCGGGATCCCCGGGTAAACTTCATTTTCAAATTTCCCGATCGGAGCGAACCGTTTCCGGTAATCTGCCACACCCTGTGCAGCCTGCTCCTCCGTCATCCCGTAGAATTCCATGAAGCTGTCCTTTAGCGGCGGCCCGATAAAAGGCTCCAGCTTCTTAAGATCCGGCTCAGAGATGCCCTGCTGCGCCAGTGCGAACTGTACGCTCTTGGTAATTCCCTCTCTCGGATCCGTCAGCGTACCGTCCAGATCAAACAGAACATATTGAAACATACCGCACCTCACACAAAAGGATTGTAAAACCTGCTGCCGTCACGGAAAGTAACCACCATGGCTCCAATGCAGAAGATCACCACAAACGCCATGACGAGATAATCGTTCATCGTGAGCGCTTTTCCCGAATACCAGGTACGCTTCTTATTTTTGCCGAAGCCCCTGAGTTCCATGGCATTGCCCACAACATCGATCCGGTCCATGCTGGAGAAGATCAGCGGGAATATGATCGCCGCCATGCTCTTCAGACGTTTGTGGAGCGGCGCCTTTGTCGACATCTCAATCCCGCGGGCCTCCTGTGCGTGCCTGATCTTGGTGAAATCACTCTGTACATCCGGCACATAGCGCAGTGCAATGGCAACCGCATATCCCGCCCGGTAACTGATCCCGATACGGTTTAGGGAAGCTGCGAATTCGCTGGGATTGGTCGTCACGACAAAGATCAGCACCACCGGAATCACAGTAAAGTACTTGAGCATGATATTGAACTCATAAAAGAGCTGTTCTCTCGTCAACGTATAATGCCAGAAGAGATGGACGATCTCCGTCCTCGTCCCGTAGATCTCGGTCCCCTGATAGGGAGAGATCGCAAAGATCGTCAGCAGATTCAGGCACAAAAAGAACAGGATAAACTTAAACACCGTACCCACCTGCCGCCACTCTGTCTTTGACAGTTTATACATGATCAGACTGATCACCAGCATGGTGAGCAGCACTCTGGTATCATAGGTAAGCATTCCCGCAACAGACCAAAGCAGAAAGAACAAAAGCTTTGTCACGCCGCTCAGTCTGTGGATCCAGGTATCCTTATCGGAATACGTGAGCAATCTCGCCATCTAGCGCACCTGCCTTTCATAGTAAATGAACCGTTCCACAAAAGCGGACGGATCCTCAATACCGCATCGCACCGCCAGATCATACAGTGAAGTCTTCTTGAGATATGCCTGCTCCGCAATTTTTTCATCCGTCAGCACTCTGGCAGGCGTGTCATCCGCCAGCAATCTGCCGTCTGCGATCACCACAGAACGATCCGTGTATTCCAGCATCAGATGCATATCATGCGTGATCATGAGGATCGTGATCCCCTGCTCCTCATTGATCTTCTTTAAGAATTCCATGATCTCCGTGTAATGGCGGTAATCCTGCCCTGCTGTAGGCTCATCCAGAATCAGGATATCAGGATCCATCACAAGGATCGAGGCGATTGTGACACGTTTCTTCTGTCCGAAACTCAGTGCCGACACCGGCCAGTTCCTGAAAGGATAAAGTCCGCAGATCTTCAGCGTGCGGTAAACACGCTCCTGTACCTCTTCCTCCGGGACACCGCGCACTCTCAGACCAAGCGCCACCTCATCATAGATCATGGGTTTTGAGATCATCTGATTCGGATTCTGCATCACCAGGCCGATCCGCTCCCCGCGCTCCTTGATCGACAGACCGCCGATGTTCTGATCGTTCAGCCGGATCTCACCGTTATCAGGATCAAAAAATCCACAGATCAGATTGGACAGCGTACTTTTGCCGGCGCCGTTCTTTCCGACAATGGCAAGCATCTCGCCCTTTGCTACCTTCATCCGGATATCCCTCAGCACCGGTTTTCCGGAAATATACGCAAAATCCAGATCCAGAATCTCCAGTGCCGTCTCCGCCGGAGTCTTTTTGTCCGGAAGCTTCACCGTCTCAAACCATGCTCTGACCTGCTCTTTGTAAGGATCAAGATCGATCGTATCAATATGCGCCGGATGGGTCTGCGGCGTGATCGTGCATCCCGCATGCTTGAGCGCCGTGATATAAAGAGGTTCCCTGATTCCTTCACGTTCCAGCACATCGCCGCAGAGCAGTTCATCCGGACTGCCGTCAGCCACAACCCGCCCCTCGCCGATAACGATGATGCGGTCGACCTCCCGGTACAATACATCTTCCAGCCTGTGCTCGATGATCACAACAGTGGCATTCCTGTTTTTCCTGATCTGATCAATCAGATCGATCGCCCGTTTGCCCGTAGCCGGATCCAGATTGGCAAGCGGCTCATCAAACAGCAGAATGTCAACGTCATCCACCATGACACCGGCCATGGACACGCGCTGCTTCTGCCCACCCGAGAGCTCCGTGGGTGCATGACCCAGCAGCTTGCGGACATCGACCACCTCTGCCACCTTTTTCACACGGTCGAACATTTCGCCCTGCTCCACACAGTCGTTCTCAAGCGCAAATGCGATATCCTCCGCAACCGTAAGGCCGATAAACTGACCATCCGTGTCCTGCAGCACCGTCCCCACAATTTTGGACATGCCAAAAATCCCCGCCTCGGCGGGGTCTGTATCTTTCACGCGCAATGTTCCCTGCACTTCTCCCCGGAAGGAGGCCGGAGCCAGTCCGTTGATACAGTGAGCCAGCGTCGATTTTCCTGAACCTGACGGTCCCACGATCAAAACCTTCTCCCCGGGATAGATCGACAAATTGATATCCCGGAGAGTCGGCTCCGTCTGTGACCGATATTTAAAGGTATAGTCCTTAAATTCAATGATCGGTTTCAAAATGGATTAATCCTCTTTCTTTAAGCTGGAAGATTTTCCTCCTACCTTAGAGTAAGTGTAAGCAAGAAGCGTTCCAAGCACACCTGCTACCACAATGTTGCCGACGAATGCCAGCGCACCCTGAATGAACACTTTCTCCGCAGGCTCTGCATAGATCAGAATATCAAGCACCGGAGCCAGACCGATCCATGCGATGGCATTGGCAATCACCTGTACCACGTTAAAGAAAATCATAATCTTTGCGGTAGTGAATCCGCCGTCCTTCACGGCATATTTCTTTGCAAAAAGACCTACCAGGATACCGAACACTGCATCCGGGAATACCCAGCTCCACCAGATACCGCCGTAGAAAAGCGCATCACCGAGGGCATGTCCGATCAGACCGATTGCTCCGCCCACCACAGGTCCGAACACTGCTGCGAAGAAGGTAAGAACCGCAACCCTTGACTGAAGCGCCGTGTTGGGAATGATGCCAAAAGGCACCTGCACATTGGTCAGCACGATAAACAGCGCAGTGCCGATACCGATCGCAACGACTTCCTTGATACCGAATTTTGTTTTCATAGTTACTCCTCCTTTAGGATTTTTCGAGTGTAATTTTAACTGCTCATTTCCCTCACAGTTATGTTTCACGTTACTATCATAAAATACTTTCTCACATTTTACAATAACCGACTTCCTGCGTCGGGGAGAAAGATCAGATTCACCGCCCGGTCGAAACCACCACGATCTGCACGCTGTCACAGGCGGATGATCTCATTCAGGCAGAAGGAATAGATCAGCTTCTCCGTCACGGGCTTTCCCGTCAGTCTGAAGAGTGCCTCCCCATACCAGTCGAGCTGTGCCTGATAACGCCTGATAAGTTCCTGCGATTCCCGGACGCGGTCCGTCTTGTAATCAAGGACAGTGATTCCATCCTCTTCCTCCCAGAACACATCTATGATACCCTGTATCAGAACCGTCTCGCCCTCCGGGAATTCCTCTTTGACTTCCTTTGCGGGTAGTCCCAGCACAAAGGGCTGTTCCCGATAAAGAAGCCCTTGTTCGTCTGCCTCTCTCATCCGGCATGCCTCCGGTGTATTCAAAAATCGTAACAGCTTGTCTTCTGACACACAGGAAACATACTCTTCCGGCATTTTTCCCTCTGCCGCGAATCCTCTGATCTGCGATGTGATCTCTTCCTTGGCCAAAATCTCTGCCTGTGCCCCTCCGTCTGTTCCTGCCGGTATGTCGAGTCTCAAAAGCTCCATCACGCGGTGGTAGGCATTTCCTCTGCTGCTGCCGGACAGCTCCTGTATCTGTCCCGCGAAACGCGGCACATACGCCTTGCGGATCTGTGTATCAAACATCTGATTTACCGGTTCAGACAATTCCACCATGCGCTCAAGCTTCAGCTCCGATACCGTGGTCTTTGTATATAACTGTTCCAGATTTTTGTGCGGATATTCATAGGAGAGCCTCCCGCACATCTCATCCTCCATGCGTTCATCCACCGGATAGTTGCCGGCAAGCAGTCGTTCCCTGCGCAGATTTCCACTGATATCCGACTGAAGCTCCTCTCTGACGATGTCTTTCGAATGCATTCGGATCAGCTCCATATCGGAGCATTCCCTCTGTCCCGCAAGCCATGCCGGGAGGAGGAAATCCAGCATACATCCCGCATCCTGCAGGGTAAGATAAGACAGTTTGCTCTCCCCGCCGTCTGCTTCGCTCATACACTCCGTCAGTTTCCTGTCAATATCATCCACGCATGCAGTCAGGATCAATTTCTCTCTGGCACGTGTCATCGCCACATACAGGATGCGCAGTTCTTCGCCCAGATTATCCAGCCTCTGCTTTCTGGCAAGGACATTCCTCCGCAGAGTCGTTCGCCTGATCCTGCGCTCCGGATCCACCGCCTCGCAGCCGATCCCGAGATCGATATCCGTAAGGAACATCCCCGCTTCACTCCTGATATTGAAGCGCTTTGACAATCCCGCCACAATACAGACCGGGAACTCCAGGCCCTTGCTCTTATGGATGCTCATGATGCGCACCACATCCGCATTCTCATCCAGTACATTCGCCTCACCGTAGTCCACATCATATTTTTCAAGCTGCTCCATATAGCGGATAAAATGAAACAGGCCGTAATAGCTGGTGCTCTCAAAATCAGCCGCTTTCTTTAGCAGCATCTCCAAATTGCCTTTTCTCTTCACGCCATCCGGAAAGGCGGTAATGTACCGGTAATATCCGGTTTCCTCCAGGATCTCTCTGATCAGCCTGCGCACCGGTGTGTTGCTCACCAGCGCCCGCAGTTTATCATAAAGATTCAGGAAAGCCTCCACCTTAACATCTGTGCGCCACGCAAGCAGAGCCTCATACAGGCTCACCTGCTTATGATCCGCACGGATCCTTGCAATCTCCTCCTCCGTAAAACCTCCCATCGGAGAGACGAGCACCCCGTACATCGGAATATCCTGCAGCGGATTGTCGAGTATCCGCAGGAAACTCATCACTCTGCGGATCTCCTCCGAGGAAAAGTATCCCGTGGAGGAGCTGGAGTAGGCAGGTATGCCATGGCGCCCAAGCGCTTTCCTCAGTTCCTCCTCCCATCCGGCATTTGTCCTCACCAGAATGGCAATATCCCCATAGCGCACATTCCTGAGCATGCCGGTCTCTTTATCCGTCACCCGGTATCCGCCCATAAGCTTCTCGATCTGCGCCGCCGCCAGTTCCGCCTCCTGTTCCGTCTTGGAAGCCTTGCTCTGCTGATCCCTCTCTAACAGGATCAGCTGCGAAGTGCACGAATCGTATTCCGGATAAACCGCGCCCGGATACAGCGCCGCATCATCATCATATTCGATCCCGCCGAAATCCTCTCTCATAATCCGGTAAAAGACAGCATTGACGCAGTCAAGCACCTGTCTGCGGCTCCGAAAGTTCTGCTTTAGCGTAATGCGCATCTTCCGGTCATCCTGCTCCGTATAACTCTTCAATTTTTCCATAAAGATCTCCGGTCTCGCAAGACGGAATTTATAAATGCTCTGCTTCACATCCCCTACCATGAAGCGGTTATAAGTCCCCACTGCTTCTCCCGATATGCTCTGCAGCAGATATTCCTGCACCAGATTACTGTCCTGATATTCATCGATCAGGATCTCATAAAAATATGCCCGGTAATCTCTCGCCGCGCGGGAAGGAACATACCCCTCCTCTGTTTTCTCCAGAAGAATATTGAGTGCATAGTGCTCCATATCCCCGAAATCGATCAGATTCTTCTCCTGTTTCTTCTGCCGAAACCGCTCCCTGAAATCAAGTGACATGGACACTACCTTCCGCACGATCCTGCCGCTCTCACAAAGATCCTGGGACATGACCTTATATGGAAGGAAAAAGTACCTGTCACGAAGCTTTTGCAGTGTATCCTTCACCTGACCTCGCATATATTTTGCCAGCTCCCGCTTCTGTACAGACACGGTGTCATCCTTCTTGGAGGGCAGCCTGCCGAACATCACACCGCCAAGCTGCTCCCCGAGCATTTCAAAGTGTTCTGCGGTTTCCACCCGCGAGAGCATCTCACATTCTTTCTCCAGAAGCTCCCCGTACATATAAGGGCCATCGCTCTCCTCGCACAATTTAAGCGCTTCCCCAAGCCTCTGCCTGCAGCCTTCCACCGTCTGTCTGATATCGCGCTCGGCAAACGCAAGCCACTCAGGTACTGTGGCTTTGTCCCCAAGGCATTCTCCCGCCCCGGTGCCCGGATCCTCCGGTTCACAAGCGCCATCTGCCACAGCATAAGCATCCGCCGCCTGCTGCAGCCATTCCTCCGGCCAGGGATAACTTTCCGCAAAGGCACACAGGCTCTCAATCTGTTCCGCCAGCGGCTTTTCACTGCCCTTCTCACTGAAGCTCTCGACACAGCGCAGATACTCTTCATCCCCGGCAGCGTAATATTCCTCGAGCATCCGTTCCATCACTTCCTTTTTCAGAAGCTTCAGTTCCCCCTCGTCCGCAACACGGAATCCCGGGTCCAGACCGATGTCGTTAAAATTATTGCGGATCACAAACAGACAGAAGCTGTCTATCGTCGTGATCTGCGCATTGTGAAGCAGCGTGAGCTGTCGCTGCAGATGATCGTTCTCCGGCCGGCTCTGCAGCCGTTTTGACAGTGCATCGCTGATACGCTCGCGCATCTCCGCTGCCGCCGCATTCGTAAAGGTAACGATCAGCAGCCTGTCAATATCCACGGGGTGGTCGCTGTCACACACAAGCTGTACGATACGCTCCACCAATACGGCCGTCTTACCGCTTCCGGCCGCCGCAGATACCAATATGTTCTTTCCTCTCGTATCGATGACCTTTTGCTGGTCAGCCGTATAGCTAACGCCCACTTCGGTTTTCTCCTTTCTCACATGAATCTTATTAAGTCTTTATAACAGTTCAGTCGCGCCATTCGCAAAGCCGTACCAACGGTGCTTTCCCTGCTCGTCATGGCTGAACTGTTATCGCATCTTTTCAAGTGCCTCGTCCTTCGAAAGCGCCTCCAGGTCGCGCTGCTCATAGCCCGGTATCCGCAGATTAAATCCACACACACCCTTGAAGCTGCAGTAATCGCAGCCCGTCTGCTGCCCGTAATGATATGGTTTTTTTTCAATAACGCCCGATACGATATCTTTGCCGAGTTCTCCGAGCTTCCTGTTCACATAGTCGGACACAACGCGGATCTGTGCTTCATCAAGCGCCCCTGAACGTGCCGTCAGCGTACCGTCCTTTTTATATTCCACGGGAATGATCTTTGATTTCCCGTCAACCGTTCCGTCAAGCATCCGGATCACCGCATCCTCGTCATTAACAATCCCCGTCATACGCAGTTCCTGCCGGATCTTCTCCTGAAGCTCCTCCTCCGACAAGCCTCCCGACTCATCCCGTATCATCGGATCGGACACGTGATAATACAGAAGTGCCGCAGGGACAGTCTGCTTTCCCTTTTCCGTCCGTGCCACCAGTTCCATCGCCGCATTCATATAGACGACAAGCTGAAGTTCCAGACCGTAATACACCGCCGCGATATCCAGGCTGTGATTCCCGGACTTATAATCGATCACCTTCACATACACGTGATCCTCATCGCGGCACAGATCCACCCTGTCAATACGCCCCATAAGGCGCATTTTCTCATGCTCCGTCAGCCTGATATTCACCGCATTCAGATTGGTAAGGCTCTGAAACGACACCTCGAAATACTCCGGTGCAAAGCTTCCTTTGCGCAGCTGATCCTGAAGGGTAAAGATTGTTCTGCCCAGGATTCGTTTCATGCGGCTGACCACATACTGATATCTGGCACTTGAGAACAGGACACTGTCTCCGTACTGTACACTGACCTCCTCAATGGCCTGACCCAGCAGCCGCTCTCCCGTTTCCTTCGTGAAATCAAACCAGTTCTGCCCTTGCTCGGCAAGAAGTGCCGGAAACCGCTCCAGAACACGGTGGAACAATGTTCCCATATCCACATCCTCAAACGAATACTCCTCCCGCTCCTTTAGTTCAAGGCCATACTGCAGGAAATAACTGTAAGCGCAGGAGGCAAACCGCTCAAGCCTGCTCACGCTGCCGGTAAGCACCGCCCCGTACAGAGCCTTTGCCGTTTCCTTTGCGAGCGGGCTGTGCCGATACCGGTAAAAAGCCGCCTCCGTAAGTTCGTTTAATCTGTTCCGGTAGTCCTCCTGCCCACGGTATACATCATACAATGTAAAGAAATAGCGTTCCCGCTCCTCATCCTTAAGTTCCCCGACGGCATACCTGCGAAGCTGATCCGCCAGCGTGGCAAAACCGTCCTCCCAGACAGCGACCTGATCCTTTCCGACCATTTCCTCCTGATCCATGCTGTCCGAATGGACGGTAAGCTCCGGGAACAGTCCCTTAAGCACCTGGATCAGATAAGAAGGCCGCAATGATTTCCCGTCATTTCCGGTACGGGAATAGGAAACATATAACCGCTCCTCCGGCTTTGTCATGTTCATATACAGGTACAGCCTCTGGATATACATCTGCTGTCTGGGCGTTGGCGCCATCTCCCACTGCCCCTGTGACAGAAACTCTCTGTCAATATCGGACAGAATCCCGCCATTCCCGCCGTTCTTCGGGATATTGCCATCATTGACGCCCACAAAAAACAATGCCTTGATTTCCTTAAGACGTGTCCGCTCCATGTCACCTACCACCACGCGGTCAACATTCTGCGGAATCGTCCCCACCTGGATCTCTCCGAACCCGGCATCCAGAATGTCCGTAAACTCCTGCAATGCCATATGCTCCTCCGACAACAGATCAAAGAGCTGCTCAAAAAGTTCCATTACCAGCCGGTAAATCTGTGCATACTCCCTTGCACGCGCCAGGTCTCCCGCCGCTTCAAAATCGTCCCCCATCTTCTCAAGCTTTTGATAACAGTTGTTCTTTATTATAAAACGGTACAGGCATCCGACATAATCCTTCACCTGCGTCCCCACATCCAAAAGAGGTTCCAACGCTTCCATAAGGCATTCCCGGATCCCGTTCACCTGTTCCAGTTCCTCTAACGCCTGTTCTGCGGCTCCCCGCAGCACAAACATTTCCTGATACCGTTTCCTTCCGCGGATGCCGTGTGCCAGCACATAATTTTCCAATCTGTCAGCCTGTGAATTGTCGATCTCACCGGCCATTTGGCAGCGCAGGAAATGAAAGACCGACTGATAGGAGAAGTCTTCCAGGATCACACGCAATCCGCTTCTGATAAACTCCACAAAAGGATTCAGGGCGATCCCCCTGGCAGCGTCCAGATAACAGGGAATCCCGAAGATGTCAAACTGATCCTCTATGTGATCCGCATAGGCAGACATATCTCCCGTGACTACTGCGATATCTCTGTATTGATACCCTTCTTCCTGCAACAGCCTCCTGATCTGCAGACAAACCTGACGCACTTCCTCTCTGGGTGTGGATGCCTCCGACACACGGACCGCATCCTGTTCTCCCCGGAAGGCACCTTTCCGGTAACGGAAAAGTTCCTGCTCCAGATGTGCCATGCCGGGATTGTGTGAAAATCTCCACACAGGAGTAACCGACAGCAGGATATCCGGTTTCCTGGGCACCCCGTTTTTCTCCGCCAGATGCGTCAATGACCGGATCGTCTTTTTGCTCAGTGCAAAGAGTTTCTGCTCGCCGTCATCCCGGTCAATATTCTCATCCGCATCCATCAGGATCGTCACACGTACCTCCCGCGCCATCACAAGCAGTTTCTCAATCACACGGTTCTGTATCGGAGTAAATCCGGTAAATCCGTCAAACACCACGATGCTGTCGCGGACCAGCGATGACTGATCAAGCTT
This sequence comes from Lachnospiraceae bacterium, assembly GCA_022779165.1. Classification (GTDB taxonomy): domain Bacteria; phylum Bacillota; class Clostridia; order Lachnospirales; family Lachnospiraceae; genus VSOB01. The sequence continues at coordinate 21,286 of JALFTO010000025.1, forward strand.
TGCCGCCAACAGCCCCAGTTTTCCTTCCGTTGTCACAAATCTGCCGTCGATCGCCTTTAAAAACGATTCATACAGCACTTTAAGATCCCTGAGTTTATAACAGAGAGAACCCCTGCTCTGCGAAAAATCCACCAGTTCTCCAAGTTCCTTCTGCCCGATTCCGTACTGCATGAATTCCGAGATGGCGGACTTCACCTCGTTAATGTACCCCATCCGGTTCATTCTGCCAGACAATACAGTCAGTTCCTGCTCATGCTCCGCCGCCAGTTTCCGCAGGATCAGACTCTTGCCCGTATCGTCCAGAACAGGAAGGTTGTCACCGCCGATCTCCTCAAAGATGCGGTGTGTCAGTCTGCCGAAGCTCAGCACCTCAATATTCATGATGCCGTGCTTCGGATGCATCAGGACAAGCTGTTTCTGCGTTTCCATGGTAAACTGATCGGGAACGATCACAAGAAAACGAGTCCGTGGTTCTGCCACGGACTGTTCTATGATGTCTCTATATAGTTTTGTGCTCTTACCGGCGCCCGAACCGCCGATATAAAATTGCAACGCCAAATCTTTATTCCTCTGACAATCAATATAACATAAACCTGCAGTGCACATTCAAAAGCAGCCGCTTGCTCTTCCACAGGCCTGACTGCCTACTTCAGCACACTGTCATCACCTTCCGGCAGAATGTATGCCATCAGGATACCCACTACAGCTGCCAGTGCCAGACCGGAGATCGTTACCGAACCGTAAACCGGAACACTGTCACATCCGATGCCAAGCACCAGGATCACAGCCGCCGTCAACAGGTTTCTGCTGTTCCCAAAGTTAAGTCTCGAATTAATAAGAATGCGAACACCGACTGCGGAGATCATACCGTAAAGTACAATACCGATTCCGCCCGTCACAGGTGAGGGAATACTGGAGATAAAGCCTCCGAACTTGCCGAACACACCGAGGATGATGGCAAACACAGCAGCAATCCGGATCACGGCAGGATCATAAACCTTGGTCACCGCAAGCACACCGGTGTTCTCGCCATAGGTCGTATTGGCAGGTCCGCCCAAAAGTCCCGCAAAAGCAGTTGCGATACCGTCTCCGAGAATGGTTCTGTGGATACCGGGATCCACCATGAAGTTCTGGCCGACCACAGCGCCGTTCGTCGTGATATCTCCAACATGCTCGATCATTGTTACGAGAGCGATCGGTGCAATTGCAAGGATGGCATCCATGCGGAATACCGGTACGCACAGCAGCTGTGCCAGAATATCCTGATCCATAAAGGAGAAGAAGTGAGCCTCTCTCACTGCTGTGAAATCACAGAAGCCCATCGGCAGGCAGACAAGATATCCTACGATGATGGCAAATAAAATCGGCATCAGATTGAAAATACCCTTTGCATAAACCGAAACAATAATGATCGTCAATAAAATAGCAACCGTTACTAAAATTGCCTTCAAACTGAATTCGCCGTTATAATAGAACGCATTGCTGATCGCAGAACCGCTCAGGCGAAGTCCGATCACGATGATGATGGGGCCGGTAACAACCGGAGGCAGCAGCTTATTCACCTTCTCATAGCCAAAGAGCTTGATCAGTCCGGCGAATACCACATACACGAGTCCCGCTATGATCAGCGCTCCCTTCACGGCAGCAAGCTTATCCATGAAATCCGGATCGCCCATTCGTGACTCCCCGATGATTGCCATGATTCCTGCCATAAATGCAAAACTGGAACCCAAGAATACAGGCACCTTCCTCTTGGTGATCCAGTGGAACAATAAGGTTCCCGCTCCTGCACAGAACAGCGTGATGGATGTGTTGAGTCCTGTCAGTGCAGGCACCAGTACCGTTGCGCCAAACATTGCCAGGGTGTGCTGAATCCCGAGGATCAGCTTTTGTTTCCAGGTTCTTTCACTCATTTTCTCTCCTCCTGTATGTATATTAAATTTATATTTAATTATCTCTATTCCATTATCTCGTTACATTTTTGAGCCATTTCTTCTGGCGATATCTCCAAAAGGTAAACGGCAGTTTTACCAGCTCATCGCTAAGCAGGATAAAGTATACCGCCTGTACGCTGAATCCGAGCACAAACGCTGCAACTGCTCCAAACAAAATGGAACAAAACCACATGGAACCCATATCCAGGATCATCCCGAACCGGGTGTCCCCGCCGCTTCTGAAAATTCCTACGACAAATACGGTATTCACAGCCTGTCCGACTACATAGAAAGACATCAGGAACAAAAACCATCTCATATATTCCGCCGTCAACCCTGAGAAACCGAGCCCTCTGATGATAAGCGGTCTGATGAGCATGATCATCGTTCCTCCGATGCAGCCTCCGGCAAACGCCAGCCGGATCAGTCTGGCCGCATAGATTTCCGCAATATTTCTATGGTTCTCTCCAATCGCCTTTCCGATCATGATTGCCGTTGCGTTTCCGATCCCGAAGACCACCACCATGGATAGCTGCCTTGTCACCTGCGCTACCGAATTTGCCGCAACGGCGCTGCTGCCAAGATGCCCTATGATTGCAGCATTGGCCGAATACCCGACGCCCCACAAAATCTCATTTACGATCACCGGACCGGCATATTTCATAAAATCCCGGAAAAGAAGCTTGTCCGGATGGATCAGGCAGGAAATCCGCATACGGATAACATCGTTTTTGCGGACAGCATACCAGAGCATCAGCAGCAGTTCCAACGCCCTTGCCGACAATGTGCCGATTGCCGCCCCCACAATTCCGAGCCTCGGCGCTCCGAAAAGTCCAAAGATCAAGATCGCATTGATCACAAAATTCAATACCAAAGAGCATCCGTAAACCACCGTGGAAATAACTACCTTCTCTATGCTGCGGATCAGATTCAGATACGTCATACTGACGGCAACCATAGGATAGGTAAACGAAACAATCCTCAGATACTTCACGCCCTGTGCCACGACTTCGGGTTCATTCGTAAAGATCCGCATGATCCGGTCCGGAAACATTTGAACACACAGAAAGAATATAAGCCCCACTGTCACTGCAATCACTGTGACGATCCCCCACAGCTTCTCAATGGTGCGCGTGTCTTTCTTGCCCCAGTACTGTGCGGCAAGTACCGACACTCCGGAGGATACCCCAAAAAGGAACAGGCTGAATATAAAAAACACCTGTCCCCCTAACGAGCAGCCGGAAAGGACTTTTTCTCCTACCCTTCCCAACATAATGACATCCGTCGCTGTCACGCCCACATTGATCAAATTCTGCAGCGCCATCGGTATCACCAGCGCCATTACTTTTCTGTAAAAATCCGTCCGTTCCATTCTGCCTGCCGCTGTCTTCTTATTATTGTTTCAAGTTCAAACTCCATACAGAATGGTACAGGAAATTTCTTTCTTTTACAAGGCTTTTTTCAGATTCTGTTGGAAAAATTCCTTTTGGAGCGTCACATTAAACCACTTTTCATTATCATAACCGAGACTGTACTCCACGCACTGACGCATGAGGCTGACAATGGTGCGGTTCATCCTGCAGTCAAAGCCGTCGATTCCCGGCAGAAGCGACCCCGTCATGTCGACCAGCCCGTTCTGGGAAGCCGCTTTCAGCACGCTCTCCTCCATCTCCTCCGTATGCATAATGGAAATATCACCTTTCAGATACGCTGTCGCTGCCAGCAGTCCGTAACATCCCCAGTCAGACACTGTTGCCGTGATGATATGATCCGCCGCCGAATCCGCCAGGATTCCTCCACCGCACCCGCAGCTGCACTCCCCTGCCCCGGCATAGGGGATATATTTCAGGATATGCTCCCTTATGGCTCCCATGCCGATCTCATTTCCGAGATCGCCGATCGCCATATTCCAGATGCCTTTTTCTTTTGCCATGCGGAAGAGAACATCCATCCTCGCTTCCAGTTCCGTACAGTTCACACCGACCGCATTGTGATATTCCCCACAGCAGTTGGCTCCCGGAGCTTCATTGGAGATCACAGCTTTGGGATTTCCCTCTGCAAGGAGCTGCTCTGCCTGTGAGGCCGCTCTGTCTTTGTCCTTGGTAAATGCCACGATCCCAACTGACAGGGGCAGTTCGGCAGCCTCACTGATGCCGTCATACAGATGAAGTCCCGCTTCACGCACCATGTTGACAAACGCCGGCTTATTCTCCTCGGGACAGATGATCACCGGTGTCACGCCGTATGCCTGGATCAGCCCCCTGGCAAGCAGCACCGTACTGACGCTGCCGTCAGTCTCCGGCTGCTTGTGCGGCCTTAAGATAAATCCCGTGATCAGGAAAACCACATCGCCCGGCTTAAGCAGCCTGCCAAGTTCTCTGGCGCAGTGCATGGTCGTCGCTTCTCCCGTATATGATCTGCTGCCCGCATACAGGATACGGCACACTCCGTATCCCCTTGGATCCAGATTCATGATCTGGTCAAGATTTTCTCCGACATTATATTCCGCAAGCTCTCTTATGTTCATCGATGCACTCCCCGTCCTTCTTATAAGATATCCGGTCTGTGTCCGGTTTCCTTCTCAAAATCATCCACAGCCGCCTTCTGAAGTCTCTTCAGAAGTTCCGGATCTTTGCCGCCGACCGGCTTGCCATCCACCTCGCACACGCCCACGCCGAGCGTTCCTGCGCTGGAAATAATAACCTCATCTGCGTCAAACACCTCCGCCAGTGAGAAGATCCGCTCCTCATACGGGATCTGCTGCGCCTCGCAGATACACAGCAGATGCTTGCGCGTGATACCCGGCAGGATCAGATTGTCAGTGGGCGCCGTGATGAATTTCCCGTTTTTGAGAATATGCACATTGCTGTGCGCGCACTCCGTCACCCTGTCTCCTCTGTGGAAGATTGCTTCC
>JALFTO010000033.1 GCA_022779165.1 Lachnospiraceae bacterium
GTTACCCACGCGTTACTCACCCGTCCGCCACTAAGTTAACCAAGTCTCTGCCGAAGCTTTGACAGAGGTTGACTCCGTTCGACTTGCATGTGTTAAGCACGCCGCCAGCGTTCATCCTGAGCCAGGATCAAACTCTCGTAATAAAGTTTTTTCCCGTCCAGAACAACCTCTCTGGCTATTCCTTCCGTTCTTACTGTTTTTAGGTTTGTCTGTTTCCGGATCGTCCCAATATGGGCCTCTCCTTCACAGACCGTTCTCTGAAATTCTTACGAATCTTCAGGGTTGCATTACTGTTTAGTTTTCAAGGTTCGCCTCGTCTGTTTTCCCAGACGCAACTCTGATATCATATCATCCGTTCTCGTCTGTGTCAAGACCTTTTTTACAATTTTTGTTTTTCTGTTTTTTACAGGAAAACGGCTTGGTAGAAAAAGCGGAGAAAGAGGGATTTGAACCCTCGCGCCGCGTAAACGACCTACACCCTTAGCAGGGGCGCCTCTTCAGCCTCTTGAGTATTTCTCCATAGTCTGAATTCCCTCTACCAATATAAAATTGTTCTGCGTCTCATTTGTGACGCGAATATTATTATATCCAAGGGCATATGATTTGTCAATTACTTTTTTTACACAAATAATATATTTTATTTTGGTAATTATTTACATTCCATTCGGTTCTTCCACACGATATTCTTTCACTGCTGTTTCATACAGATTCTGTCCTTCGCTGTCGATCACCACGATAACCGGAAAGTTCTCCACTTCCAATCTGCGTATGGCCTCCGTTCCCAGATCCTCATAAGCGATCACTTCCGATCTGATGATGGATTTTGACAGAAGAGCGCCTGCTCCGCCTACCGCTGCGAAATAAACCGCCCCGTTACGCACAATGGCATCAGCCACTTCTTTGGAACGTTTTCCTTTTCCGATCATTCCCACCAGACCCAGATCAAGGAGTTTGGGCGCATACTTGTCCATACGACTGGCCGTAGTAGGTCCGGCAGAGCCGATTGCCCGACCTTCTCTGGCCGGCGAAGGTCCCATATAGTAGATTACATTATTCTGTAATGCAAGAGGAAGCTCGTCACCTTTGTCCAGTGTTTCCTGCATCCTTTTGTGGGCTGCATCCCTTGCGGTATAGATTGTTCCGGTGATATATACATAGTCCCCCGCATGAAGTTTCTTTGCTTCCGCACTGCTCATGGGTACTGTAATATGATGATTCATGTCGATTCCTTTCTGCGTTTCTTCCTATTATAAAACAATACATTTTGTTCCTGTTTGATCAGAACACACTATATATAGAAGAAACACGTTACCTTTTTATCTTTAGATCACTCGCACGGCGTGTCTGTTGACATGGCAGCAGATATTGATACCGACCGGAAGTCCGGCAATATGCGTCGGATATGTATTGATATTTACCGCCAGCGCCGTGGTGCTGCCGCCCAGACCTCCGGGCCCGATGCCGGAACAGTTGATTTTTTCCAGAAGTTCTTCTTCCATCTCTCTCACATAAGGAATCTCCGACCTCTGATCGACCGGACGCGTCAGCGCTTTCTTTGCCATCAGGGCACACTTCTCAAAGGTGCCGCCGATCCCTACTCCGACTACCATGGGCGGGCAGGCATTCGGCCCTGCATCGCTGACTGCTGTCAGGACTGCCTTTTTCACGCCTTCTATGCCATCAGCCGGTTTCAACATAAATACACGGCTCATATTCTCACTGCCAAAGCCCTTCGGCGCCACGGTGATCTTCACCCGGTCTCCTTCGGCAATCTCATAATGGATGACTGCCGGTGTATTGTCCTTCGTATTTTCCCGGATGCAGGGATCTCCCACCACGGATTTACGCAGATATCCCTCAATGTAACCCTGTCTGACGCCCTCGTTGATGGCATCCTCCAGACTTCCGCCCTCGAAGTGGACATCCTGTCCGATTTCCATAAAGATCACCGCCATCCCTGTATCCTGACAGATAGGGATGTCATCCTCATCGGCAATCTTCAGATTGTCCTGAAGCTGTTCCAGTATCTGCTTCCCGAGCGGGGATCGCTCCTGATCCTTTGCCTTCTTCAACGCGCAGTCCATATCCGGCGTCAAATGGTAATTTGCCTCGATACACATCTCTTTGATATTTCTGGTAATGTCTGATAAGGGTATTGTCCTCATTCTCTTTCTCCCTTGCTATTATTAGCAGCTGTACTGACTGTAACGCGACGCATCCTCCCTGCTGCAGGACACTTCCATGCGAATACCGTCCTCCGTGTATTCCGTACGTTTCACCTGCGCATGCTCCATCAGATACGACAGGATCTGTCCTTTGTCATAGGGGATCAAAAAAATCTCCTGCCGGTAGTGCTCATGCAGCCTGTCCGAAATGAGCTTTGCCAGTTCCTCAATGCCGATTCCTTTCCCAGCTGCCATATAAATCCGGTTATCGCCGGACACCCTGGGCAGTTCATCCATACAGCGTTCCGCTTTATTAAACACATATATGACAGGAATGTCAGCACAGTCGATCTCTTTCAGAGTCTGTTCTGTGACCTCGATCTGCCTCTTATAATTTTCATCGGAATAATCCACCACATGCAGCAGCAGATCGGCATTCTTTACCTCTTCCAGCGTGGAGCGAAACGCCTTCACCAGAAGAGTCGGCAGCTTATGGATGAATCCCACCGTATCAGACAGCAGAAAGCTTGCACGGTCCGGCACATCAATCCTGCGCACGGTCGTCTCCAGTGTGGCAAAGAGCATATCCTGTTCCAGTACTTTTTTCTCACCATCCTGCATATATCTGTCAAGCAGACGGTTCATCAGTGTGGATTTTCCCGCATTGGTATAACCCACAAGCGCAACCAGCGGCAGATGGGAGGCCACTCTCTTTTTCCGCTGCGTCTCCCGCTCCTTCGCCACCACTTCCAGTTCCTTGCGAAGTTCCGCAAGCCGATGCTCGATCTTACGCCGGTCCAGTTCCAATTTCTTCTCACCGGCACCCTTGTTGGCAAGTCCGCTGCCGCCGCCCTGACGGCTGAGCGCTTCGTGCATGCCCACCAGCCTCGGCAAAAGATACTGCAGTTTTGCTGTCTCTACCTGCAGCTTCGCCTCTCTGGTTCTCGCTCTGGTTGAAAAAATGTCAAGGATCAGCGAAGTTCTGTCCAGTATGGGCTTCTTCAGGATCTGCTGCAGATTGCGCAGCTGGGAAGGCGTCAGCGCATTGTCAAACACGATCACATCCGCATCCTGCGTATCGGCAAACTCTTTCAGCTCCTCCACCTTGCCGGTTCCCATATACAAAGCCTTGTTCACCATATCCATCTTCTGGGTAATGATCCCGACGACCTGCATATTACAGGACTGGGCGAGATTTTTCAGCTCCTCCATGGAATACTCGAAATCATCACCGTCCTCCAGATCCACGCCCGCCAGAATTGCGCGCTCTTTTTCCTGCCCGCTGTTCTCAATTTCCATATGCGATTACTCCTTCTATGGGAGACAGACGTTTACTTCGCAGGTACAATCTCAATCCAGTATCCATCCGGATCCACGATAAAATACACGCCCATCTCCTTGTTGTCATAACAGATGCAGCCCATCTCGCTGTGCTTCTTGTAAGCCGCATCCATATCATCTACCTCAAATGCCAGATGAAACTCATTGTCACCCAGATTATAGGAATCCTTATCCCAATCCCTGAGCCAGGTCAGCTCCAAACGATGCGGCGTAACGCCATCCGTGAGGAATACCAGTGTGAAACTGCCGTCAGAAGCATTTTTCCTGCGCGCTTCGGTAAGTCCCAGAGCCTCCTCATAGAACTTCAAAGATTTCTCCAGATCGGTGACATTAAAATTATTGTGTGCAAAAGTAAACTTCATAACCGTACCCTCCAATTTTAAATGAAATTTGTTGTATCATACCCGCAAGAAAAGATTTCTTTTGTCCGATATCTATTGTATAATTTTTTTATTATAATTTGAATCTTTTTTTAAAATTTTTTCTTTTGACATGATACCGTGAACAATCTGATTCGTATCTATAAATCAGAACACAAAAAATCAGTTACAAAGGGGAGCGAAATATCGTATGACAATGGACGATTTCAAAAAGGAAATGGAACAGAATGCGGAATTGAAAACCGATTTTGATACCGCTGCCAGGAACGGTTCCCAGAAAGAATTTCTCACCGGACACGGTGTGGAAGTATCCCCCAATGCTCTGAGTGATAAGGATCTGGAAAAGGTAACCGGCGGGTTCTTGTTCTTCTTTTTTTGAACTCCGGATTCAAACCCGGAAAGCCGGAATTTTGCAGGCGTATGGAAAAATAATTGCAAAATGATGAAACAGTATAGAAAAAGGCATCCGGAAGTCTTTTCCTCCCGGATGCCTTTTATGATACTTTCCTATTTTATCTGAAAATTACAGGATCGGAATCAGCTTCCTGTCATCCTTAATCTCTTTCAGTTCAGGCTTTCTCACTGCGATCTTCAGGATGCCATCCTTGAAGCCTGCCTGGATATCCTCTTCTTTCACATCATCGCCCACATAGAAACTGCGCTGGCAGCTGCCTGTGTAACGCTCTTTCCTGACGTAATTGCTCTTCTCATCCTTGTTCTCGATCGTCTGATCCTTATTCGCCATAATGGTCAGATAGCCGTCCTTCAGCTCTGCGCTGATATCGTTCTTATCATATCCGGGCAGCTCAACATCGAGCATATACTGTCCGTCCTTCTCAACGACATCCGTCTTCATCAGCTGCGGCATGCGACTCGAGGTATCAAAGAAATCTCCGCCGAACATATCACCGAAAAAATCATCAAATAAATTGCTTGTACGTCCAAATAACATAAGTCATTCCTCCATTCTATACTGGCGCTTGCTGCGTCGATTGCTATATGTTATGGGAAAGAGAAGCTTTTGTTTCTTCTTCTGTTCCCTTGTTCTAGTTGTAATATAACACGCATTGTTAGCACTGTCAATAGGTGAGTGCTAATTTTTTTAAAATTTTTTTGTCGTTGACGATGCCAATGTCATGCCTTATATTGTGTATAGAACAGCGGAAGCAGAAAACGGAGGGACAAAAGAATGTTAAAGGATTTGGTTGGTAAATACTATCTTGATCAGAATTATAACTGTGCGGAATCTATGCTGCGTGCAGGAAATGAATATTATGATCTGGGACTCCACGACAGGGATATGATTGTGGTAGCGGCATACGGAGGCGGTATTCAGTCAGGGAATACGTGTGGAGCAGTTCTTGCAGGTGCAGGTATTCTGTCTATGAAATATGTGGAACAGAAGTCGCATGACAGTAAAGATATCAGACCGGTTGTCCTGAAGCTGATTCAGCAGTTCAACAAAACCTATGGTTCCGTTCTCTGCAAAGATATCAAACCTCAGTCCTTTAAGCCGGAGTACCGCTGTCAAAAGACTGTTGAGACAGCCTGCGACATCCTGGAAGCGGTTATTGCTGATTATGAGAGAGAAAAGAAAGAGCAGAATTTTTAACCTCAACATCATTTTATAGGAAAACTTTTCAGGGAAAGGACATCTTGGACATGGCAGACTATGTTATCAGTTGTTGTTCCACAGCAGATCTGACCAAAGAAAAATTTGAGAAAAGATACATCTCCTATATCTGTTTTCACTATGAGCTGGACGGAAGGCAATATCAGGACGATTTCGGAGAAACGATTCCTTATGAGGAATTTTATAAAAGAATGAGTGAGGGCGCTGTGACAAAGACCTCTCAGGTGAACGCCGACGAATACGAAAGCTATTTTGAGCAGTTTCTGGCGCAGGGAAAGGATATCCTCCATGTGTCTCTGTCCTCAGGACTGAGTGGCACGATTAATTCCGCCATGATTGCCAAAAATATCCTGACGGAAAGATATCCTGACCGGAAGATCCTTGTGGTGGATTCGCTCTGCGCTTCCTCCGGCTATGGCCTCTTTGTGGAAGCTCTTGCTGATCTGAGAGATGAGGGGAAGAGTATAGATGAGGTGTATGATTTTGCTCTGACGCACAGACTTCATATGCACCACTGGTTCTTCTCAACAGATCTGACCTTTTATATCAGAGGCGGACGCATCTCTAAGACCTCCGGCATGATCGGAAATGTACTCGGCATCTGTCCGTTACTCAATATGGATCACGAGGGCAAACTGATCCCCCGGGAAAAGATACGCGGGAAGAAAAAAGTAATCCATAGAACCGTCGAGAAGATGAAAGAACATGCGGAGGGCGGCACAGACTACTGCGGCAAATGCTATCTCTGCCATTCCGCATGCCTTGATACAGCGCAGCAACTGGCTGCCCTCATCCGTCAAACCTTCCCTAAGATCAACGGAGATATTGAGATCTACAATATCGGAACTACCATCGGCAGTCACACCGGCCCCGGAACCGTATCCGTATTCTTCTGGGGAGATGAACGGACAGACTAAAAAATACCCCCGAGTCTTATCGCAAAAGATATCGGGGGATTTCTATTTCATATTTTTTCAAGAGACCTCTGACATTTCTGCAAGAATTTTTTTCACAAGAATCGCCAGATACTCCGCCATAGGTTCCAGTGCAGCCGGATCTGCCAGAAACTCCGGGTGATGCAGGGGCTTGTCGTATCCGGTTCCCACTCTCAGGAAGATTCCCTTCTGCTTCTCCTGATAAAAACTGAAGTCCTCTCCAACCATCGTCTGCTCCGGCTCATACACCTGATATCCGCTCTCTGCGGCAGTCTGCGTCGCAATTTTGCACAAACCTTCGTCATTGATCACCGCGGGCGGCCCTTCATACCAGTCAATCCTGCATTTGGCTCCGTTTGCACCGGCAATCTGTTCCGTCAGCCGGTAAAACCGCTCCCTGATCTGTGCACGCACCTGCGGGGAAAAGGATCTGACCGTCCCACAGAAGCTCCCTTCCGACGGGATCACGTTCCAGGTATTTCCCGCAGAGATCGCAGTTACGGACAACACAGCCGGGGAAAAAGGATCCACCTGACGGCTCACGATCGTCTGCAGTGCCGTCACAATCTGACAGATCACCGGGATCACATCGATTCCCTCATGGGGTGCTGCTCCATGACATCCTCTGCCGCTCACGGTGACCTCAAAGCGATCCACAGCCGCCATCAGACCGCCTGCGCGGATGCCGATCGCACCTGATGGTCTGCCCGGCGTTGTGTGGAGTCCGACATAGGCATCCACATCCTCAAGAAGCCCCGTCTCCACCATCTCTTTCGCACCACCCGGCAATTCCTCCGCCGGCTGAAAGATCACCTTCACAGTGCCGCTCCATTCTTCTTTCGTCTGCTGCAGGAGTCTCGCTGCCTGCAATACCGATGCCATATGGAAATCATGTCCGCAGGCATGCATTCTGCCCGGATAAAGAGATTTGTATGACACATCTGTCATTTCTTCAACAGGAAGTCCATCGATGTCCGTCCGCAGTGCGACTACCGGTCCTCTGTCTGATGAGACAGATTCTCCCTTTCCTCTGATCACCGCGATCACGCCCGTCTTATTCTCAGACGGGAGCGGGAGTATCTCAATCCCGGCTTCTTGAAGCGCTTCTTTGATATATGCGGTCGTTTCCGTCTCCTCATGTCCCAGTTCGGGATGTCGGTGAAACCACTGATAATCCTTTATAATCTGACTGTCTTCCAAATAGTTGTCTGGCATAGCATTTTCTCCGGATATC
>JALFTO010000056.1 GCA_022779165.1 Lachnospiraceae bacterium
ATCACGAATGAATGAAACTTTTATGAAAGAAAAGCCGGTACTGCCGCTGATGCTGTCTATGGCACTGCCCATGGTGCTTTCCATGATGGTCAATTCCCTATACAACATTATCGACAGCTTTTTCGTCGCGCAGATCAGCGAGGAAGCTATGACGGCGTTATCACTGGTTTACCCGGTTCAAAATTTCATCAATGCTGTCGGAATTGGATTTGGCGTTGGAATCAACGCAGTCATCGCCTTCTATCTGGGCGCTGGAGATAACAGGAAAGCGGATCAGGCTGCAACGCAGGGACTTGTGCTTGCCGTGATTCACGGTGTTGTCATGACAGTCTGCTGTATCGCAATGATGCCGGCTTTTTTAGGAATGTTCACTTCATCCGAGACAGTGATAGAACTTGGCGTCCGCTATTCTGTTGTTGCGTTCGCTTTTACATTGATTATCATTGTTGGTGTAACATTCGAGAAAATATTTCAGGCAGTAGGAAACATGAAAACAACCATGATAAGCCCAATGTGCGGGTGCATCACAAACATTGTCTTAGACCCCGTTCTGATTTTTGGCTATGGTCCATTCCCGGCAATGGGAATCGAAGGCCCTGCGTATCATCGGTGCTGGGTTTATCGTTTCTGCGGTTTCTGTTACATCTTCCGGCGCATTGGAGGGACTTGGAAAAGGCACTCCTTCATTACTGATTTCCCTTTGCCGGTATGTAGTGGTTATTATTCCGGTTGCGTTTTTACTCAGTAGGCTTTTCGGAGCAGTTGGCGTCTGGAATGCGTTTTGGATCACGGAAGCGATTACCGCGATCATATCCCTTTTCATTTACCGTAAGGCAATCGCAAAACCCACAATGGCGGCCCGAAAGCCATGAACTTCGTCCTGCTCCACTAAGCCGGATAATCTGCAGCTTTCCTAAAGCGAACGGCTATTATATAATGGTATAATGGAGACAGCGACAAATTATATTTAGAGGAGGCACTATCCGGAATGGTAAATGGCAACATAATATTTCCGGAATTGAGTTAGTGTTGCTGGAAAAATATCTGGGAGAATGACAAAGGAAATGACACTTATTCACTCCGAGAACATTTATTGTTGAAATCTGAGTTTTTGAATATGGAAAACAAGCAGGTCTTTCACAGGAACAGCTTGCGGAAAAGTTAAATGTTTCCGGACAGGCGATTACCAAATGGGAAATGGACAGAGGTATTCCCGATGTTGCCAATCTGATTGCAATCAGTGATGAATTTGGGTTGAGCTTGGACGAGCTGATTAAAGGAGATGTAGCTGTAAAAAAGAAAAAAGGGAAGGGAAAATTAGTGGAAGCAAATCGGGAATTAGTGAAACTCGGAAGATTGCAGCCATTGAGTAAAGCGGGATCTGCCGCAATTAATATACAGCCGGGAGCAGATTTCTTTGGGCAGATTGTATAACAGATATTAAAAAGGAATGTAATAACAGGATGACTCATATGAAGACAGTAGAGATTATTTTTAGCCCTACGGGTGGAACCGGGAAGGTAGCAAACATAATAAGTGCTTGTTGGAACAAGGATGTTACCAAAATTGATCTGAGTGATATAAAAATCGATTTTACAAAATGTATCATCAATAAAGACGATCAGGTGCTTATTGCAATGCCTTCGTTCGGAGGTCGTGCGCCGGAAGCTGCCATCGAGAGATTGAAAAAAATTGCAGGAAATGGTGCAAACTGCACACTTGTATGTGTATATGGAAACAGAGCGTATGAGGATACATTAGTTGAAATGGAAGATACAGCAAAAGCATGTGGTTTTCGTGTTATCGCGGCAATTGCAGCTGTTGCGGAGCATTCCATCATGCCACAGTATGCAACCGGTAGACCCAATTCTTCTGACAAAACTCAGTTAGAACAATTTGCAAAACAGATTTTAGATAAAACAGAACCGGTGAAGTCAATTCCCGGTAATCGTCCATATAAAAAGGCCGGTGGTGCAGGACTGGTTCCAAAACCAAAAAAGGATTGCGTTAAATGTGGTCTTTGTGTGAAAGACTGTCCTGTTCAGGCAATTGATTCATTGAGCTTCAAGGCAGACGCAAGGAAGTGTATTGCCTGCATGCGCTGTGTGAAAGAATGTCCGGAAAAAGCAAGAAAAGCAAATGGTGCGATGGTGGCTGTTGCTTCGTTTGCTTTGAAAAAGGTCTGTGCAGTTGCAAAGGAAAATGAATTGTACTTATAAGGGAAAGGAATCCCTCATCCGCTCAACTTCCTGTCTCACCTTTTCCCTGATTTCGGGAGGCTCCACAATACGCATATGGGAACCGTAGGAAAGTACATAGCTTAGAAACCAGTCGATATCCGTAACTTCGAGACTACAGAGCAGTCTGCCGTCATCCGCCACGGATATGTCGGGCAATTCTTCGTAGGCACGGAAAGCCATATCCGGGCTGATCTCCAGAGTCACCCGGACAAGGGGAAGAGAGGCGGAGTACTGAGCATTAAGTTTGGGTAAAACCTTTCCCGTCACCTCCGGTTCAAAACAGGCGTCGGATACGGTGATTTCAGAGATCCGCTTTAACTTAAAGAAGCGGTAATCATCTCGCAGGCAGCAGTAGGCGTACAGATACCAGGCCTGATCCTTGAAGCACAATTTGAGGGGTCTGATCTTTCTCCTGACCGAACCTCCCTGATTGCCGGAATAAACGATTTCCATATAGTTGTGTTTTAGAATGGCTTCTTTGATCTGTGCAAAGACAGCGGCATCTTTTACAGGATTGCCCCAGCTGGAAAATTCGATTTCAATCCAGTCCTGACCGGAGTCTCCCAGGAAAGAGCGGAGTTTTGCAGGGAAATTTTTGTCTTCCGGAGGAGAAACCTCATTCAGGGCATTCAGGGATTCCATGATTTTTCCCTTTTCCTCCGCTGTCAGGACAGAACGATCCAGGACATAGTCCGGTAAAATAGAGATCCCGCCGTTTTTGCCCTGATTTGTATAGACCGGGATCCCTGCTAATGTCAGTTTATCGATATCACGATAGATCGTCCGCTGCGATACCTCAAAAAGTTCAGCCAGTTCTTTGGCTGTTGTCGTCGGTTTTTCCATCAATAGATATACAATCTGAAATAATCTGTCAACCATTTACCATTTTCCTGTGTGCTTTGATCTTTTTCATTGCCCAGTCATAGTGACTGGCGGTTACACTGACAAAGTAGGAACCGATGGTGCTTCCGCCTACCCAGTCGAATGCATTTTTTTGGAATAATTCCTCGTTTGACATAGACTCAATCAGTTTTATGACTTTCCGATGCGATTCTTTAAACTGCTCCAGTGCTTCTTCAAGGGAAACAGACTGATTCCTTTGCCAGAAAACGAGATTCATCTGTCCGTATGTCTTCCAATTGTAACCTTCCATGAGAAAAGGCTTCCTGCTGCCCGCCCGGTTATTGGCAACCCATTCGATCATCAGGTTGTGCCATTCATGCAAATGGATCAGGACATCTCTCAGATTCTTGTCCCTGCCCCAGTGGGCTTCTTTCTTTTTGGGATCTGATGAAAAGTCGAATTCCGTGCCCAGTTCGGTTTCCGTCATAGAGCCGATCAACTCTAACAGCTTGTTGTAATTTAATTCCGCAGCTTCCAGTAAATCACTTTTTGTCTGTGGTCTTGGCATGTCATAATCCTCCTTTGGTTTCTGTGATAATATTGTTATACCATAGATAACCTGACATCCTGTGTCATATTATAATTATTTTGCTTTACAGGACAATTTCTCGACATCTAGGCGAAAAACTGCGGTGGCTTCAATCATGTTATCTTCATAATGCCAGTCCGTCTTGTGGGTGAGCTGCTTCATAATAGCGTTGAGACCTGCTACTTTCTCTTCCTTATCAGATAAAAGGTGAAGTGTTCCCGCGCCAATTACACTCTGAAAAGCAGCGGAGAAATCGCAGGCGGTCTCACTTTCCAGCAGTTGATAATCACCGTCAATCTCAAAGCCCACAGAGGGTTCTGATTTGCTGAGGTCATATTTCCTGCCGGCTTTGGCACCGTGGAAATAGAGCGTATATTTATCGCCTTCGCAGGTATATCCGTAATTGACGGGTACGATGTAGATGTCTCCATTGTCATAAAAAGCTATTCTCATGACCTGTTCTTTGGCAAGAAATGCCTCGATCCTCTTTTTGTCGGTAACTTCTCTGTCGCTTCTTCTCATAGGTGGTAACTCCTTTCGGTTATCAAACTTAATTGACTGCATACAGTATAACACAGCAATATTTTTTTCACCATATATATTGACAAATGTCTATTTATGCGTTATTGTTTAACACATAGATATTTATCGATGTGAGGCGACAAAGGTATGGATTATAAAAAAACAGTAATCATGTTCAAGGCATTTTGCGATGAGAATAGATTACAGATTTTGGAACTGTTACGGGACGGAGAACGGTGCGCCTGCAAGATTCTGGATGAAATGCAGATCACACAGCCAACATTGTCACACCACATGAAGATTTTGTGTGATGCGGGAATCGTTGTCGGAAGAAAAGAGGGAAAGTGGATGCACTATTCCATTTCGCAAGAGGGGCTTCAAAAAGCAAAGGATCATTTGGACGGGTTAAACGCTAAAGGGGAATCCGCGAAGGGAGAAGCACCATGCTAAAAAATAGTTGGGATTTTTTCCAAAATGAAGTGCTGGGAATGAAATGGCTGAACCGCCTCATCGGCAGTGGTCTGGAGGCGGTCGGACTGGATACCGGCAGCAGGCTGGGCGGGAGTGTACAGTTTTTTATCTATGACACGATCAAGATCATGGTGCTGCTTGGCTTCCTGATCCTGATGATTTCCTATATCCAGAGTTATTTCCCGCCGGAGCGAACAAGGAAAATCCTTGGGAGATTTAAAGGAATCCGGGCAAATATCCTCGCTGCCCTGCTCGGTACGGTGACGCCGTTCTGCTCCTGTTCATCGATACCGTTATTCATCGGATTTACCGGTGCCGGACTTCCGTTAGGCGTTACGTTTTCGTTCCTGATCTCCTCCCCGATGGTGGATCTGGGATCACTTGTGCTCCTCATGAGCATCTTTGGCTGGAGAGTGGCGATCGTGTATGTGGCTGTCGGCCTTGTGATCGCGGTTGCCGGAGGAACCCTGATCGAGAAAATGCACCTCGAAGATCAGGTGGAGGAATTTATCAGGAATGGGAAAGCTATTGATGTTGTGCAGGAAGAACTGACCAAAAAGGATCGTCTGGAATATGCCTGGCAGCAGGTTGTTTCTACCGCAAAAAAAGTAGCACCGTATGTGTTGATCGGTGTCGGGATCGGTGCCGTGATCCATAATTGGATCCCGCAGGATATTATCGTAAAAGTACTGGGTACAGGCAATCCGTTTGGCGTGATCCTTGCCACGATCGCCGGTATCCCGATGTATGCCGATATATTTGGCTGTATTCCGATCGCGGAGGCACTGCTTGCCAAAGGCGCACGACTGGGCGTTGTACTTTCCTTTATGATGGGTGTCACTACGCTTTCCCTGCCTTCGATGATCATGTTAAGGAAGGCGGTCAAGCCGAAACTACTGGGAATCTTTATTGCAATCTGTACGATTGGAATTATTATTGTCGGATATTTCTTTAATGTGTTTCAGTATTTGCTGATATAGAAAAGGAGGATTTAAAATGGGATTATTTCATTTCGGAAAGAAGAAGGAAGAGAAATGCTGTTGTGGCAGTAACCCTGCGGGGACAGGGACGGAAAACTGTTGCTGTAATGATGTGGGCGATTCTTTGACGAGTATCAAGGTATTAGGCTCCGGCTGCAAGGCGTGTCATGAGCTTTATGAGAATACAAAGGCAGCGGTAAAAAATGCAGGACTGTCTGTGGAAGTGGAATACATTACCGATCTGGAGAAAGTCATGGGATACGGTGTTATGAGTATGCCGGGGCTGGTCTTCAATGAGAAAGTTGTCTCTATGGGAAAGGTTCTTAAGACAGCGGACGTGGAGAAATTGCTGGAGAGACTGTCATGAATGAGGGAAAGCCTAAAGTCGCATTTGTGTGCGTGCACAATTCCTGTCGGAGTCAGATCGCGGAAGCGTTGGGTAAAAAATTGGCTTCGGATGTATTTGAAAGCTACTCGGCAGGAACGGAACTGAAAGACCGCATCAACCCCGATGCGGTCCGCCTGATGAAAAAGCTGTATGGAATAGATATGGAGCAGACACAGTATAACAAGTTGATTACAGATATTCCGAATCCAGATGTAGTAATTTTTATGGGATGTAATGTAAGTTGCCCCAATGTCCCGAGGAAGTATGCTGAAAATTGGGGATTGGAGGATCCCTCGGGACAAAGTGATGAAGTCTTTGAGGAGACTATCCGCAAGATTGAGGAGAATATGAAGCAATTAAGGCAGAAACTATCAAATAAGGAATGTGTATGCACGAAAACAAGATTTTTATAATCACTATTTTTACACATAATCAAGATTTTTGGCAGATTTCACTGAACGGGATCAGTTCCTCGGCCTCCAGATTGCCGATCTGCTTCTGCATCCAGAGGATCCCGCGCCATTTCCCCAGCTTAAAGCCTGCGTTGTAAAAGTGACCGACTTCTTCAAAGCCGAGTGACTTATGAAGTGCGATGCTGGGCTCGTTCGTGTCTACCAGCACACCATAGACGAACTGGAAATGCTGCAACCTGAGCGTTTCCATGAATTTCGTGTAGAGCGCGGTCGCGATCCCCTGCCGTCTCGGTGCGTCCGGCGCGAGCATGATCGTCGATTCCACGTTCCATTGATAGGCGTCATGAGGTCTTAAAGGAGAGCCGTAGACATAGCCCAGGATCTTTCCGTCCGGCACTTCTGCGATATAGAACGGATATGTTTTTTTCGTCTTTATGATTTTCTGACGGTAGTCCTCGACACTCGGATTATCGATGGTAAACGTCACATTTTCACCATCCACATAAGCGCCGTAGATGTCATGGACGGCTTTTGCGTCTGTTTCCTCAGCAACTCTGATCGTGTAATTTTCCATTGGTTTGCATCCTCCCTCGTTCGAATAAATTCCTTGCATTATAGCACCGAACCACCGCGGATACAAGCCTTGACAAGCGGAACCGATGCGCATATGCTTTTTTCGTACAAAGGCGTTATTCATCGTTTGATGCGTAACGCTTTTTGTTTATATAGGAAATTCCGCGGGAATTCTCTATATGACAAAACGGATGTGCAGTTTGCAGAAATGAGGATCAGTATGAAAAAAATACAAAAACATATTCCGATGATCGGGCTGCGGATTGTGAAATCCGGCATTGCGGTCGCCCTCTGCTTTGTCATTGCGTACTTTCGGGGAAATGAAGGGATTGTGTTCTATTCCCTGCTTTCCGCACTGTGGTGTATCCAGATGTACCGCAGCAATACAAAAAAGAATGCGATCCAGCGATTCAGCGGTACGGTCATCGGTGCGTTGTATGGGCTTGCCTTTCTCCTGCTGCTCCAGTATCTGATGCACAGAAGCGCCATTGCGGAAAATGAAAAGCATTTGTTCGCGGTGCAGGCGGTAATGGTATCGGCATCGGCGTCGGCATTTTTGTGAATGATTTTTCCCTTCCATTAAAAAAGAAGACGGATATCCTGTTTGTTTCCGGTCTGGACGATACCCTCCTGAATGAAAATTCCGGTGATCGCGATGGACGGAGCGGTTCTCTATGATATGGAAGAAAAGATGTACCGCAAAGTCTATGTGATGTCATCATCGACATCTCAGAAGGTACTGCAGCTGATCAGGGAGAACGGTCTTTCGTGCTTTGTCAATATCATTATGGATGACATGCTTGTCATTTATTATTCGGAGAGTGAAAACCCGGCATATAATAATGTTGTGAAGACGCTGCGCAGGTCTCCTTTCCGCAACTATGTGAAGCGCGAGCCACCGCAGGAGGAGAAAGTCGTATATTTTATGATCCTGGAGCAGAAGGATAAAGTGGAGCAGTTTTTCCGTGTCCTGACGGAGCAGGGCTGGGAGAGGGAACTGAAGATTATAAAATATGATTCCGATCAGTATCCGGGTTATGAGTATATGAAG
>JALFTO010000062.1 GCA_022779165.1 Lachnospiraceae bacterium
AGGGAACGGATGGAGAAGGAGAAACGCCTTCCGGGAGATGCCATGGGAAGTGAAGAGATGAGCAGAGAAGTGACGAATGGGGAAGCACCGGAGGGGGCATCCGTATGATTGTCCGCAAGATGGAGGCTTCGGATGTCGAAGCTGTAGCGCGCAACGAGGCGCTCTGCTTTTCCATGCCGTGGTCGGAAAACGCTTTTCGCGAGATTGCGTCCGCACGGGAGGCCGGAGAGGAACAAGAGAGTGCAGGCATACAGGCGGCAGGCGGGTTGACAGTTCTGTATCTCGTGGCGGAACTTGACGGCAGGATCGTGGGGCACTGCGGAGTGAGGAATCTCCTCGGAGAGGGGGAGATTACCAATGTTGCGGTACATCCCGATTACAGAAATCGGGGGATCGCCGGTGCCATGCTCACAGAACTGCTTGACAGAGGCGGCCGTATGGGGATTGAAGCCTTCACGCTGGAGGTTCGCGCAGGCAACGGGAGTGCGGTTCACCTTTACGAGAAGGCCGGATTTGTGACGGAGGGCGTGCGGAAGGGATTCTATGATATGCCCAAAGAGGATGCTCTGATCATGTGGAAAAGATAGTCAGTACATGGAAGAATTACCACTTCTGACGGAGAATGCAGGATGTTATACTTGTGAGAGAAGGAGGATGTGGTATGCGTAAGTATGAAAAGCAGGAGAGACAGCAGCTGACAGAGGTCATCTGTAATTGCTGTGGCAGGAACCTGAAAGTGAGAGCGGGCATCGCGGAAGAGGAATGCGTGCGGATCGAGGCGGCGTTTGGCTTTTTCTCACAGAAGGACGGTGAGGTTCACCGGTTTGATCTGTGCGAAGCGTGCTATGACAGGATCGTTGCGGGGTTCCGGGTTCCCGTTGAAAAAGAAGATAAGACAGAACTGCTGTAGGAAATAGAACTGTCCTCAGCGGAAATGAGGATAGATATGCTGGATGTATGTTTATTGGGGACAGGCGGGATGATGCCGCTGCCCCACAGATGGCTCACCTCCATGATGGTGCGCTATAACGGAATGAGTATTTTGGTGGACTGTGGAGAGGGAACGCAGATCGCGCTGAAGGAAAAGGGCTGGAGCCCCAAGCCGATCGACATGATTTGTTTTACCCACTATCATGCGGACCATATCAGCGGATTGCCCGGAATGCTCCTGACCATGGGGAATGCCGAGCGGACGGAACCGCTTTTGCTGATCGGGCCAAAAGGGCTGACGCGAGTGGTGAGCGCGCTCAGGGTGATCGCTCCGGAACTGCCGTTTCCGATCGAATGCAGGGAGATTACAGGGACAGAGGAAACGTTTGTATTTAACGGCATACGCATAGAAGCTTTCCGGGTGAACCACAACGTGCTCTGTTACGGTTACAGCTTAAGCATTGACCGCGCAGGCAAATTCTGTGTGGAGAATGCAGAGAAACTCGGCATCGAGAAGCGGTACTGGAGCCGCCTGCAGAAGGGTGAGGTGATTCAGACGGAGAACGGCGTCTGGACACCGGAGATGGTTCTCGGTGCACCGAGGAAGGGCTTGAAGGTCACGTATACCACGGATACGCGTCCGACCGAGAGCATCGTCGAGCATGCGGCAGATTCGGATCTGTTTATCTGTGAAGGAATGTACGGAGAGCCTGAGAAGAAGGCAAAAGCAAAAGAATATAAGCACATGACATTTTATGAAGCGGCTGAACTGGCCAAAAAGGCAAAGGTAAAGGAACTGTGGCTGACTCATTTCAGCCCTTCGCTGATCCGGGCCGAAGAGTTTATGAACGATGTACGAAAGATTTTTCCGAATTCTTATGCGGGGAAAGACGGAAAGACGGCAGAGCTTTCCTTTGATGAGGACTGACTAAGGAGGGAACCGTATGAAATTTAAGGGTGCAAAAGGTATGCTGATATTGTTCTGCCTGATCGTTATGCTGGCAGCGTATTACTGCTATCTCTCCAACAGAAATATTCCCGTCAAAGATGAGAATGAAGTGATCTCTAAGGTTCAGGAGGTCCTGGCAAGAGATCTGTCAAGGAATTATCCGGCAACCCCCAAGGAAGTGCTCAAGTATTACAGCGAGCTCACGCAATGCTTCTATAATGAGGAATACACGGATCAGGAGCTTGCCGAACTGTCGGATAAAGCGATTGAGATGTATGATGACGAACTGGCGAATGCCAAGTCGCGCGAGGAATATCTGCGTGATCTGAAGAAGGACATTGCCGATTTTGAGAAAGACGATATCGTGATCTCCAGCTATAAGGTGTCCAACAGCACGGATGTCGAGTATTTCACCAAAGATGGGCGCGACTGTGCAAGCCTTTACTGCACCTACACGCTGCGGAAGGGGACGAATCTGCAGGCGACGGAGGAAGTGTTTGTCCTGCGCAAAGATGACAAAGGACATTGGAAAATACTTGGATTCGATGTTGTGAAAGACAACGGGGATCAGGAGTGATACGGAAAGAAGATTAGACGGACATGAATAATGATGTTTTGATACTTGCAATCGAGAGTTCCTGTGACGAGACGGCGGCTTCCGTAGTCAAAAACGGACGCGAGGTTCTCTCCAACGTGATCTTTTCCCAGATTGAACTTCACAAACTGTATGGCGGTGTAGTTCCGGAGATCGCGTCCAGAAAACATATCGAGAAGATCAATCAGGTGATCGAAGAGGCACTGACGGAAGCAAAAGTGACACTGCAGGATATTACCGCGATCGCGGTGACCTATGGACCCGGTCTGGTAGGGGCATTGCTGGTGGGTGTGTCGGCAGCTAAGGCGATCAGTTTTGCAACGGGGCTTCCCTTAATCGGAGTGCATCATATCGAGGGGCATATCAGCGCCAATTTTATTGAGAATAAGGAATTGGAACCGCCTTTTGTCTGTCTGGTGGTTTCCGGCGGACATACACATCTCGTGGTGGTGAAGGACTATGGTGAGTATGAGATCATCGGGCGGACCAGGGATGATGCGGCGGGAGAGGCGTTTGACAAGGTGGCGCGCGCCATCGGGCTTGGATATCCCGGAGGCCCCAAGATTGACAAACTGTCCAGAGAGGGAAATCCGAATGCCATCCATTTTCCCAGAGCCAAGGTGGAGGAGTCTGTCTATGACTTCAGTTTCAGCGGGTTGAAATCATCGGTGCTCAATTATCTCAATTCCTGCGAGATGAAAGGCGAAGAGGTAAACCGTGCGGATGTGGCGGCTTCTTTCCAGAAAGCCGTGATCGATGTGTTGGTGGAGCATGGGCTTGACGCTGTGGAGAAATATGGATTTCATGAGTTTGCGATCGCCGGCGGCGTCGCCTCCAATTCTTCCCTGCGGGAAGCATTCGCGAAGGAATGTGAAAAGCGAGGGATCCGTTTCTATCACCCGTCCCCCATTTACTGTACGGACAATGCTGCCATGATCGGCGTGGCAGGCTACTATGAATATATCAAGGGGACGCGCAGCGATCTGACGCTGAATGCAGTTCCGAATCTGAAGCTGGGAGAACGTTAATGGAAGCGAGAACAGCAGCGATCGTACTGGCGGCGGGACGTGGCAGCCGCATGAAAAGCAAGATTCAGAAACAGTATCTTCTGTTAAAAGGAAAACCGGTGTTGTATTATTCCCTGAAAGCATTTGAGGAGAGCTTTATCGATGAGATCATCCTCGTGACAGGGGAAGAGGAGATCGAATACTGCCGCAAAGAGATCGTGGAGAAGTATGGATTCACAAAGGTGAGTCATATTGTCACGGGCGGAAAAGAACGGTACCATTCTGTGTTTTGCGGTCTGCAGGCGCTGACGGACTGTGACTATGTCTTTATCCATGACGGGGCACGTCCTTTTGTGACGGAACAGATCCTGGAACGCGCTTATGAAACGGTACAAAAAGAGCATGCCTGTGTAGTTGGCATGCCCGTAAAAGATACGATCAAACTTGCGGATGAGAACGGTTTCGCGAAGGAAACTCCCAGACGGGATCTGCTCTGGATGATCCAGACTCCGCAGGTCTTTTCTTATGCACTTGTCAAAACGGCATATGCGTCTTTCCTGGAGCGGGAGCAGGAGCTGCTCGCGCAGGGGATTAAGATGACGGATGATGCAATGGTGGTAGAGACCTTTACCGACACCGGGATCCGGCTCGTGGAAGGTTCTTATGAGAACATCAAGATCACAACCCCTGAGGATCTGCGGATTGCGGAAGCTCTTCTATAATGAGAAATTCTTTGAACACATATCCCTCGATATCCCCATACTTTAACAATACCCACTCATCCCCGATGTCTATGATTTCACCGGATTGTCCGGTCCATAAAACGCCGAGGACTTCGCCCTCCGTCGAAGGGCTCTTTCGGATAAAGAGCCTTTTGCCTTTATCCTGATCTGCGATACCGCGGTATTTCACTTCTGCTTTCTGTGCAGATGGTGTTTCGGAAGAGCCGGACGACTCTGCAATCTGTTCCTGTTCCGCTTGAGCGGATGGATCGGCTGAATCGGGTGATTCCGTCTGAACGGCTGAATTAGCTGTTTCGGATGATTCTGTCTGCGCGGATGAATCGGCTGCTTCGGGCAATTCTGCCTGAGCGGATGAATCGGTTGCTTCGGATGATTCTGTCTGCACGGATGGATCGGCTGCTTCGGGTAATTCTGTCTGCGCGGATGGATCGGCGGAGACTGCAGGGATTGAAGATCGCAGACCCGAAGAGAAAAGGATTGCGCAGGCGGCAGCCCCTGTTAGGAGATAAAGACATATCATGATGATGAAAGCAGTTTTTCTTTTCATAGAGTAGCTCCTTTATACTTAGCGGCTGCTTGCGGGCAGCTGGATATAGACTCCCATGCCCTTGCCGCGTTCGCTCTTGGCATAGATCGTTCCGCCATAATATTCCACGATCGCTTTTGCCTGTGTCAGCCCGAGGCCATTGCCGCTGACACGATTGGAACCCTGATAGTTCAATTCAAAGATACGGGTTGTTTCGTTTGAAGACAATCCCTCGCCGTTGTCCTTCAGGACGATGAACAGATCATCGCCGATATTGGAGATCGTGATAACGAGACTGCCGCGGCGATGCATGTATTTAATGGAATTGTCAATGATATTGCGGAAGAGGATGCGGATGAAACCGGCATCTGCGCGTACCATCAATTTATTGTTGGAACTGGAGAGCGCCACATGGATTCCGGCGCGCTGGCTGTAAGGCGTCATTTCCTCGATGACATGTCTGGCGGAAGCGATGATGTCCAGATTGACCGGATTTTCATCCTGGGGCAGCAGGTGATTCAAATTGACAGTTTCGGACACCTGCTCACGGGACAGTATTTCCTGCTCAAGGGAATTTGCGAGAGTAGCAGCACGTTTCTCTGCATCACTGCATTTTACGGAAATCAGTTCCTTGTCTTTGATAAGAGATTCCTTTTCCTGTGTCAGAACTGCGATCTCATTACTGTATTTTGAGATGGCCTCCCGGTCATCCTCGAGCTGCCGGAAAATGTTGTCGGTCTGTTCCTGCGCCTGTGCCATCAGTTTTCCGTGCAGAAGCAGGAGCAGAACAAGAGCCAGACAGCTGTGCAGAATAAAAAACAGAATAAGAAGAACGCGATTGTCTATGATCATAAAGCAGAGTGATCCCACATAGCATACGAAAAGCATTGCGAGCAGAAACCACTCCGGAGCCGATATTTTATCGGAAAATTTGTCGTTATTCATCAATTTCTCTCCCTTTTTCTTAAAAAAGTGTAAGGTAAAAAAAATTTATCGTCAAGCGATTTTTAAATTTCAGCAATGCAATATTACAATATATATAAGGAACGGAAAAAGCGGACGGAATTGTACAGGCAGGCTTTTTGCAGAACAGCGGTTTGAAAGACGGCACAGAACGAAAAATTATGTAAAAAAAGAGGTTGACATGATGAGGCATATTTGTTAGAATAATCCTTGCGCTGACGAGAGGAGCGCGCCTTGGAGAGGTATCGAAGTGGTCATAACGAGGCGGTCTTGAAAACCGTTTGTCCGCAAGGGCGCGTGGGTTCGAATCCCACCCTCTCCGTTCACAACAATCTAATACCAATAATGGTTTAGGCTTTTGGAGAAGTACCCAAGAGGCTGAAGGGACACCCCTGGAAAGGGTGCAGGTCGTTAATAGCGGCGCGAGGGTTCAAATCCCTCCTTCTCCGTTCGATGAGAGATCATCGTAAGGCATGGTGCGGATAGAAATCAGTTTATCTGCAGCATGAACAGAACCTTGAAAACTAAACAGTAATGCAACCCTGAAGATTCGTAAGAATTTCAGAGAACGGTCTGTGAAGGAGAGACCCATATAGGGACGATCCGGAAACAGACAAACCTAAAAACAGTAAGAACGGAAGGAATAGCCAGAGAGGTTGTTCTGGACGGGAAAAAACTATTTACGAGAGTTTGATCCTGGCTCAGGATGAACGCTGGCGGCGTGCTTAACACATGCAAGTCGAACGGAGTCAACCTCTGTCAAAGCTTCGGCAGAGACTTGGTTAACTTAGTGGCGGACGGGTGAGTAACGCGT
>JALFTO010000080.1 GCA_022779165.1 Lachnospiraceae bacterium
GCGGATCAGGTTGCTCAGGGCAATCTGGATGTCGAACTTCTCCCGGTTGTGTCGGGTGATGAGATCGGTGTCGTGAGTAAGGCGTTCAATCAGATGATCGTCAGCATCAGACAGTACATTTACAGGCTTACGGAGAGTATGGAGAAAGAGCGTGCCATGAAGGAGCGGGAACTGATGATGGAGACGCATCTGAAGGATGCCCAGATCAAGTATCTTCAGGCGCAGATCAATCCTCATTTCCTGTTCAATACGCTGAATGCCGGTGCGCAGCTCGCCATGATGGAGGGCGCGGAGCGCACTTACCGGTATGTGCAGAAGGTGGCGGATTTTTTCCGTTATAATGTCAAGAAGGATAATGATACGGTCACGCTGAGAGAGGAGATCGCACTCGTCGATACCTATATCTATATTCTGAATGTGCGGTTCGCCGGAGACATTCATTTTCATAAGAAGATTGATGAGAGTCTGCTTGGGCTGCATGTGCCCAGTATGATCCTGCAGCCGATCGTGGAGAACAGCGTGAATTACGGCATCAGGAATATCGACTGGGAAGGAGAGATCGTTCTGTCCGTCTACCGGGAGGATGATGTTGCGTGTGTCAGCGTGAAGGATAACGGTATCGGGATTTCGCAGGAGAAGATCGACAAGATCATGTCCAGCGAGCTGCGTGCGGCGGATCTGTCCAAGGATTCCAACGGGATCGGTCTTGACAACGTGATCGGGCGGCTCAGACTGTTCTTAGATGAAAAGGATGTCATTTCCATCCTGAGTGACGGAGAGAATCAGGGCACGGAAGTGATCATATACATTCCGATGACGGAAGGGGAATACGAAGATGTATAAAGTTATGCTTGCGGATGACGAGGGGATCGTGATCGATTCTCTGAAATTTATCATCGAGAAGGAATTCGGCGATGAATGCCTGATCGAATCGGCCAAGACGGGACGAAGTGTCATTGAACTGGCGGAACGTTTCCGTCCCGATATTGCCTTTATGGATATTCAGATGCCCGGGATTAACGGGATTGAGGCGATGAAGGAGATCCGCGAGGCGAACCGCCGTACGGTATTTATCATCATGTCGGCATACGACAAGTTTGACTATGCGAGAGAGGCAATCAATCTGGGCGTTCTGGAGTATCTGAATAAGCCGGTTGATCGGGAGAAGATCATACAGGTGCTGCGCCGGGCGATGGAGATCATCGACAGGGAGCGTGAGAAGAGGAGCCAGGAACTGATCGTCAGGGAAAAGATGGAAACGGTGGTTCCCATCATTGAGAACGGCCTGATCCAGAGTCTTTTATTCCGGGAGTATTTTGAGGATGACATTGACAATTTCAAAAATCTGCTGGGAATCACGGAGACATACGGCTACATGGCGGTGCTCGTCTTCGGTGAGGAGCAGCAGGGAAATCATATGACCAATGCGGTTGGCGCGAGCATACGGGCGCAGAATTCCTATAAGGAGATCAGGGAGATCACCAGAGGGTATCTTCCCTGTATCATGGGTTCCGTGATGGCGAATAAGATTGCCATGCTCATTCCGTGTAAAGAGTCTAAAATGGATTACAATGAGAGAATTGCGATCATTGAGAAGGCCCGTGAACTGGCGCGCAAGCTGAAAGCGAGGTTTGAAGTGAGCTTCCGCGTGGGGATCGGTTCGGTGAAGCCGCAGAATCAATCGATCGAATCCTATAACGAGGCACTCAATGCGCTGATCTACACGAACGGCAAGGTGGCGCATGTGGACGATATGCCGATCGGGTGTGAGTATGAGGATAATTATCCGGTGGATTCCGAGAAGCTTCTGTTTGATCTGACGGAGAAAGGCAATGTGAACGGCGCCGTGGCGGAGGCAAATCACTATTTTGACTGGATGGAGGAGAATTACAGCCAGTTCCCCATGGAAGTCAAATTGAAGAGTCTGGAGTTTGCACTCTGGGCGGAACATATTGCTTATGAGAGCGGCGGTATGACCTACCGGTTCCGTGACAGGCAGGATTATCTCCCGACGCTGATGGCGCTCGAGGGGATGGACAGCATCAGAGCGTGGTTTGTGGACAAGATCGCAAATGCCAGCCGCAACATTTCCGTCAAGAAGGAAGAACAGTCAGTCAGTGTGGTGGATCGGGCAAAGCAGTACATACAAAAAAATTATGCGAGAGACATCTCGCTGGATGATGTGTCCAGGGAGGTACAGATCAGTCCCTACTATTTCAGCAAACTGTTCAAGGAAGAAACAGGAGAAAATTTTGTGGAATATGTGACTCAGATCCGCATGGCACAGGCAAAGGAACTCCTTGATACCACGGATCTGTCCATGAAGGAGATCTGCGGTCGTATCGGATATTCGGATCCCAATTATTTCAGCCGCACGTTTAAGAAAAATACGGGTGTGACGCCGACAGAGTACAAGGAGGGGAGATTGGGTGAATAAGTATGTAAAACGAACGGTAATCGGCATCGCCCTGTTCACGCTGGGCTTCTGTGTGCTGGCCGGCTGTGGCAGGACACAGGAAGCAGATGACAAGCAGCAGGACGGACAGGAGAGCAAAGTCCGGATCGGCATGAGCTTTGACTCGTTTGTGATCGAGAGA
This sequence comes from Lachnospiraceae bacterium, assembly GCA_022779165.1. Taxonomy (GTDB): domain Bacteria; phylum Bacillota; class Clostridia; order Lachnospirales; family Lachnospiraceae; genus VSOB01. The sequence goes on from JALFTO010000080.1 coordinate 2,598, forward strand.
TGGCAGCGCGACCGAGACGTGTTCGTATCCACGGCAAAGGAGATGGGGGCAGAGGTCAATGTCCAGAATGCCAACGGGGATATTGAGGAGCAGATTTCCCAGATCGAGTATTTTATTCAGAAAAAGATGGATGTCATTGTTGTGGTGTGTATCGATTCCGACGCGCTTACCGATGTGGTGAATAAGGCAAAAAATGCCGGAATCAAGGTGATCGCATACGACCGGCTGATCAAGAATGCCGGCGTGGATCTCTATATTTCCTTCGATAATGAAACGGTGGGCACACAGATGGCTGAGGCGATCGTGAAGAGCGGCGGGGAAGTACACAATGTCCTGATGATCGGAGGCCCTCTGGCAGATAACAATGTGTCCATGGTGGAGAAGGGCTTTAAGGATGTGATGAAGAAAAATCACATCAATATCATAGACAGCATGCACTGCGATGGCTGGAAGCCGGAGCTTGGCGCTTCTTATATCTATGAGAATGTGGACAAGGTCAATCAGGCAGACGCGATCATGTGCGGCAATGATGACATCGCCACATATGTGACCAGGGTGCTCGCGGAGAAGCGTCTGGCGGGCAAGATCGGTCTGGTCGGACAGGATGCGGATCTGGCGGCGTGCCAGCGTATCGTGGAGGGTACGCAGATCATGACGGTTTACAAGCCGGTGGAGAAGCTGGCGCAGAAAGCGGCAGAATTTGCCATGGCACTGGCAAACGGCGAGGAGATTGAGGCGGATCATCAGATCTATGACGGGCGGCAGGAGATCCCTTATGTGGCGCTTGAGCCGATCAGCGTGGATAAGAGCAATATGGACCGGGTGATCATCGGCAGCGGTTTCCATCTGAAGGAGGATGTCTATCTGAACGTGAGGGATCAGGAGACGGAAGAAGACGGAGAGCAGGGGACAGAGGAACAACAAGAATAAGGACAATTTTGTGGAGTGCGGGCATTTACAAGCAAAAAAATGCTAGCACTCCCTTTTTGTGCTATCCGGCAAACCCAAAAATTTGAAGAAATTGACAAATGATTCTAGGTTGATCTGTGTTATATTTTACTCGTAGCAAAAAGGACTGCAAAGACAGTCCGAAAATTTCAAAATTTGAAAAGGGAGGAAAATTTCAAATGAAGAAAAAAGTAATTAGCGCGCTTTTAAGCGTAGCAATGGTTGCAACCCTCTTAGTAGGATGTGGCAGCAAGCCTGCTGAAGAAGCAGCAGCACCTGCAGCAACAGAGGAAGCAGCACCTGCAGCTGAGGCTGAGGCAGAGGCAGAGGCTCCTGCAGCAGAGTCCAACGGAACAAAAGTTGGTGTGGCAATGCCTACAAAGGATCTGCAGAGATGGAATCAGGACGGCGAGAACATGAAGAAATCTCTTGAGGCAGAGGGATATGAAGTAGATCTTCAGTACGCTTCCAACGACGTAGCTACACAGGTTTCCCAGATCGAGAACATGATCAACGGCGGATGCAACGTTCTGGTTGTTGCTTCTATCGACGGATCTTCTCTGGGTGATGTAATGGCTAAGGCAAAAGAAGCCGGCATCCCGGTTGTTGCTTATGACCGTCTGATCATGAACACAGACGCAGTCAGCTACTATGCTACATTCGATAACTACATGGTAGGTACAAAGCAGGGACAGTACATCGTAGATGCACTGGATCTTGAGAATGCTGAAGGACCTTTCAACATGGAGATCACAGCCGGTGCTCCTGACGACAACAACGCACTTTACTTCTATCAGGGCGCTATCGACGTACTTCAGAAGTACATCGACGCTGGCAAGATCGTAATTCCTTCAGGCCAGGTTGACTTCGCAACAGTTGCTACACAGTCTTGGGCTACAGAGAATGCACAGTCCAGAATGGAGAACATCCTTTCTTCCAACTATGCAGATGGCACAAACCTTGACATCGCTCTTTGCTCTAACGACTCCACAGCACTTGGTGTAGAGAACGCTCTTGCAGCTAACTACACAGGCGAGTACCCGATCGTTACAGGTCAGGACTGCGATATCGCAAACGTTAAGAACATGATCGACGGCAAACAGTCTATGTCTATCTTCAAGGATACACGTACACTGGCTGCACAGGTTGTTAAGATGGTTGGCCAGATCCTTTCCGGCGAAGCTGTAGACGTTAACGATACAGAGACATATGACAACGGTGTAACCGTAGTTCCTTCTTACCTTTGCGAGCCTGTATTCGCTGATATCAACAACTACAAAGAGCTGCTGATTGATTCCGGATACTACACAGAGGATCAGTTAAAATAATATCTGACAAAATTTGATCAGATAACCATACAGGCGGGCTTCGACCCGCCTGTTTTTCAGAAAAAAGAGAGTATTTCGGTGCGGCAGGATAGGATGCTATGAGAGGAATTCGTAAATAATCCTTCGCAGAATGAGACAGGAGGGATACATTTTGGCAAAAGTATTGCTGGAAATGAAAAATATAACAAAGACCTTCCCCGGCGTGAAAGCGCTCGACAATGTAAATCTTCAGGTAGAGGAAGGTGAGATCCATGCTCTCGTTGGAGAGAATGGTGCAGGAAAATCCACTCTGATGAATGTTCTGAGTGGTATTTATGCGTATGGTACATATGAAGGCGACATCATCTATAACGGTGAGGTCTGCCAGTTTCATAAGATCAAAGATTCCGAGGAAAAGGGAATCGTAATCATTCATCAGGAACTTGCGCTGATTCCGTATATGTCGATCGGCGAGAATATGTTCCTCGGCAATGAGAGAGGCAAGAGCGCTTCCATCGATTGGAACGAGACATACGGTGAGGCAGACAAATATCTGAAAATGGTAGGTCTCAAGGAATCTTCCCGTGTGCTTGTCAAGGAGATCGGAACAGGTAAGCAGCAGTTGGTTGAGATCGCAAAAGCACTTGCAAAACATGCAAAACTGCTGATCCTCGATGAGCCTACCTCCTCCTTGAATGAGACAGATTCCAGAGCGCTTCTTGATCTGCTCTTAAAGTTTAAGAAGGAGAACGGACTGACTTCGATTATTATATCTCACAAACTGAATGAGGTTGCATATGTGGCAGACAAGATCACGGTAATCCGTGACGGCGCTACGATCGAGACGATCGACAACCGTGAGGGTGAGATTTCGGAAGATAGAATTATCAAGGGAATGGTTGGCCGTGAGATCACGGATCGTTTCCCTAAGAGATCCGGTGTGGAGATCGGTGAAATCAACATGGAAGTGAAGGACTGGACGGTATTCCATCCGCTGTATCCGGAGCGCAAGGTTGTGGACAATGTATCCATGTATGTGCGCAAGGGTGAGGTGGTAGGTATCTCCGGACTGATGGGTGCGGGCCGTACCGAACTTGCCATGAGTATTTTCGGAAAATCCTACGGAACGGGAATTTCCGGTGAATTAAAGCTCAAGGGTGAGAAGGTGGAACTCAAGACCATCAGAGAGGCCATCAAACATAAGCTGGCTTATGTGACAGAGGATCGTAAGGGCAACGGTTTGGTGCTGACGAATCCGATCAAGATAAACACGACTCTGGCAAATCTTGACAGCATCAGCAAAAACATGATTATTGACAAGGATAAAGAATATCAGGTGGCGGAGGAGTACAGGGAGAAGCTTCGTACCAAGTGTCCTACCGTGGAGCAGAATGTGGGCAACCTTTCCGGTGGTAACCAGCAGAAGGTGCTTCTGGCAAAATGGATGTTTGCGGATCCCGATATCCTGATCCTGGATGAGCCTACCAGAGGTATCGATGTAGGTGCAAAATATGAGATCTACTGTATCATCAATCAACTCGTATCGGAAGGAAAATCCGTGATCATGATCTCATCCGAGCTTCCTGAGGTTCTCGGTATGAGTGACAGGATCTATGTCATGAACGAGGGGCGTATGGTGGGTGAACTCTCCAGAGAGGAAGCAACTCAGGAGACAATCATGTCCTGCATCTTAAAATCAGGGAAAGGAGAATAGTCATGGAAAAGAATAAAACACTGGCATCGTTGCAGAAGTATGCAATGATCATTGCCCTGATTATCGTGGTAGCATTTTTCTATTGGAAGACGGGAGGCAAGATCCTTCTCCCGCAGAATATCAATAACCTGATTTCACAGAACGCTTACGTGTTCATTCTGGCAACCGGTATGCTGCTTTGTATCCTGACCGGCGGTAACATCGATCTTTCCGTTGGTTCGGTAGTCTGCTTTGCAGGCGGTGTGGGCGCTTCCCTGATGGATAAGGGTGTAAATACCTGGGTTGCAGTGCTTGCCATGCTGGCAATCGGCCTGTTAGTCGGTATCTGGCATGGGTTCTGGATCGCGTATATAAAGGTTCCGCCCTTTATCGCTACTCTGGCGGGTATGTACGCATTCCGCGGTCTCTCCAACGTTGTGCTCGGAGGTATGACGGTTTCCATCGACGATGAAGCTTTCATCAATGTGTTCGGTGGCGGCGCAAACTGCTATGTGCCGGATCTGATCGGAAACAGTGAGACATTTAATATGACATGTATGGTGGCAGGTATCGTGGCGGTAGTGATCTTCATCGGACTGCAGATGAAGTCCAGGATCAACAGCAAGCGCCGCGGTTATGAGACCGAGGCATTCACGGGAGTGCTTGTGAAGATGATCATCATCTCCGCTGTAATCCTTTGGGCGGCATACAAGTTGTCAAACTATAAGGGAATTCCGACGGCATTGATCTGGATCCTCTTAGTTCTTCTGATTTACGGCTATGTGACCACCAAGACCCGCATGGGACGTTATCTGTATGCGGTCGGTGGCAATGAGAAGGCGACCAGGCTTTCCGGTATCAACACCAAATCCGTTTATTTCTTCGCCTATGTCAACATGGGTCTGCTGGCAGCGCTTGCCGGTATCCTCACGGTGGCGAGAGCGACATCCGCACAGCCTACATACGGTCAGGGTTACGAGATGGATGCCATCGGCGCATGCTTCATCGGTGGCGCTTCCGCTTACGGCGGAGTCGGAACCGTGCCGGGCGTTGTGGTAGGTGCGATCCTGATGGGCGTTATCAACCAGGGTATGAGTATCATGGGTATGGACGCCAACTACCAGAAGGTAGTAAAAGGTCTGGTACTGCTGATCGCGGTTATCTTTGATGTGGTAACCAAGAAAGAGAAGAAATAAGGGAGGAGGATAATAAGATGAAAAATGCATTAAATGTAATCAGAAAAAACACGATGTTGATTATCCTGGTCCTGGTGGTTCTTTTCTTCACTGCTATGACCGGAGGAAATATGCTTCAGCCGTCAAACTTTGATGCGCTGATCGCTCAGAATGCTTATGTGTATGTACTGGCAGCCGGTATGTTGATGTGTATGCTGACCGGCGGTAACATTGATCTTTCCTGCGGTTCTTTCGTCTGCTTTATCGGTTCCGTAGGAGGAACCATGATGGTAATAAACGGCATGAATGTGGGACTCTCCATGGCTCTCATGCTGTTGATCGGTGTGGCTTACGGTTGTGTGCTCGGATATGTGATCGCTTATCTGAACATCCCGCCGTGGATCGCTACCCTGGCAGGGTATCTGGCACTGAGAGGATGGGGCGTTGCGATCATGAAAGGTCTGACGATCTCTCCTATGCCGGACAGCTTTGTACAGATGTTTAACGGTCATCTGCCGAAGAGTTTCTGTCTGATCATCGGTGCAGTGATCTGTGTTCTGTTTGTCCTGATTACGATCAAGGGAAGAACCGACAAGCTGAAAAAGGGCTACGAGGCAGAGTCGCTTGTGGCTATGATCGTGAAATGTGTGCTTGTGTGTGCGGTGACGATGCTGTTTGCCTTTAAGTTCCAGAGTCACAACGGTATTCCGTTCTCTCTGATCTGGGTGGCAGTGATCGTGCTGATCTATCACTTTATCACTTCCAAGACGACGATCGGACGTTACTTCTATACGATCGGTGGCAATAAAGAGGCGACCAGACTTTCCGGTATCGACACGAACAAGATCATGTTTACCGCATATCTGAATATGGCGATCTTAACCGTAATCGCAGGATGGGTAACGATGGCTCGTCTGACCTCCGCAAATCCTACGGCAGGTGTTAACTACGAGTTGGATGCGATTTCCGCCTGCGTAGTGGGTGGCGTATCCGCATACGGCGGATCCGGTACCGTGTTCGGTATGGTAGTCGGTGCTACGCTGATCGGTGTCATCAACCTGGGCATGAGCCTGATGGGTATCGATGCAAACTGGCAGAAGGTAATCAAGGGCATTGTCCTTCTTGCAGCGGTTGTGTTTGAAATCCTTAACAACAAGGATAAGACAAAAGACTGATTTTGATTACAAATACTCTCATAGTAATCCGAAAGGGAGACTGCGCTTAGGTGCAGCCTCCCTTTCTGACGTTTGTCACAAATTTAAAATCAAAAAAATTACATTTGTCACGCAAAATTGATTACAAAATACAGGTGCCAAAATAAACCGGATACTATATGATGTGTATTGTAACAAATCAATATTCCACTGGGAGGTAAAATAAAGATGAAAAAGAAATTAATGAGCGCAATCCTTTGCGTAGCGATGACAGCGGCAATGCTGGCAGGCTGCGGCAGCAAAGAGGCAGCAGCACCTGCGGAAGAGGCACCTGCAGCAGAGGCACCTGCAGCAGAGGCAGCAGCTGAAGAAACAGCTGACAAGGCAGTAGCAGAGGCTACAGAAGCAGCAGGCGAGAGACCTGAGGGCGGTTACAAATTCGGTTACACCTGTATGGACGGAACCAATCCTTTCTTCGTAATTCTGGAGAAGACAATGCGTGATAAGGTTGAGGCAAACGGTGATACACTGATCTCCTTTGACCCTGCAAATGATGTTACACGTCAGATCAGCGGTGTAGAGGATCTGATCTCTCAGGGTATCGACGGTATGTTCATGAATCCCGCAGAGGCAGAAGGCATCCTTCCTGCACTTGATATGCTGAAGGAAGCAGGCATTCCGATCATCGGCTTCGATACAGAGGTTGCTGATATGAGCTACCTGATCTCCTATGCAGGTTCCGATAACTACAATGCAGGTTATGTTTGCGGTGAAGACCTTGTTAAGAAATGTCCGGATGGCGGTCCGATCATCGTTCTTGATTCTCCTACAATGAATTCCGTAGTAGACAGAACAAACGGATTCCTGGATGCAATCGACGGACACGGATTTGAAATCGTGGCACAGCAGGATGCTAAGGGTAACCTTGAGGTTTCCATGGGTATCGCAGAAGACCTTCTTCAGGCTCACGGCGATGTAGTGGCAATCTTCGGTGGTAACGATCCTACAGCACTCGGCGCTCTTGCAGCAGCTAATGCAGCAGGTCTTACAGACTGCAAGATCTACGGTGTTGACGGATCTCCCGATATCAAGGCAGAGCTTGCTTCCGGCGAATCTCTGATCGAAGGTACAGGAGCACAGTCTCCGATCAGCATTGCTGAGACAGCAGCAGATCTGATGTACAAGTATCTGGCAGGCGAGCAGCTTGAGGACAGATATCCGGTAGAGACATTCCTGATCACAGCAGACAATGTTGCTGATTATGGCACAGACGGATGGCAGTAAGGAAACAATCCAGATGAACTAAATGGGTATAGGCCATATAGATGCTTGCGTTTACGTGGCCTATACCTTTTCGGGTGTTTGGAATCGATGATAAGGAAGGTGATAAGGATTGGCTGAATTACTGGAAATGAAAGGGATATGCAAACGATTCCCGGGCGTACTTGCGCTGAATAATGTAAGTGTTACCGTGAAAGCAGGTGAGGTGCATGCACTTCTCGGAGAGAACGGTGCAGGTAAGTCTACGCTGATTAAAGTCCTTGGCGGTATTTATATTGCTGAAGAGGGTGAGATTTATATTGAGGGAAAAAAAGTAGAGATTGATGGCGTGAAAGCAGCACAGGAAAACGGAATTGCCATCATTCACCAGGAGCTGGTTCTGGTGCCGCATATGACGGTTGCAGAGAATATCTTCCTGGGCAGAGAGCCTATGACAGGCGGATTTGTAAATATCAAAAAGATGACGGAGGATGCGCAGCAGCTTCTGGATGCCTATCACATGAATATCCAGGCAGATACATTGGTAGGCAGACTGACCATAGCGCAGCAGCAGATGGTGGAGATTGTGAAGGCAATCTCATTTAATTCGAAAATTCTTGTAATGGACGAACCGACATCATCTATCTCGGACAAAGAGGTTGATTTCCTGTTTGCCACGATGAGGAATCTGACGGCAAAGGGCGTTGGCATCATCTATATTTCCCACAAGATGAGCGAGCTGGAGCAGATCTGTGACAGAGTTACGGTTATGCGAGACGGCGAGTATGTGGGAACGAAGATCGTTAAGGAAACCAACAAGGATGAGCTGATTGCCATGATGGTTGGTCGTGAACTTACAAATTATTATACAAGAGATTTTTTAGAGCCGGGTGAGGTAGTGCTGCAGTGCAGTCATATCTCGGATGGCAAAATGGCAAAGGATGCCAGCTTTGAGGTACATAAGGGCGAGATCGTAGGATTCGCCGGACTGGTCGGTGCCGGACGAAGCGAGGTCATGAAATGTATCTTTGGACTGACCAAGGGATATAAGGGCGAGATCTTTATTGATGGCAAAAAGGTAGAGATCAAATCTCCGATTGACGCCATGAAATACGGAATTGCACTTGTTCCGGAGGATAGAAAGCAGGAAGCGCTTTATAAGGTGCAGAGTGTGAAATATAACTCCACGATCGAGGTGCTGGGACAATTTATCAAGGGAATCTTCGTTGACAATGCCAAGGAGGAAGAGATCACACAGAGATATATTGATATGTTGTCAACCAAGACACCGACACAGGATCAGTTGGTGGGAAATCTTTCCGGTGGTAATCAGCAGAAGGTAATTATCGGAAGATGGCTTGCTACAAATCCCAAGATTCTGATTCTGGATGAACCTACCAGAGGTGTGGATGTCGGAGCGAAATCCGAGATCTATGCGATCATGAATGAACTTGTGAAGCAGGGAATGTCTATCATTATGATTTCATCGGAACTTCCGGAGATCATTAACATGAGCGACAGGATCTATGTCATGTACGAGGGAAATATTACAGGTTGTCTTGACAGAAATGAAGTATCTCAGGAAAGCATTATGAAGCTTGCGGCAAACTGAGAAGGATAAGGAGGAGATTTTTATGGCTCAGGAAAAAGGTAAAGAGAAACAGAGTGCTGCAGCTTCAGGATTTGGAAAAGCAGCAAAGATATATTTTAAGGAGAATGCCGGAATCATCGTGGCGCTGCTGGTATTGTGTGTATTCCTGTCAGTGAATCCGATGACAAGTTTTTCCTTTTTAACACAGAAAAATGTATTTAACGTACTTCGTCAGATTTCAACAAACCTGTATCTGGCATGTGGTATGACAATGGTTATCATCCTTGGAGGTATCGACCTTTCGGTTGGTTCCATCATTGCTCTCAGCGGATGTCTTGCTGCAGGCTGTGTATCCAGATACAACCTTCCGATCGCTGTTGCGATTCTGGTAGGTATTCTGGTTGGTCTTGTTGTGGGTATGTTCAATGGCTGGGTAATTGCGAAGACAACAATCCCTCCCTTTATCGTAACGCTGGCTACGATGAATATCGCAAAAGGTCTGGCTTATGTATATACAGGTGGTTCACCGGTACGTGTTGTTACAAAGGAATGGCAGTTTGTCGGTGCAGGTTATATCGGACCGGTTCCTACTCCCGTAGTGATTCTGGTATTGGTTCTGATCATAACGGCAATCATCATGAACAAGACCAAGCTGGGACGTCATCTGTATGCGGTGGGCGGCAATGCACAGGCAGCACAGTTCTCCGGTATCAGCGTATCCAAGGTAAAATTCCTGGTACATACTTATTCCGGTATCATGGCAGGTCTTGCAGGTATCGTGCTGGCATCCCGTATGTATTCCGGACAGCCGACAGCCGGTGAGGGTGCTGAGATGGATGCTATCGCTGCGGTAGTAGTCGGTGGAACGAGTATGGCAGGTGGTTCCGGTAAAATCGGTGGAACGATCATCGGTGGTCTGATCATCGGTGTCCTGAACAACGGTTTGAACCTGATGAACGTCAACTCTTTCTGGCAGTATGTTGTAAAGGGATGTGTCATCCTGCTGGCAGTTTACGTTGATTATGTCAGAAATAAGAAATCAAAGCTGTAAAGATGTGTTATAATGAGTAATATGCCCGGTATCCTTTTGGTTAGGGATACCGGGTACTTTTTTCAGGAGGAGCCGCAATGCAGAGTGTGATCGGAAAAAGAGAATACAGAATAATTCTGCCGGTAGTTTTACTGGTGATTTTACTGTCTGCCGCCGGCTTTTTCCTGTGGGGACAATTCCGGGGAGATGACAGTACCGGATGGCAGGAACATAATGGGAGACCGCGGAAATTCGGTGCCACCTATATGACAATGAATAATCCGTACTTCCAGGATCTGAACGCCAAGATTGAGGAGATCGTGGAGGCAAACGGGGATATCTTAATCTACAGGGATCCGTCGCAGAATCAGCAGAAGCAGAATGAGCAGATCATGGATATGCTGGAGGAAGGAATCACGGCGCTTTTCTTAAATCCGGTGGACTGGAAAGAGGTGAAGCCGGCGCTGATCGCCTGCAAGGAGGCGGGTGTTCCGATCTTTACGATTGATACTAATGTTTATGATGACGAGTATGTGGCGTTCACGATCGTGTCGGACAATTACAATGCCGGTGTGCAGTGTGCCGAGGATATGATGCGTAAACGCAAACGAGCCAATATCCTGATTATCGACAGTCCGGGCACCAATTCCATCAATGACAGAGTACAGGGGTTCCTTGATACGATTGCGGGAAATGATAATTATAAAGTCATTATGCGGGAGTGCGGGCAGGGAGAGCTGGAAGTTTCCATGGATGTCATGAACCAGATCATTGCATCCGGGGAGGACTTCAACGTGGTACTCGGAGGGAATGATCCTACTGCGCTGGGAGTACTGGCGGCACTTCAGATGAATAATATGATGCAGAAGAGGATCATGATCTATGGCATTGATGGGTCTCCTGATGGGAAGGTGATGATCAAGGAGGGCTATATCGAAGGCAGCAGCGCCCAACAGCCTATGGTGATCGCTGCTACCGCCTGTGATATGGCGTATGATTATCTGGCGGGCAAAGAGGTGGATCCCTATGTGGTGGTGCCGGTCACGATGATCACCAGGAGCAATATCGATCAGTTTGATCTGGCCGGATGGCAATAGTGCGTGCGGAAGGAAAGAGAGATGCAGAGAATAAAACTGCGCGATATCAGAGTCGCAATGATGATCGTCAATTTCATAGCGGTATCGTTTGTTTCGCTGTTCATCTACAGGACAACAGAGAATATCTGTGAGGAGTATCAGGCCAGAGAATTTCTGAATACAGTCAGGGCGATTCCGGGCAATCCGCTGTTTACTGTTTTTATAGCGGTGGGACTGTATGCACTTCTGTTGCTGTCGATCCTGTTGCGGGAGAGAATTTGGGTCAATAATACGACGGTTGCCTATGGGTCGCTTGTATTTGACTTTTTGGTCAGCGTCGGAATTGTATGGGCATTGAATTTTAATTACAACGGCATCTTTTTCCTGGTATTCACGGGGGTGATTTCTTATGCCAAAGGAGACAAGGGCAAATACCTGATGATCTGTCTGGCTCTTGTCAGCTTCCTGTTGACTGACCGGGAGCTGTTGTCCATCAATTACAAGATGTATTCCATTTACGATTATATCAATTATTATGATGCGTCGACGCAACAGTATCTGATCGGCATTTACAATGTACTTTCGTCACTCAATATCATTCTGTTCATTGTGTATTGTATTTTCTTCATACAGAAGCAGAAGGGCACGATTGAGGAAGTTAACATGCTCTACGATGAGATCCGCAAGACCAACAATGATCTGCAGAATGCCAACAAGCAGTTGGAGGAATATGCGAGAATCACGGAGCGCATGGGAGAGACCAAGGAGCGAAACCGGCTTGCCAGAGAGATCCACGATACGCTGGGACACACCCTGACAGGGATTTCGGTGGGCATTGATGCCTGTATTGCCACCGTAGAGCAGGATCCCTCAGAGACCAAGAAGCATCTCGAGATGATATCGGGTGTTGCCAGGAACGGTCTTGTGGATATCAGACGGTCGGTGAATGAACTGAAGCCTGATGCGCTGGAACGTCTCAGTCTGGAGGCCGCCATCACAAAGATGATCACGGATATGAAGGATATCACGGACATGCAGATCTTCTTTGACTGCAGGGTGTCACAGCTGAAATTCGATGAGGATGAGGAGAGTGCTATTTACAGGGTGATTCAGGAGAGTCTGACTAACGCAATGCGACATGGCAGAGCCAGCCGCGTATGGATCACCGTAGAGCGGGAGAATAGCAACATTATGTTAACCATTAAAGATGATGGGATCGGTTGCGCCGCGATCAAGCCGGGCTTTGGCACCCAGCACATCAGAGAGCGCATCCAGATGTTAAACGGAACGGTGGAGTTCAAGAGTGAGGATGGCTTTACCGTCAGTGTAAGAATTCCGATCAGATGGGGGGAAGAGTATGATTAAGGTGCTGATTGCAGACGATCAGGAGTTGATCCGTCAGAGCCTTCAGATCGTTCTGAATACAAAAGAGGACATGCAGGTCACGGGGACTGCAGCGGACGGACAGGAAGTCATCCAGTGTATCAGGAAGGAAGTTCCGGATGTGATCCTGATGGATATCCGTATGCCGAAGATGGACGGAGTGCAGTGTACCAAGATCATTAAGGAAAATAATCCGCAGGTGAAGATCATTATCCTGACGACTTTTGATGATGACGAGTTTGTGTACAATGCGTTGAAGTTTGGTGCCAGCGGATATCTGCTGAAAGGTGTGTCCATGGATGAACTGGCAGAGGCGATCCGCACGGTACACAGCGGACGAGCCATGATCAATCCGGATATTGCGACCAAGGTGGTGAAGCTTTTTTCGCAGATGGCGAAGGCGGATTATTCGATTCAGGTGGAGGAACAGAATCAGGCGGAACTGACGAAGACGGAGTGGAGGATCATCGAGCAGGTAAAATGCGGGGCATCCAACCGGGAGGTGGCGGAGAAGCTGAGCCTTTCCGAAGGGACGGTGCGCAATTATCTGAGTACGATCTTAAATAAGCTGGAACTGCGAGACAGGACGCAGCTTGCGATCTGGGCGGTGCAGAACGGAGTCGGCAACAGGAATCCGGAGTAGAGGTGTGAACGCGACGGTGCGAGTGTGCGGCGGCAGAGACGGGAAACGTAGGAATTGGGTATGGAAAAATGGATGCATAACAAAAAAATATTGTCAGGAGTGGTGATCGCTCTGGTGATTCTGTGTGCTACGACTGCATTGATTTATAGGAGAGAAGGTGGCTTTGATCAGGTTTTGGAAGTGGGAATCTTTGCCGGAAGCAACTGGGGTGTTGCCAATGCCAACAGTTATGTGATCATAGACAAGGCAGTGGCGAAGTTCGAGGCGGAACATCCCGGTGTGCGGGTGCATTATTACAGCGGTATCCGCAAGGAGGATTACTCGGAATGGTTTTCCAGACAGCTTCTGCGCGGAAAGGAGCCGGATGTGTTCATGGTGCTGGGAGAGGATTTTAACCAGTTTGCGGAGATCGGCATTATGAAGAATCTGGAACCTCTGATGGATCAGGATCCGACGTTTGACCGGAATGCCTATTACAGCACTGCGCTGCGGGCGGGACAGTACGGCGGTCATCAGTATGCCATGCCGTATGAGACGATGCCGACGCTGATGTTTGTAAACAAATCGCTGTTGAGCCGTGAGGGGATTGAAGTACCGGACAATGACTGGACCTGGGATGATATGTACCGGATCTCCAAGTATGTGACGAAGGACAGGGACGGTGACGGGATCCTGGATCAGTTCGGCACCTACAATTACGGCTGGATGGAAGCGGTATATGCCAATGGAGCGAGCCTGTTTGATGAGAACGGGACGAAAGCCTATTTCAATGATGAGAAAGTGATGGAAGCGGTGCGTTATACCAGACAGATTCTGGAACTGAATGGGAATAAGAAGGTGACCAGGGACGATTTTGATGGGGGAAACGTGGCATTTATGCCGCTTCCTTTTGCGGAGTACCGCACCTATAAGGCGTATCCTTACAAGATCAAGAAGTATACGAAATTTCAGTGGGAGTGTGTGACGCTGCCCGCAGGCAAAGACGGAGGCAACACTTCAGCGGTGAACACGCTGCTTATGGGGATCAGCGACAGTACCGGACAGGAGAAACTTGCATGGGAATTTCTGAAACTGCTGACGTATGATGAGGAGATCCAGACTGATATTTTCCGGTATTCACAGGGAGTGTCCGTCTTAAAGAAGGTGACAGAGTCTGCCGAGGCGGAGGAGATCCTGCGGGAGGACATGGAAAAGAATGAGAAGGTGATCGACAATAAGATTCTGGGAGAGGTGATCGAGAACGGTGTGGTGACGCCAAAGTTCCAGAAATACAACGGAGCCATCAATCTGGCGGACAACGAGATCAATCGTGTGATTGAGGATGGTGACAATCTGGAAAACTCTCTGCGCATCCTGCAGAGGCAGATCAATCAGTATCTGAGGAGATGATAAGCCTTCCGGCAGCTGCTTTCTTTGGTGCTATCGGAATCTATAACAGCAGTCGGAAATACTTTTTGATACATATTTTTCTCTTTTTTCTGAAAGACTAGCGTTAAGTGGTAAGCGGTCAGACGCAAATCAACAAATCTAAATCAGAAGAAAGAGGAAATCATATGAAACGGGAAATGAAGACGATGGACGGCAACCACGCGGCGGCGTATGTTGCCTATGCGTACAGTGACGTGGCGGTGATCTATCCGATCACGCCATCCTCTCCCATGGCAGAGCTCACTGATCAGTGGGCAGCAAAAGGGGAGGTCAATCTGGCGGGAAAGAGAGTGGTCGTATCCGAGATGCAGTCGGAGGCGGGAGCGGCGGGAGCCGTGCACGGAGCACTCCTCACAGGAGCCAGAACCACGACCTTTACGGCATCGCAGGGCCTTCTTCTCATGATCCCCAATTTATACAAAATAGCGGGTGAGCAGCTTCCGGGCGTCTTTCATGTGGCGGCAAGAGCGGTAGCGTCTCACGCGCTTTCTATTTTTGGAGATCATTCGGACGTGTATGCCTGCAGGCAGACGGGAGCGGTGATGCTGTGCAGCAGCAGTGTACAGGAGGTCATGGATCTCGCACCGGCAGCACATGTGGGCGCGATGCAGGCGGGACTTCCGTTCCTGCACTTTTTTGACGGCTTCAGAACTTCGCACGAGATGCAGAAGATCGAGGTGTGGAACAAGGAGCAGCTGGCATCACTGTGGGATGGGGATGCCTTCGAGCGGTTCCGGGAGAGAGCGCTTCGTCCTGAGCAGGCAAAGTGTATGGGATCCGCCCAGAATCCGGACGTGTTCTTCCAGTACAGGGAGGCGGCAAACCCTGTCTATGATCGCGTTCCGGAGATCGTCTACACACTGTTTGAAAAGATCGAAGCGTTGATCGGGAAGCGGTATGAACTGTTTGAATATTACGGGGATAAGAATGCCGAGCATGTGATCATTGCCATGGGATCGGTGTGCGAGACAATCTGTGAGACGGTGGATGCAGAGAATCAGGACGGACAGCACACCGGTCTGGTCAAGGTAAGGCTGTACCGGCCTTTCAGCCGTGAGCATCTCCTGCGTGCACTGCCCCGCAGTGTCAAACAGATCACCGTGCTGGACCGGACCAAGGAGCCCGGCAGCATTGGGGAGCCGCTGTTTTTGGATGTGGTGGCTGCACTCAGGGATTCCGAATTTGAGAGTGTGCCGGTTTTCTCCGGACGGTATGGACTCGGCTCCAAGGATACGGATCCGGCACAGATCCATGCTGTTTTTCATAATCAAAACAAAAAGCGGTTTACAATCGGCATACGGGACGATGTGACACATCTGTCATTGGATGCAGATCATATGTTTCATCTTGAGGAACCGGGGCTCACACAGTGTATGTTCTGGGGACTCGGCGGGGACGGAACGATCGGTGCGAACAAGAATTCCGTCAAGATCATCGGAGATCACACGGACAAGTATGCGCAGGCATATTTTTCTTATGATTCCAAGAAGTCGCGGGGGCTCACTGTGTCGTATCTGCGATTCGGGGATACGCCGATCCGTTCCTGCTATCTGATCCGACACGCTGATTTTGTTGCATGTCATAACGAAACGTATGTGCACAAATACGATATGGTACAGTATCTGCGGGACGGCGGGACATTTCTGCTCAATACGTCACGGACTGGGGAGGAACTTCAGGAGTGGCTCCCGGTGGCGGTGAAACGGTATCTGGCGGAGCATCATATCAGATTCTATATCATAGACGGTATCCGTATCGGCAAGGAGATCGGCTTAAACAGCAAGATCAATACGATTTTGCAGGCAGCCTTTTTCCAGGTGGCGGGAGTGATGGACCCGGATCAGGCAAAGGGACTCATGAAGGAGGCGGCAGAGCGATCCTATGGCAGGAAGGGAAGAAAGATCGTCGAGATGAATCAGAACGCCATCGACAGGGGCATGGAGGATGTGTCCGAGGTGGAGGTTCCGAAAGAGTGGAGCACACTTGAGGTCTCGGCGTGTGAGACGAAGGTGCTTCCTGACAGGGAGGTAGTGGAACGGTTCGTATCACAGATCCAGTCGAAGGTGACGGAACAGCAGGGAGATGTCCTGCCGGTGTCCGTGTTTGCAGAGCGCGCCGACGGAGCCGTGCCGTCCGGTACGGCAGCCCACGACAGGCGGAATGTGGCGGTGGAACTGCCGGTGTGGAAGCCGGAGAACTGTATCCAGTGTAACCGGTGTGCCTATGTGTGTCCTCATGCGGTGATCCGTCCGGCGGTGATGGATGCGGATGAGCTGGCGGCTGCGCCGGAAGGCATCGAAAGCATTGAGATGACAGGAATGCCTGACCTGCGGGTGAGTATGATCATCTCGGATGTGGACTGTACGGGGTGCGGTTCCTGTGCAGGGGTGTGTCCCGGCAGAGGGGATGAAAGAAAAGCGCTTGTGATGGTTCCCGCCCACGAGAAAGAGGAGCATCAGGAATATTTTGACTACGGGAAAACGCTGCCGCCGAAGGAGAATGTGGCGGAGAAGTTTGCGGCGGGCACAGTGAAGGGCAGTCAGTACAGACGCCCGTTGTTTGAGTTCTCAGGTGCCTGTGCGGGATGCGGGGAGACTCCGTATGCAAAACTGGTGACGCAGCTCTTCGGCGAACGGATGTATATCGCAAATGCGACGGGCTGCTCCTCCATCTGGGGTAATTCCTATCCATCTACGCCCTATACCGCGACGAAAGAGGGCAGAGGACCTGCCTGGGCAAACTCTCTGTTTGAGGATGCGGCGGAATTCGGATACGGCATGTATCTGGGGCGTCAGGTCAGGGGAGAGGATGCATCCGTCTGGATCTTCGGCGGTGACGGCTGGGCATACGATATCGGCTTCGGCGGTCTGGATCATGTGCTGGCATCCGGCGGCAACGTCAATGTGCTGGTGTTTGATACGGAGGTTTACTCCAACACGGGCGGGCAGGCGTCCAAGGCGACACCGATGGGCGTGTCTGCACTGTTTGCTTCAGACGGAAATCATTCCCGCAAGAAAAATCTTGCATCCATGATGATGAGTTATGGTCATGTATATGTCGCACAGATTGCCATGGGCGCCGATTTTAACCAGACACTAAAGGCGATCACGGAGGCGGAGAGCTATCAGGGACCGTCGCTTATCATCGCCTATTCGCCCTGTATCCTCCACGGAATCAAGGCGGGCATGGGCAGCAGCCAGCATGAACAGAAGAAGGCGGTGGATGCAGGACATTTCGCGCTGTTTCGCTATCATCCGTGCGATCCTGCAACGGGCAGGCAGAAGTTCACGCTCGACAGCAGGGAGCCATCGGTCGACTATGAGGAATTTATGGAGGGTGAGATCAGATTTACGGGGCTTGTCAAGACTCATCCGGAGGAGGCGGAGCGCCTTTTTGCGGCCGCAAAGGAACAGACGGCGCGCAGATTCAGGCGGCTTTGGGCCATCGAACGGTGGTTTGAGCAAAATCAGATATGACCTGAGGGAAAAGATGTGGTATACTGTACGGGAATGCAATGAGCAGTGCGGTTGCAGACAGAGAATTTCGAGTGTGCACTGCGGCATCATGTGAGGATATTATGGCGGAGAAAAAAGGCATTCTGGCGGTGAGTTTCGGGACGAGCTATGAGCGCGCCAGAAAAGAAGCGATAGATGCGGTGGAGGAGCAGTGGCGGTCGGTTTTTCCGGACTGTGAACTGCGAAGAGCATTTACGAGTCCGAGGATCATCAGGAAGCTGGCAGCACAGGGATTGTCAGTCCCTGATGTGGCACAGGCGCTTAAAGGTATGGAGGCGGAGGGCTTTACCCATGTGTGGGTACAGCCCACGCTCCTGATACCGGGGGAAGAGTATGACAGGCTGTGTGAGGCAGTGAAAGTTTTAGAACATGATTTCACTTTGCTGAAGATCGGGGAGCCCCTGCTGTGTCAGGAAGAAGATTATGACAATGCTGTCAGAATCATGATGGAGAAATACCCTGTGCGGGAGGGAGAAGCCTGTGTCCTGATGGGACACGGAACGCCCCACGACGCAGGTCATATCTACCGGACGATTGGGAAAAAACTGGAGGCGCAGAGTGCGGGCAGGTACAGTCTTGCGACGGTGGAGGGAGAGCCTGCGATCGAGGAGGCTGCGGACAAACTTCCGCGAGATGTCCGCAAGGTTACGCTGGTGCCTTTTATGCTGGTAGCAGGGGATCATGCCATGAATGATATGGCGGGATCCGGATCTTCGAGCTTCCGGTCTGTCCTGGAGGCAAGAGGGTATGAGGTGGAGTGCGTCATCCGGGGGATGGGTGCATATCCGGAGATCCGTGCACTGTATGACGCCAAACTGAGGAAGTTGAGATCAGACGATGCGGAGAAGGCATTGGAGGAAACGTGATGGCATTTTTTCCCATGTTCATATCAATAGAAGATAAGCCCTGTCTGGTGGTGGGCGGAGGCAGAGTCGCGTTGCGCAAAGCAAAGGGGCTGCTTGATTTCGGCGCAAAGGTCACGTTGGTGGCGGAGACAGTCGGTTTACATAAATTGGAAAATATTCAGATCCATCAGCGCTGTTTCCGGGAGGAGGACTTGCAGGAGCAGGAATGGGCGCTGGTTGTAGCGGCAACCGATGACAGGCAGGTCAATTCCGGAATCAGTGCATATTGTCATAAAGCGGGGATACCGGTGAACGTGGCGGACTGCCGCGAGGAATGTACCTTTTATTTTCCGGCATATTGTAAGGAAGGGGACACGGTCTTGGGGATATCGACTTCCGGCAGATCTCCGTCACTTGCAAAGCACCTGCGCGAAAAGGCGGAGGAGAGCCTGCCGCAGTGGCTTAAGGAACAGGAGAGCCGGGTATGACGCGGCAGTTTTGACAACAGGAGGAGTGATCGTGACACAGCAGAGAGTGATGCGGGTCGGAACCCGTGGAAGCAGGCTTGCCATGGCACAGACACAGCTTTTTATCGAAGCGTGCAAAAGGATAACAAAAGAAACAGTGATATACGAATCCGTTCCCATGAGAACAGAGGGAGATATCCATCTGGACAGACCGCTGTATGAACTCGATGGCAAGGGAATGTTCATATCTGCTTTTGAGGAGGCACTCCTTAAGGGAGAGATTGATGTTGCGGTTCACAGCGCCAAAGATATGGATACTACGCTCGCTGAGGGACTTGCGATCGCGGCGGTGCTTCCCAGGGCAAATCCGGCGGATGTGCTGGTGACGCTCCGGGGGACAGCCTTGACGGAAAAGTCCGTGATCGGCACGGGCAGTCTGCGCAGACAGATACAGATAAAAGAGCAGTTCGGATATCAGACGAAGGCGATGCGAGGGAACGTCGATACAAGACTTGACAAACTTAAGAGAGGCGAGGTGGACGGTCTGGTGCTGGCGGCTGCCGGACTGGAGCGTCTCGGATTACTCCGGGAGCGGCAGGAGGAATTTACATTTGAGTATCTGGATGTGCATACCTTTCTGCCTGCGCCCGCACAGGGGATCATTGTGGCGGAGAGCAGGAAGGGCGGAGCGTTTGAGGAGCTTTTTTCCCGGGTGAATGACGCGGAAACGATGGAGTGTCTGCTTATGGAGCGGCAGTTTCTGCAGGAGACGGGGGCGGACTGTAAACAGCCTGTGGCGGCATACGCTTTCCGTCAGGATGGAGAACTTCGCTTGGAGGCTGCTCTGTGGGAGGATGGAAGGCGTCTGAGCGCGGATGAGATCGAGAGACGCATAAAACGATTTCAGGGAGAATAGGCAGAGTAAATGGCGGGAAATGTATATTTGGTAGGCGCGGGACCGGGCAGACATGATCTGATCACGCTGCGCGGACTGGAACTGATAAGAGAATGTGATGTGCTGTTGTATGACAAGCTGGCGGGAGACAGTTTTCTGTGG
The DNA here is from genome assembly GCA_022779165.1 of Lachnospiraceae bacterium. Taxonomy (GTDB): domain Bacteria; phylum Bacillota; class Clostridia; order Lachnospirales; family Lachnospiraceae; genus VSOB01. Next base: position 23,170 of record JALFTO010000080.1, read on the forward strand.
GAAACGAGAGTGGACTGCGAGTGCATCTATGTGGGCAAACAGGCCGGACATCACAGCATGAAGCAGGAGGAGATCAACGCGCTGCTGATAAAAAGGGCACAGGAGGGGAAGAACGTCGTGCGCCTGAAGGGCGGCGATCCTTTTGTGTTCGGCAGAGGCGGAGAAGAAGCGGAAGTATTGATTGAGCATGGGATACCGTTTGAACTGGTGCCGGGCGTGACCTCAGCGGTGGCAGTGCCGGAGGCGGCCGGAATTCCCGTGACTCACAGGCAGGTGAGCCGCTCCTTCCATGTGATCACCGCCCACAGTGCAGGCAATCAGAGCGTCTATCTGGCAGAGCAGATACGACACTTGAGGGATACTGAGGGGACGCTCGTCTTTCTCATGGGACTTTCCCATCTGGAGGATATCTGCCGTGAACTGACGGCGGGACAGACAACACAGGGGGGATTGCAGG
>JALFTO010000083.1 GCA_022779165.1 Lachnospiraceae bacterium
AAAACCATTATCGCATATCGCGAAGCACACGGTAATTTTACAAAAAAGGAAGATATCATGAAAGTGACCGGGATCAAGGAGAGCAGCTACGCAAAAATCAAAGATCAGATCACGGTTGGTAAGGAGTAGATATGGCAAAGAGGGTTTTGGTAGTAGATGATGAGAAATTGATCGTAAAGGGAATACGGTTTAGCTTAGAGCAGGACGGCATGGAGGTTGACTGCGCGTATGACGGCGAGGAAGCGCTGGCTATGGCGGGGCAGAATACTTATGATATCATACTGCTCGACGTTATGCTGCCGAAACTCAACGGTTTTGAGGTGTGCCAGCAGATCAGGGAGTTCTCCAATGTGCCCATCGTTATGCTCACGGCAAAAGGGGATGACATGGATAAGATTCTCGGACTTGAGTACGGGGCGGACGATTATATCACAAAGCCTTTCAATATTCTGGAGGTAAAAGCGCGGTTGAAGGCGATCATGCGCAGGACAACAACCTCCCGCAAGGCGGAGGCGGATGCCGGAATCCTTGAGAGCGGCGAGATGAAGCTGGATTGTGACAGCCGGCGTGTCTATATTTCCGGAAAAGAAATCAATCTCACGGCAAAAGAATTTGATGTGCTTGAGCTTTTGATGAGAAATCCCAATAAGGTATATGGCAGAGAGGCGCTCTTAAAGCTCGTATGGGGTACGGATTATCCGGGCGATGTCCGCACGGTGGATGTCCATATCAGGAGGCTGCGTGAGAAGATTGAAGCAAATCCGAGCGAGCCGCAGTTTGTACATACCAAGTGGGGTGTGGGCTATTACTTTAAGCATTAGTGGAGTTTTGTATGTGGATTCGTTCATTGTGGCATAAATTCAGAGAGCAGTTACGCAGGCTCACGGTGTTCCGGAGCCTGAAGACACGTTTTTTTATCATATTCCTGCTGGTGGGGATTATTCCGAGTATCAGCGTCCGTTCCAGTATCCTGCGCAATTATGAGGAGAGGGCGATCAGTGTCAGAACGAGTGATGTGCAGAATCAGTTTAAGATTCTGGCAAACCATCTGATCACCTACGGGTATCTGCAGGACACTTCTTCGGAGATCATCAATGCAGAGCTGGAACAATTTTCAAATCTATATGACGGGCGTGTGCTCATCATCGACAAAAATTTCAAAGTGATCAAAGATACATATGGGCTCAGTGAGGGAAAGATTGTGATCTCCGAGGAAGTGATCCGTTGCTTTAAGGGAGAAAGTGTGTCAAATTATGACAGACGCAACGGCTATATTGAGATTACCACGCCGATCAGTTTTTCCGGCGTGTCGCATGATCAGATCGAACAGCAGGATGACCAGATACAAGGAGTTATGTTAACCAGCGTGTCTACAGATACCATCATGGCCACGATGGATCTGCTCAGTCGTAACTCGCTGATTCTTGAGAGCATTATGATGCTCTTTGTCGTTGTGATCGCCTTTGTGGCAGCCGGAGTACTTACTGCTCCGTTCGGGCGCGTGACGGATGCCATCAGCAAGGTGAAGGAGGGATTCACGGATGAACCGATCTCCGTCAATGATTACGCGGAGACGGAACACATTGTGGATGCGTTCAATCAGCTGCTCGGCAGAATGAAAGTGCTGGACGATTCCCGCAAGGAATTTGTGGCAAATGTCTCCCATGAACTGAAGACACCGCTCACTTCCATGAAGGTGCTGGCAGATTCCCTGATGATGCAGGAGGAAGTGCCGAATGAACTGTACAAGGAGTTTATGACGGATATCGCCAATGAGATCGAGCGGGAAAATAAGATTATCAACGATTTGCTTTCTCTTGTAAAGATGGATAAGACGGAGGCGGATCTCCATGTGAGCCAGGTGGACATCAATGAGCAGATGGAACTGATCTTAAAGAGACTCCGTCCGATTGCAAGGAAGCAGAATGTGGAGGTCGTGTTTGAGAGTATCCGTCCGGTGGTAGCTGAGGTGGATGAGGTGAAGCTGACGCTGGCCTTTTCCAATCTGGTAGAGAATGCGATCAAATATAATAAGACAGGTGGGTTTGTAAAAGTAATACTGGATGCGGATCATCAGTTTTTTACACTTGAAGTGGCCGATTCCGGCATCGGTATCCCGGAGGAAGCACAGGAACATATCTTTGAGAGATTTTACCGTGTGGACAAATCGCATTCGAGAGAGATCGGCGGTACCGGGCTTGGGCTTGCGATCACCAGAAGCGCCGTTTTGATGCACCGTGGTTCGATCAAAGTGTCAAGTGTTTTGGAAGAAGGAACTACGTTTGTTGTCAAGATTCCGCTGATCCATCAGGTCTCGTGAAAGGAGCTTAAGCCATGAAAAAGAGAGTATCTGTATTTTTGCTATGTCTTATGTGCTTTATGCTGACAGCTGCCTGCGGCAAACGGGACGAGGACACGACGGGACAGACTGTGGACGTATATTATATGAGTAAGGATGAGACACATATCCAGAAAGAGGAGTATGAAATGAGGAGTACGGACACAGCAGGGCAGATTCAGGAACTCCTCGAAGTGATGGCGATGCCGCCGGAGAGTAATGAGATCAAGGCGGTCATAACCAGTGGCTTCATGATACTGGGAGCTGCACAGGACGGGGAGCAGCTTGTGATCAATCTGGATGAACGTTACAGGGAACTGGATCCTTCTGTAGAGATATTGACAAGGGCGGCGTTGGTGCGTACGCTGACCCAGATACCGGGGATCTCTTATGTGTCCATGCAGGTGAGAGAGGAACCGCTCACAGACCGGTCGGGCAATCCTGTCGGCGTGATGGAGGCAGCAATGTTTATTGACAATGCCGGTGATGAGATCAACTCCTATGAACGTGTCAAACTGAAGCTCTACTTTGCGGATGAAACGGGAACGGAGCTTAGGGAGATCAACCGGACTGTGGTATATAACAGTAACATTTCCATGGAGAAACTGGTGGTAGAGCAGTTGATTGATGGCCCGAATGCCAAGGATGTTTATCCGACCATAAATCCGGAGACAAAGGTCAACAATGTCACGGTAAAAGATGGGACGTGTTATGTAAACTTAAATGAAAACTTCCTGACACAGACTTACAATGTCACCTCGGAGGTAACGATCTACTCGATCGTGAACTCTCTGGTGGAGCTTGCAAATATCAATAAGGTTCAGATTTCCATCAATGGCGAGACGGATGGCACCTACAGGGAAACAATCCCTTTTTCCACCGTGTTTGAACGAAATCTGGAGGTTATTTCTTAAAAATAATTCAAGGGATGTGTCACGGAAACTTCCGGGACATATCCCACAAGCATTTCTTTAGAGGATATTTTCAATGAGACGTTACACATTGTGTAAATGTTGTCTTGCTGTTCTGGCATTCTTTTTTCTTATGTGTATTGCGGGAATTACGGAGGAGAATAGCTGTGGCAGGCCGCTTATCGGGGAAACCTTCCTGTCGGGGATCGTCTGCGATATTCAGCAAAAGGAAACAGAATATCATCAGATTCAGACTCTGATTTCCCTGAAAAATGTTGCATTGTATGATTCTGCTGTGGATCCTCCCGAACCGGAGCAGGATGAGCACACGCGGATGTCAGGCGGTGTGCTGTGTTATCTGAAATCAGATCAGGAGCAGCCGCTTATGGGAGAGAGAGTCACGATGCTCGGGGAATTGCAGGAGTTTTCGCAGGCGACGAATCCGGGCTGTTTTGATCAGAAGAGGTATCAGGCAGCACGGGGACTTTCCTTCTGCATGAAAAAGGCAGAACTCATAGAGCGGGGGAGTACATACAGCGGATACAGGCAGTTCCTGTACAGGGTGCGGGAATATCTTGGCAGTATCATTGATGCGACATGTGCAGAAAGTGACGCGGGCGTCATAAATGCAATGCTCCTGGGAGATAAGACGGAACTTGACAGCGCGCAGAAAAAACTGTATCAGGAGAATGGTATTGCGCATATCCTTGCCATTTCGGGACTGCATATTTCTTTCCTCGGAATCGGGCTGTATCAGCTGTTGCGGCGGGGAATGCCTGTTGCGGCAGCAGCAGTGTTGACGGGTGCGGTGATGTTTTCCTATATGATTATGACGGGCTGCAGTCCCTCTGCAGTCCGGGCGGTCGTGATGTTCGGATTCCGGCTTTTTGCAGACATTGTGCACAGATCGTATGACAGGCCGACGGCGCTGGCACTGTCGGGTGTGATATTATGTGTCTGGCATCCGGCACTGGTGACTGACAGTGCATTCCTGTTATCTTACGGTGCGATTGCAGCGCTTGAGTGGGTATATCCCGTTTTGTTTCCTCCTGACAGATCCGACGGACAGTTTGAACGGAATTCCTTTTGCAGGCGGATCACTCATTTTTTCGGGCAGCGTCTGGCTCCCGGGTTTTGTATCAATCTCGTCATCCTTCCGATTCTTCTTTCTTCTTATTATGAATTTCCATTGATTTCCTTCTTGTTGAATCTGATTGTCATACCGCTCATGAGTCTTGTGATGGCATCCTCTGTCTTAGCCGTTTTGTCCGGCATTTTTTCCGTTTTGTTTGGGAAAATATTGTTTCTGCCCGCACATTTCGTCCTCATGCTGTTTCAGAAGACCTGCGAATTGGCGGATTTCCTGCCGGATACGGTGTGGGTGACGGGAAAACCGGGCGCGTGGTGTATCTGTCTCTATTATCTTCTGCTTCTGTTCCTGCTGTGGATCCGGAGAAAGGAGAGATATCACATGCCGGGATGCCGGAAGTGTCTGTATCTGGCGTCGATGGTGTGGATCCTCACAGCACCGGTGCATCAGTTCTTTTCCGTGACTTGTCTGGACGTGGGGCAGGGAGACGGAGCAGTTGTACGGACCGACAGGAACAGCGTGATCCTGATCGACGGTGGCAGCAGTTCCGAAAAGAAGCTGGCGGAGTATACGCTGATTCCCTATCTGAAATCACAGGGGATTACAGAGATACGCTATATTTTCCTGTCGCATATGGATGAGGATCATGTGAACGGGATTACAGAACTGATAGAGTCCGGCAGCGAGGAGCACATTAGGATTTGTCAACTTGTGCTGCCGCCGGAAATACAGCGTGATGAGTCCTATGATGCAATGGTTATGGAGGCGGTCCGGGCAGGGATCCCGGTATCCGTGATCGGGCAGGGAGACAGTATCTGCGTGGATGATATGCGAATCACATGCCTGCATCCCGCATGGGACAAAACGTTTTTTGACAGAAATGACGGATCTGTCGTTTTACATCTTGTACGGAAGAATTTCTCCGCACTGTTTATGGGAGATCTTGACGGTACAGCCGAGGATGATTTTGCAAAGCAGTATTGCGGGCAGGTCACTGTGCTCAAAGTCGGGCATCATGGCGCAAAGGAATCCTCCCGGGAGTTTTTCCTTGGCAGGATACGGCCGGAGATCGCCGTGATCTCCTGCGGGGAGGGAAATGCATACGGACATCCCCATGAGGAGACGCTTAAGCGTCTCTATGAATCAGGAACTGCAATTTATCGCACCGATGAACTCGGTGCAATCATATTTACCATTTCGCCTTCAGGTGAAATAGAGATGGAAGGATATAAGCGCTCCGTGGGCCTGTGAAGCGAAAAAGCCACCGCAGGCCCACGTAAACATTCACATTGTATAGGGAGGAAAAATGAAATTGACATGTAGTGAAGCAAATAAAATTATTCAGTGTAACGAACAGGAAATGAGGCAGATTGAATCACTTATGAAAAATATGCCCAAAGAGGATTTGAGATGTGCAAAGAATGGGAAGAACTATAAGTGGTTTTGCATAAAGGAGCAGGGGGTTGCAACCTATCTTCCTAAGAGCAACAGAAAATTTGCGGAGAAACTGGCACTGAAAAAGTACTATGAGAGTAGATACGAGGAACTGAGTCATCAGGTGAAGGCACTGAAATATTTTGAACGTCAGATGAAGAAAGTTGAGGGGAAAGCAGAAGATTTGTTGAAGCATGAGGAATGGGGGAAATTGCTGGAACCAATGCATTCTGTTCAGAGAGAAGATTTGAAAATTTGGATGGAGGAAAAGTTTGAAGGTGGAGCCGGATATCCGGAACACCTGGTTCATAAGGGGAGTCGGGGGAAATATCTTCGTTCAAAGTCAGAAGTTATTATTGATATGATGCTCTATAAATACGGAATCCCATTTCGGTACGAGGATAAACTAATGAGAGTAGAGAAAATAATACAAGAATTTCTTTTGTAGTTGGAATGTGCCGACAACTACATGTTGCACTTATGATCGTGTGTCGAAAATGTTATAATGTCAAAAATGGAACAAATGCAACAAGAGAAAAAGATAGGATTACAATATGAAGACAGAAGAAACGATAAGTGCCGTTTGCTCCGAACTGGGAATCACAAAAGCCGATCTTGCAAAGAGAATGGGGATGCTTCCGTCTTCTCTTTATCGGAAACTTGCCAGAGAGAGCATGACATTTGAGGAATTCCAGAAATGCCTTGATGTATTGGGGGTCACGGTTGAGTTTGAACTTAAATTTCCGAATGGCAATACCCGCAGTTCACAGATGAATCATGAACTGCTTCTTGAGAGAACAGACATGCTGGAGACGGAACTGGAAGCGGCGAGAAAGACAGCGGAATTTCATAAAAAATCATTAAGAGATCTGCGGACAGATCTGAACAGCGCAGTCGGCTATGCAGAGCTCGGAGTGAACCATGAACCCATGGCAGGTGAATATCTGGAGAAACTTCGGTCAATTCTTGCCAATATGGAATCTGCAATCGCCCATGCGCTTGGCGAGACAGTAAATGATGAGCCGGATGAGGAAGAACCTGACAAGATTGAAGAACTGGCAGGCAGACGGGTGCTCGTTGTGGATGACAACGAGCTGAACCGTGAGATTATGAAACAGATTCTTGTGGATCACGGTCTGCTGGTGGAGGAAGCCGATGATGGAAGCCGGGCTGTAGAAGACGTGAAAGCACAGGAACCCGGTTACTTCCACTTCATTTTGATGGACATTGAGATGCCGGTGATGGATGGGTATGAGGCAACGACAAGGATACGGAAACTTCCGAACCGGATCCGGGCAAATGTTCCGGTTATCGCTCTTACAGCAAATGCATGTTTTGAGAACCGGGAGAGGGCAAAGAAAATCGGAATGGATGATTTCCTTGTGAAGCCTGTAAATTCATCCAGACTACTGAAGAGTCTGGCAAGGTTCCGGTAAAAGTGATAAAAGTGATAAAGGCACAATTTGATTGCAGAAACAGCACCTAAAATGATATACTATCTAATAGGGAATTTTACTTTTTACACAGGAGAAACGGGGAAACCCGTATGGGGGAAGCCTGTATGGAAGAACAATCCGGAAAACAAATTAAAATCATAATCTCTGCCGCAGTCGCTGTTCTGATTCTGGTGGTCACACTTTTCTGTACGGAAAAGATACAGGCTGAGATGCAGATGCAGCTTAGCCAGAATCTGGAGGATGTGGCGAATCAGAATGCGATGGCGCTGCGCAATCAGGTTCACAGTAATGAGCAGTTACTCAAAGGGCTGATCTCAGAGATGCAGCACAGCGATGAGAAGGTGTCAACCGGCATTCTTAAGTATACCAATTTTGTGGAGGCGTACGGTCTGAAACGCATGGGATACTGTATGACGGACGGCATGACGGTATCTACGGATGGTGTCGTGGCGAATCTTTCCTTCAGAGAATTTTTCAGACGTGGAATGAATGGGCAGTGTACGATCACGGGAGTGCTCACTGATGCGATGGGTGATGATCACGGGAGAGTTACCGTGATGAGCATGCCGGTCAGGAATGCAGCGGGAGATATTGAGGGAGTTGCCTGCCTGACCTATAACTCCGATAAGTTCAATGACTCCCTTCAGATGGAAAGCTTTGAAGGAAAGGGCTACAGTTTTGCGATCAATGAAGCCGGCGAGATCATGGTGGCCATGGGCAATGATCAGCTGGAACTGTCGCAGAATCTGTTCGGGGATGTGCTCGGACGTGATCAGAGGAATACTGAGGTCATAAAACAGATCTGCGATAATCTTGCCCAAGGTGAGAGCACACAGGGCACGATGTATCTAAAGGAGGAAGATTATTTCTTTGCCACTCCCGTTACATTTATGGACGGTGAGATCACGTGGTATATGTTTACCGTGATTCCGGCAGATTTTCTGAATCACCGCATTACCGCAATACAAAAGAACCTGCTTGTCATGGACTTTTTTGTCATATTATCAATCATGTCAGGCATTTTGCTGTTTGTTTATACTACAAAGGCGCAGCAGCGTGAACTGATCCGTCTCGCATATATTGACCCGGTTACGGGCGGTGCGAATTTCGCCAGATTTTGTCAGGTTGTTGATAATATGCATGACAAACGGGGCTATCTTGTGTCGGCAGACATTCAGAATTTTAACAGTATCAATATTGCGGCAGGCAGGGAAGCCGGAGACAGGATGCTTAAGGATGTCTGGGAGATTTTAGAATCGTCGCTTCGGGAACATGAGATGGCGGGACGAATGAGAGAAGATCATTTCGCATTGTTTCTCGCGGAAGACAGCAGGGAAGCGCTGGTGGAGCGCATGGAAGAGATATCCGGAAAAGTTCATGACCGCGCTGTGAAGATGCAGGTTCCCGGAGTCTATCTGCGTTACGGCGTCTGCATTCTCGAGGAGAATGAGGCGGTGGAAGATGGCTACAGCAGGGCACGCAGTGCAAGAAACTGTGTGAATGAGGATCATGCCAGACATTATATGTTCTACAGCGAGATCAATCAGGATGAGATACGTGAAAACCAGATGATGGAAGAAAAGTTTGATCAGGCGCTTGAGGAACAGCAGTTTGAGGTGTGGTATCAGCCGAAGTACAGTGTGGATGGATCCCAGATTGTGGGAAGTGAAGCACTTGTGCGATGGCGCAAATCGGATGGCAGCATGGTGTCTCCGGGACGATTTATCCCTTTGTTTGAAAAGAACGGTATGATCGCCAGGCTGGACGAGTATATGTTCCGTACCGTGTGCCGACAGCAGGCTGAGTGGCTGAAGGCGGGGTATAATGTGCTGCCCGTGTCGGTTAACTTAAGCCGCGCCTCCTTGTATTATTCTGATATTGTGGAGCGTTACGAGTGTATTATAAAGGAATGTGATCTGGATACAAATTATATTCAGTTGGAAGTGACGGAGAGTGCACTGGAGGGAAAAGCGGATATTCTGGGTGTGCTGGGAAAATTCCGGGATATGGGAGTACAGATCCTGATGGACGATTTCGGGACAGGATATTCCTCACTGGCAACATTAAATATGCGGTGCTTTGATACGTTAAAACTGGACAAGAGTCTGATCGATCACATCGGAGATGAAAGTGGTGAGACACTTTTGTATCATGTGGTGAGTATGGGGCAGCAGCTCGGGCTGCATATTACTGCGGAAGGTGTGGAAACCATGGTGCAGTTAAAGTATCTGCAGAAGTTGAATTGTGATGACATTCAGGGATTCCTGTTTGCACGTCCGATGCCGTCCGATGAGTTTGAGAGCAGGATGGGCAGCCGTGAAGCGTAAAGACCGGATGGAAATCCGAGGCACATAAGGCCGGATGGAAAAGCGAAATGTATAAAGGGAATTTGATGAGAAAATGAAGCTTCTGAATGAGGATATCAAAACAGGACAGTTAAAACAGTTATATCTGCTCTACGGTGCAGAGGATTATCTGCGCAGACAGTATCGCGACAGGCTGCGTCAGGCACTGGCGGGGCAGGATACGATGAACTGCCACTATTTTGAAGGAAAGAACATTGCGCCGGGGGAACTGATCAATCTGGCAGAGACAATGCCCTTTCTGGCAGAACGGCGTGTGATCGTGGTGGAGAACAGTGGGTTTTTCGGAAAGGGCGGAGACGCAAAGGGCGGAGGCACGCTGGCTGAATATCTGAAGGATATGGCGGAGACGGCATATATTGTCTTTGTGGAGACGGAGGTGGACAAGCGTGGCCGACTCTTCAAGACAGTGAAGGACAGGGGGCGCGTCACTGAGTTTGTGACACAGGACGAAGCGACACTGACAAAGTGGATTCTGGGGATGATCGGCAGAGAAGGAAAGAAGATCACCGGTCAGGACTTGCGCTATTTTTTGGAGAAGACAGGGGCTGATATGGAAAATATCAGCAAAGAGCTGGAGAAACTGTTTTGCTATACGTTAGACCGGGACGTCATTACGGCGGCGGATATCGATGCAGTTTGCACACAGCATATCAGTAACCGGATTTTTGATATGGTGAGCGCGGTGTCGGACAAGAATCAGAAAAAGGCTTTGGATCTGTATTATGATCTGTTGTCGTTGAAGGAGCCGCCCATGCGGATTCTGTTTCTGATTGCAAGGCAGTTTAATCTGCTGTTGCAGGTCAAGGAACTGCGGAAAAAGGGAAATGACAATCGTGTCATAGCGGAGAAAGTGGGAGTACCTCCCTTTGCTGTGGGAAAATATGTCAGCCAGTCCTCCGGATTTGACAGGGAGCAGCTGAGAAAGGCGCTTGCTTCCTGCGTGGAAGCGGAAGAGGCGGTCAAAACGGGAAAACTCAATGATGTGATGAGTGTGGAGCTGTTGATTATTCAGTACAGTGCAGGTTGATTTTTGGGTCATGAAATGATACGATAGCTGTGGCGCGTTTGGCGCAGCAGGACGGACAGCATACCGTCGTCGTTTGATGTGGAAAATGTCAGATGTTAAAGGCTGTCCGCATAACAGGAGGATAAACAGATGGAGAACAATTTCAATTCGCCGGATCAGGTGATTCTCGGCAATATAAAGACAGGCGTGGTCAAAGCGGAGCGGTCCATTCCGCAGATGATCCTGTTAGGGATCATGGCGGGTGCTTTTATCGCACTGGGCGGCGCTACCAGTAATGTGGCAGTGCACGGGATCAAAGACGTGGGTCTTTCCAGAGCGCTGGCAGGAGCGATCTTCCCGGTAGGACTGATGCTGATCGTGTTTGTCGGTGGAGAGCTCTTTACGGGGAACTGTCTGATCTCTATGGCGGTGCTTGACAAGAAGACTTCGATCGGAAAGATGATACGCAATCTCGTGATCGTGTATTTCAGCAATCTGCTGGGTGCGCTGATCATTGATTATCTGATCTTTTTCAGCGGAGAACTGAATTACAGCGGCGGCGGACTGGGAGCCTATACGATCAAGGTGGCGATTGCCAAGATCAATATCTCTCCCGTGGCAGGGGTGACTTCCGGTATCTTGTGCAACATGCTGGTGTGTCTTGCAATCCTCGCAGCAGGCGCAGCAAAGGATATCACCGGCAAAGTCTGGGCGATCTTTTTCCCAATCTGGGCATTTGTGATCGGGGGCTTTGAGCACTGTGTGGCAAATATGTTTTATATTCCGGCAGGGATGCTGGCAGCTTCCAATCCGGATTATGTCGCAAAGGCGGAAGAACTTTACGGGATCACGGCGGAGCAGTGTGCAAGCCTTACCGTGGCAGGCAGCCTGAATAATTTCATTCCCGTCACGATCGGCAATATCATCGGAGGAGCCGTTTTTATCGGACTGATGTACTTCCTGATCGTTGTAAAGACAGGAAAGAAAGCACAGTAACATAAAAAAATAGACCGCAGGCAGTCGGAACTGTCTGCGGTTTTTTGTGTTTTGATATGTAAAATGTCTGTCACCTGCATCATTCTGCATTACAGTGTCAAAAAGTCCATCTGATCCTGAATCTCATCCGGAATGGGAAATCCCTGTTTCTTGAGCTTCCCGCACAGCATATCATAGTGATGGAGCTTCTGCTTGGTGCGGAGTCCGTAGCGTTCGATGATATCCTTATACAGAGGGTGGGTTTTGAGTTCATCGCGCAGCTTCCCGGAGAAAGGACAATAGTTGAACATGATGTTTCTGACCACTTTGTTCAGGTGGGGAGCACCTTTGCCTTCATAGGTGATCCAGGTGATATAGTCCATCACGAACAGCTCCTTGAAACTGTTCTTTGCTTTCTGAAGGCTTGTCTTGATCTTCTCCTTGGCATCGGGAGAGAGATCATTGTTTTTCTTAAAGAACTGGGCATAGTCACAATACTCGCTGGTCAGTGACATCTCAGAGATGTCGTTCCAGCGTGCGCCCTGGATTCTCTTGCACATTTCCCAACGAAACTCGCCGGTCAGTCTGGTGAGGATCAGATCAAGGTTCTCCAACAGAAAAGCAGATAACATCATCCGGGCGGGAGTCGTTCGGCGTTTGCCCTCGATCTCCTGCCACATTGCGCCTCTCGTGCCGACATTCGGCATCAGGATAAAGTCGGGAAGGATCTCTGTCTGAACGAATTCACGGCTGATGCCGCAGGCGTCGTTGGTGTATACCGTTTCCCGGTAATAAGCACAGAAATCCACATTCCGGATGTTGCGGAGTGCATCTGAGATCCTTTGCGGTGTGACAAGCGCATCGGACAGCGATTTCAGGATATTGTGTTCCGACAGAATCGGACAGAACGTTGAGACACGACCGAAGGTCATCTTGTTGACCTGTGGAAATACATTCTCAAGCTCAAACAATACTTTGTCGGAAGAGGAGTGCAGCATCCTGCTCTCATCAGCCGCTGAAATCTTGCCGGAGGTGCGTTGTTCATGCAGGGCGGCGGCATAATCCATGTCGAATTCATTACGGGAAGGTTCCTTGTCTCCGTTGTAGATCGCCTGGAACCATTCCGGAAGCGTATAGATGCCTTTGCGTGAATCACCGTGGAACCGCTCGGCAATCGATAACAGGTAAGACGCATTTTCCGCACCGGCGATCTCTGTGTCCACAAAACCGAAATTGAGGAAAAGTTTAACCGGGATCGGAGCCGGACGGCGCGAATGCAGGCTCTCAAGGAGTACCTCCTTGTAAATCTCATAATAGTCTTTGGAGAGGTTGTTTCGTATCCTTCTCGCCTCATCACCTGTGTCGTTTTTGTCGACCAGCGCACGGAAATCATCCAGCACTTCATGGAAGTGGAGGCAGAGAGCCTCGTCGCATTTTCCGTATTCCAGGATCGTATCCAGGGCGTGATCGAGTTCCGACAGGGCGGAACGGTCTTCCGTGGCAGTGGAATCGGTTGTGTCTCTGGATACGATGAGTTTATTATATTCCTCAAGGCGATTCTGATATAATGGCCGGTCGATCCAGGGAGCCTTGCCGAGCGCATCAAAAATATTGCTGAGCTTGGTCCGGATCAGCGTGGTATCCTGCTTCCGGCCGGTCAGTTTGAAGTAGAGGTTGCTGTAGAGATCTGTCAGATCCATATGATTTTCGCTCAGGAGAAATTTCATGTTCTCCTGCAGATATTCCGAGATGTCCGTACAGCATATGAATGCCCGCCCGATATTTTCGCAGGCTTGCAGCAGGAAACCTGTAAGCAGCGACGGGTGTTGGTAGAATGCGGACTTGACATTTTTGTCAAGTGCCTGAAAAGTTTCATAATATGGAAGGAGCCAGTCGGGAATCATATCTTCGGAGGAATAGGGCTCCAGTGTGTCCATATCGGGCAGCTGCTGCGGTGATATGGAATTCTGGGTGCAGATGGAACGGTATTCCTGATAGCTTCCGGTGAGTGATTCGTAGGCTTCCTGACACTGAGTATACAGCTGCATACAGTAGCGTATTGCGGCACAGGCTGTGCGGATTTGTGCGGTGAAAAATAAGTGTGCCACATCCGGTTTGGATTCCAACAGTTGAAACAGCTTATCGGCTGATTCGTATGGATAAGGAAGAAGGGTTACAGGTTTCAGAACAGTATAAGTACAGGAATGGAATCCCGTCAGAATATCCTGAATACCGATGATGTCACCTTTACCCAGTGTGATCTCGCCGCCTGAGAACTGTGCGGATATACTGCCGGCCCCGATCACATACAGTTCCTTTAATGCCTGGCCCGCCTGACAGACCGTCGCTCCGATGTCTTTACTGATAACTGCCATTTTTTTCTTCTCCCTGAAAATTGTCGCGGATATGCGCGCAATCCTGACAAAAAATATTCTGCTTTGGAAATATATCTATTCATATTATACTAAAAAATAAATTTTTTTAAAGTCCATACTGTACTTATTTCAAAAATATGATAAAATATTTTATAACACGCATGTCACAAAAACTTTTGTGACGGTGGAGGATGAAATGATAGAGAAAGATAAGATGAGCCGGGAGGAGATTATCGCTTATTACAGACCGCAGATAGAGAAGCTGATTCCCTATATTCCGTGGCTGGAAACGCAGGCCGGCAGGCAGCTTTCAAACTTCTATGGCGGTGACGGACTGGCGGAGAATTCGATTTCCGTGCCGGTTTACGACAGCACGCTGCTTGGCTTTGTAAAGGCGGCCAGGGCGACAACCCTGATGGACAGAAATTATGTGTATGTGTATTCGCGCAACAGGATCAGGACGGTGGAGGATGAGCGCCGTTTTATCAAAAAGGCGGAGCTGACCGACATGGACAGTCTGTGCGGAATCCTTTCGAAATACATTTTAAAAGGGATGACAAAGGCAACGGTCTGGACAGACGGCGTGAAAAATGGTATATTTTTGGAGTTGTTACTCAAGATGAGAGAACTCATTACATTTTGGGACAAGCCGATGGAACGATAAAGGAGTAATGGGGAATGGGAGAAAAGTCAGTTCAAAAAAGACAATTTATATTGGAAACGGCAAGAAAAGTATTTATGGAAAAGGGATTTAAGCAGGTGACAATGAAGGATATCGTTGATGCCTGTGAGATCAGCCGTGGCGGACTTTATCTCTATTTTGAGAGCACGAAGGAGATTTTTCTGGAAGTGCTGCGCATGGAAAGTCAGGAGACGGATGATACGTTTGCAATCTCCGAGAATGCTTCTTCTGCGGATATTCTTGCACTGTTTCTGAAGGAACAGAAAAAGGAACTGCTCCGCAAGAAGAATAATCTCTCTATTGCCGTGTATGAATTCTTTTTTGATAATAAAGTGGCGAAAAAAGATAATATCATCCGTAATCAGTTTGAGGAAGCTGTCGGCGTGATCGAGAAACTCATCGCTGCCGGCGTGGAAACCGGAGAATTCTATTGCGAGGATCCTCTCGGGGCGGCGCGAAATATTATGTATGTGCTGGAGGGTCTGAAGGTATCCGCTCATACGATCGGTATTACGGAGAAGGCCGTGGATGATGAACTTCTTTATATTATGAAAGGTCTTGTGGTGGAAGAATGAATCACAGCTGGTGTATTCCTGAAGGATCAGGATGCATCAGCTTTTTTTCGGCGCAGGGATTTCCCGGCGACTTTGAGAATTGTCATTGAAAAATACTGAAAATCCAGTATAATAAGATGAGCGCAAGTGAGCGCGTCAGCGCGTGCTTGCGAGTATATAAAACGGAATCAAAAATAAAAACGTTTACACAGCGATAGGAAAAGGATGGAGGATGATTCATGGGAGCTGTAAAGCGCATTTATGTGGAGAAGAAGGAGGCTTTTGCGGTAAAGGCAAAAGAACTGAAGGAGGAGATCGGAAGTTATCTGGGTATCACAGGAGTGGAACAGGTACGTGAGTTTATCCGCTATGATGTGGAGAACCTGAGTGAAGACACTTTTGAGACCGCCTGCAGGACTGTTTTTTCCGAGCCGCCGGTAGATGTTCTGTACAGGGAAGAGATCCCGGTTCCTGCAAACGGTCATGTGTTCAGTGTGGAATTTCTGCCGGGACAGTTTGATCAGAGAGCGGATTCCGCCGTACAATGCGTGAAGTTTTTAAATGAAAGCGAGGAGCCCATCATCCGCACTGCGGTAACCTATCTGCTTGTGGGTGATATCACGGAGGACGAGCTTGACCGGATCAAGGCGTACTGTATCAATCCCGTTGATTCGAGAGAGACGGGAATGGTGAAGCCGGAGACGCTGGAGACGGTGTATGAGGAGCCGGCCGATGTTAAGATCTTTGACGGTTTTTGCGATATGAATTCCTCGGCACTCAGAGAATTGTACTCCTCTCTGAACCTGGCGATGACATACCGTGATTTTGAACATATCCAGAATTATTTCAGGTCTGAGGAGCACAGGAATCCTTCGATGACAGAGATCCGTGTGCTGGACACTTACTGGTCCGATCATTGCAGACATACGACATTTTCCACAGAATTAAAGAACATTACTTTTGAGGACGGATATTACAGGTCCCCGATCGAGACGACGTATCAATCTTATCTGGATGTCAGGGAGGAGATCGTGAAGGGCAGAAAGGACAAGTTTGTCTGCCTGATGGATCTTGCTCTGATGGCGATGAAGAAGCTGAAAAAGGACGGCAAGCTTCAGGATCTGGAGGAATCTGACGAGATCAATGCCTGCTCGATCGTTGTGCCGGTAGAGATCGACGGCGTGACGGAGGAGTGGCTTGTCAGCTTTAAGAATGAGACACACAATCATCCCACGGAGATTGAGCCTTTCGGTGGCGCTGCGACCTGCCTTGGCGGTGCGATCCGTGATCCGTTGTCGGGACGTTCCTATGTATATCAGGCGATGCGTGTCACCGGAGCGGCGGATCCTACGGTGCCGGTATCTGAGACATTAAAGGGAAAACTTTCCCAGAAGAAGCTTGTGCGCGGCGCGGCAAGCGGGTACTCTTCCTACGGAAACCAGATCGGCCTTGCAACGGGCTATGTGAAAGAGATCTATCATCCCGATTATGTGGCAAAACGCATGGAGATCGGTGCGGTCATGGGAGCGGCTCCCAGGAAAAATGTGGTTCGCGAGACCTCCGATCCCGGGGATATCATCATCCTGCTCGGAGGAAGGACAGGACGCGACGGCTGCGGCGGAGCGACAGGTTCCTCCAAAGTACACACGGAAAGCTCGATCGAGACGTGCGGCGCTGAGGTGCAGAAGGGCAATGCACCCACGGAGCGCAAGATACAGAGGCTGTTCCGCAGGGAGGAAGTCAGCCGTCTGATCAAGAAGTGCAACGATTTCGGAGCGGGCGGAGTGAGCGTTGCGATCGGCGAACTTGCCGACGGACTGGTGATCAATCTCGACAAGGTGCCCAAGAAATATGCCGGCCTGGACGGCACGGAGCTTGCAATCTCCGAGTCCCAGGAGCGTATGGCGGTTGTTGTTGACAAGAAGGATGTGGATAAATTCCTGTCCTATGCCGCGGAGGAAAACCTCGAGGCAGTTGCTGTGGCTGAGGTCACAAAGGTTCCCCGTCTTGTCATCAGCTGGAGAGGAAAAGAGATCGTGAACATCTCCAGAGCTTTCTTAGACACGAATGGCGCTCATCAGGAGACGAATGTTACAGTAAATATCCCTTCGGAGGAAGATAATTATCTGAAGAAAATGGCTTGTACGAAAGCTCAGGAGGCTCTCGAGCATGGCGATGTGAAAGAGGCATGGTTGACACTGCTGTCAGATCTTAACGTCTGCTCACAGAAAGGTCTGGTGGAGATGTTTGACAGCTCCATCGGGGCGGGAAGCGTTCTGATGCCTTACGGCGGCAAATATCAGTTGACAGAAACACAGACCATGGTTGCAAAACTTCCGGTGCTTCACGGCAAGACCAATACGGTAACTATGATGAGTTATGGTTTTGACCCGTATCTGTCCTCCTGGAGTCCTTATCACGGCGCGGTTTATGCCGTGACGGAATCCCTTGCCAGGATCACGGCAGCGGGCGGTGATTACAGGAAAGTCAGATTCACGTTTCAGGAGTATTTTCGCAGAATGACGGAAGATCCCGAGCGCTGGAGCCAGCCTTTTGCGGCGCTGCTCGGCGCGTTTGACGCACAGCTCGGCTACGAGCTGCCCTCGATCGGCGGCAAGGACAGTATGTCCGGTACCTTTAATGAGATCGATGTACCGCCGACACTCGTATCCTTTGCAGTTGATGTGGCGGATTATCATGATGTGATCACACCGGAACTCAAGCAGGCGGGAAATAAACTGATCGCCCTTCCGATCGAGAAGGATGAGTATGACCTGCCGGTATACGAGTGGGTGATGGAGCTCTACGGCGAGGTGCGCGATCTGATCCACGAGAAGAAGATCGTGTCCGCATATGCGCTGGATTCCCACGGAATTGCGGCAGCGGCAAGCAAGATGGCGTTCGGAAACAAACTCGGCATTGCATTTGATGACGAACTGGATGCGGAGGAGCTCTTTGAAAATATGCTGGGTGGCATTCTGGTGGAGACATCGGAGGATATCACGGAGCGTCTGGATGAGAAAGATATTGATTATATCGAAGTCGGTCAGGTGACGGACAGCGGAGCTTTCACATGGAAGGATATGGAGCTTCCGGTGGAGGAGGCTCTTGATGCATGGACCGGCAGACTGGAGAAAGTCTTCCCCACTAAGGCGGAGAAAGGCACGGAGGCGGTTGCAAGTGAGTGCTATCAGGCGGACTCCATTTATGTATGTAAGAATAAGGTTGCAAAACCGACTGTATTTATCCCGGTATTCCCCGGAACGAACTGCGAGTACGACAGTGCGAAAGCATTCCATCGCGCGGGAGCGAACGTGATCACGAAGGTATTTAGGAATCTGTCGGCCCAGGACATCAGAGAATCGGTTGAGGTCTTTGAAAAGGCGATCGACCAGTCTCAGATCATCATGTTCCCGGGTGGTTTCTCCGCGGGTGATGAGCCGGATGGCAGCGCGAAATTCTTTGCGACGGCGTTCCGGAATGAAAAGCTGAAGGAAGCGGTCACCAGACTGCTTCAGGAGAGGGATGGACTGGCGCTCGGTATCTGCAACGGTTTCCAGGCGATGATCAAGCTGGGGCTTGTGCCTTACGGCGAAGTGGTCGGTCAGAAAGAAGATTCTCCGACACTGACCTTCAATACGATCAACCGTCACATTTCCAGGATGGTGTACACAAAGGTGGTTTCCAACAAGTCTCCGTGGCTTCAAGAAGCGGAGCTTGGCAAGACTTATACGAGTCCGGCATCCCATGGTGAGGGACGTTTTGTTGCGCCGAAGGAGTGGATTGATAAACTGTTTGCAAACGGTCAGGTGGCGACCCAGTATGCTGATCCCGAAGGAAATGTAACAATGGATGAGGAGTGGAATGTGAACGGCTCCTACGCTTCCATTGAGGGTATCACCTCACCTGACGGAAGGTGCTTTGGCAAGATGGCACACGTTGAGAGACGCGGAACCGCTGTGGCAGTCAATATTTACGGAGAGCAGGATCTGAAGATATTTGAATCCGGCGTGCGCTATTTTAGGTAGGCAGAAAATCAAGTGACACTGAAAAAGAAAGGAATGCAGATGAAAGCATTTTTAATACTGGAAGACGGCACGGTGTTTGAGGGAACTCACATCGGTGCAGAGAAAGAGATCATAAGCGAGATTGTGTTTAATACCTCCATGGCGGGGTATCTGGAGGTGCTGACCGACCCGTCCTATGCGGGGCAGGCAGTGTGCATGACGTATCCGCTCATTGGAAATTACGGTGTCTGCATGGAAGATATGGAATCCAGACAGCCCTGGCCGGATGGATTTATTGTGCGGGAACTGTCCAGGATTCCGAGCAATTTCAGATGTGATAAGACGATTCAGGAGTTCCTGACGGAAAACGGTGTACCCGGCATTGCCGGCATCGACACCCGTGCCCTCACGAAGATCCTGCGTGAGAAGGGCACCATGAATGGAATGATCACAACGAATGAAAACTATGATCTGCAGAGTATTCTTCCCAGACTGAAGGCTTATACGACCGGAAAGGTTGTGGAGAAGGTCACCTGTGAGAGCAAATATACGGTGAAGGGTTCTCAGACACTGGAGGAGAACGGACCGATCTCCGGAAGCGCTGTGTATACCGGCGAGAAGGAGAAGAAGCCAACACTCGTTCGCGAACTGAATGGAAAGAATAAAAAAGTGGCGTTACTTGACCTCGGCACCAAGAAAAATATTGCGCAATCTCTGGCACAGCGCGGCTGTGATGTGACGGTGTATCCGGCACTCACAAGTGCAGAGGAGATTCTGGCAGACCGGCCGGATGGCATTATGCTGTCCAACGGTCCGGGAGATCCCAAGGAGTGTGAGTCTGTTATCCGGGAGATTAAGAAACTGTATGATTCGGATGTTCCCATCTTTGCGATCTGCCTGGGACATCAGCTGATGGCGCTCGCTACGGGAGCCGATACGTTCAAGATGAAGTACGGTCACCGGGGAGGAAATCATCCGGTCAAGGATTTAAAGACGGGAAGAGTGTACATTACTTCCCAGAACCATGGCTATGTCGTGGATATGGACAGGCTGGATCCGAAGGTTGCGACTCCTGCATTTGTCAATGTCAATGACGGCACCTGCGAGGGACTTTCCTATACAGGCAAAAATATCTTTACGGTACAGTATCACCCGGAAGCATGTCCGGGACCGCAGGATTCGGGATATCTGTTTGACCGTTTTATTCAGATGATGGAGGTGGAGAAGAATGCCTAAGAACCCAAATGTAAAACGAGTTATGGTAATCGGCTCCGGACCCATCGTCATCGGGCAGGCAGCTGAGTTTGACTATGCGGGGACGCAGGCGTGCCGCTCCCTGAAGGAGGAGGGCGTGGAGGTTATCCTCGTCAACTCCAATCCCGCGACGATCATGACGGATAAGGACATCGCGGATAAGGTTTATATCGAACCGCTTACCGTGAAGGTGCTGGAGCAGCTGATCGAGAAGGAGAAGCCGGACAGTATCCTGCCCACGCTGGGAGGACAGGCCGGACTGAATCTGGGCATGGAGCTGGCAGAGTCCGGTTTCTTAGAGGCACATGGCGTGCAGCTCCTCGGAACTACGGCTGCCACGATCAAGAAGGCAGAGGATCGTCAGGAATTTAAGGATACGATGGAAAAGATCGGAGAGCCGTGCGCGGCATCCCTGGTCGTTACCAATATTGAGGATGGTGTGGCATTCACCAACAAGATCGGCTATCCGGTCGTGCTGCGTCCCGCGTATACGCTGGGCGGAAGCGGTGGCGGTATCGCCCACAATCAGGCAGAACTGGAGGAGATCCTGGCAAACGGTCTGCGTCTTTCCCGTGTGGGGGAAGTGCTGGTGGAGCGCTGCATCGCAGGCTGGAAAGAGATCGAGTATGAGGTGATGCGCGACAGCGCAGGCAACTGCATCACGGTATGTAACATGGAGAATATCGATCCGGTCGGCGTGCACACCGGTGACAGTATCGTCGTGGCGCCCTCTCAGACGCTGGGCGACAAGGAATACCAGATGCTCAGAAGCTCTGCACTGAATATCATCAGTGAGCTGGAGATCACGGGCGGCTGTAACGTGCAGTTCGCACTGCATCCCACAAGCTTTGAGTACTGCGTCATCGAGGTAAATCCCCGTGTGAGCCGTTCTTCGGCGCTTGCCTCCAAGGCGACAGGGTATCCGATCGCCAAGGTTGCGGCAAAGATCGCGCTGGGCTACACGCTCGATGAGATTAAGAATGCCATTACGGGAAAGACGTATGCCAGCTTTGAGCCGACGCTCGACTACTGCGTCGTGAAGCTGCCGAGACTTCCCTTTGATAAATTTATCACGGCAAAGCGTACGCTGACGACCCAGATGAAGGCGACCGGCGAGGTCATGAGCATTTGCCACAGCTTCGAGGCGGCGCTGATGAAGGCGATCCGCTCTCTCGAGCAGCATGTGGACTGCCTGCTCAGCTATGATTTCAGTGAACTGACCGCAGAGGAATTAAAAGAGCGGTTAAAGATCGTGGATGACCAGCGGATCTATGTGATCGCGGAAGCCATCCGCAAGGGAATCGATTACGATACGATCCATGAGATCACAATGGTGGATGTATGGTTCATTGACAAGATCGCGATTCTCGTGGAGATGGAGGATGCACTGAAGAGGGGACCTCTGACGGTAGAACTCCTGAAAGAGGCAAAGCGTCTGGAATTCCCCGACAATGTGATCGCAAGACTGACAGGAATGTCAGAAGATGAAGTCAAGAAAATGCGCTATGACAACGGGATCACGGCAGCATTTAAGATCGTGGATACATGTGCGGCAGAGTTCGACGCACAGACGCCTTACTATTATTCCTGCTTCGGCAGTCAGGATGAGGCAGTGCGCACCAGCGGAAAGAAGAAGGTGCTTGTACTCGGTTCCGGACCGATCCGTATCGGGCAGGGAATCGAATTTGACTACTGTTCCGTCCATGCGACCTGGGCATTTGCAAAGGCAGGCTACGAAACGATCATCGTAAACAACAATCCGGAGACGGTCAGCACGGACTTTGATATCGCGGATAAGCTGTATTTCGAGCCGCTGACACCGGAGGATGTGGAGAATATCGTGAATCTGGAGAAGCCGGACGGCGCGGTCGTTCAGTTCGGCGGACAGACCGCGATCAAACTGACAGAGAGCCTGATGAAGATGGGCGTGCCGATCCTCGGCACAAGTGCCGAGAACGTGGACGCAGCGGAGGACAGAGAGCTCTTTGATGAGATTCTTGAGCAGTGCGAGATCCCCAGACCTTCGGGCGGCACGGTATTTACTGCCGAGGAGGCAAAGCGGGTGGCAAACAAGCTGGGCTATCCCGTACTGGTTCGTCCCTCCTATGTGCTGGGCGGACAGGGCATGCAGATCGCCATCAACGACAGTGAGATCGAAGAGTTCATGGAGATCATCAACCGGATCGCGCAGGATCATCCCATTCTGGTAGACAAGTATCTGCAGGGCAAGGAGATCGAGGTGGATGCGGTCTGCGATGGAACGGACATCCTGATTCCCGGTATTATGGAGCATGTGGAGCGTGCAGGCGTCCATTCGGGAGACAGTATCTCCGTATATCCCGCCCGCACGATCAGTGACAATGTCAAGAAGACGATTGCAGAGTACACCAGGAGACTGGCGAAGGCGCTCCATGTGATCGGTCTGATCAATATACAGTTTATTGCGGTAGGCGAAGAAGTTTATGTCATCGAGGTAAATCCCCGTTCTTCCAGAACTGTACCGTATATCAGTAAGGTGACGGGCATTCCGATCGTGGATCTTGCGACAGAGGTCATCATCGGCAAGAAGATCAGAGACCTCGGCTATGAGCCGGGACTGCAGAAGGAAGCGTCGTATGTGGCGATCAAGATGCCGGTATTCTCCTTTGAGAAGATTCGTGGCGCGGAGATCAGCTTAGGACCTGAGATGAAGTCCACGGGCGAATGTCTCGGTATCGCCAAGACCTTTGAGGAGGCTTTGTATAAGGCGTTCCTCGGAGCAGGTATCGATCTGCCGAAGTTCAAACAGATGATCATCACCGTGAAGGATGCGGATAAGGGCGAGGCGATCGAGATCGGACGCCGCTTTGAGAAGCTCGGATATACGATCTATGCGACGCGCAGCACGGCACAGGCACTCAAGGATGCGGGCGTGAAAGCGCGCAAGGTTAATAAGATACAGCAGGAATCCCCCACCGTCATGGACTTGATCCTGGGACACAAGATCGATCTTGTCATCGATACACCCACGCAGGGACGTGACAAGTCGAGGGATGGCTTCCTGATCAGAAGGACTGCCATCGAGACCGGCGTGAACTGTCTCACCAGTCTGGATACGGCGGCGGCGCTTGTGACCAGTCTGGAGAGCGCACATGACAGGGAACTGACACTGGTGGATGTCGCGACGCTCAGCAAAGAGTGATAGAACAATGAAGCGAAATTATCAGAAAGAACTGGAACAGATATTGGGTCAGAAAGAGACGCAGGGCATGCGTCTCTTTTTGCACAGCTGTTGTGCACCCTGCAGCAGCTATGTGCTCATGTATCTGCGGGAATACTTCCGCATCACGGTCTTTTATTATAATCCGAATATCACGGAGGATGCGGAATATCATAAACGTGTGGAGGAACAGAAACGCCTGATCGGGGCGCTCAACCGTGAGGCAGAGGTAATGGGCGGAGAGCCGGAAGCCGTTGAAACGTGTGTGCCGGGCAGACATGCGGCGCCGTACCCGATCAATGTGATCGAGGGAGCGTATGAGCCGGAGCGGTTCTTTCACATGGCGGAGGGAATGGAGAAATGCCCGGAGGGCGGAGAGCGATGCTTTGCCTGCTACGCACTCAGACTCTCCGAGACGGTGAAGCGTGCTGCGGAGGGCGGTTATGACTATGCGGCGACGACACTGACCATCAGCCCGCTCAAAAATGCGGAGAAACTGAACGAGATCGGAGAGAAACTCTGCGCGGATACGGACGTCAGGTGGCTCCCCTCCGACTTCAAGAAACGCGACGGCTATAAGAGATCGATAGAATTGTCAAAGCAGTACGATCTGTACAGACAGGACTATTGCGGATGCATTTATTCAAAGGCAGAGCGGGATAAAAGAGAAAATGAGCGAAAATAAGCATATGAAACAG
>JALFTO010000099.1 GCA_022779165.1 Lachnospiraceae bacterium
GTGCCAAAGCCATTTATTATCATAATAAGAATACGGAAGAACTCATGGCGATCCACCCGGAGGAAAAGCAGGTGTCATTACAGCTTTTCGGTTCCGATCCCGAGATCATCAGCGAGATGGCAAAACGGATCGAGGACAGACCGTTTGATATTCTCGATCTGAATATGGGCTGTCCCGTACCGAAGGTCGTCAATAACGGGGAAGGCTCCGCACTCATGAAAGATCCGTTGCTGGTTGGAAAGATCATCGAGCAGACAGCAAAAGCCATCAACAAGCCGGTGACGATCAAGATCCGCAGAGGGTTTGACGAGGCGCATGCGAATGCGGTCGAGATTGCCCACATCGCACAGGAGTCCGGAGCGGCGGCTGTGGCTGTGCATGGCAGGACCAGAGAACAGTATTATGCGGGAAAGGCAGACTGGGAGATCATCAGACAGGTGAAGGAACATGTCACAATACCGGTGATCGGAAACGGCGACGTGACGGACGGTGCTTCCGCCGCAGCGATATTAAAGCAGACAGGTTGTGACGGCGTGATGGTAGGCAGAGCTGCGAGAGGCAATCCGTGGATCTTTGCACAGATTCACCATTTCCTAAAGACCGGGGAGACATTGCCACGGCCGGAACTTGCTGAGGTGAAGAGACAGATCCTCGAGCATGCGGAGCTGATGCTTGCATGCAAGGGGGAATATACCGCGATCCGGGAGATGCGCAAGCATGTGTCATGGTATTCGGCGGGCTATCCGCATTCATCTAAGATCAGACAGCGGATCAATGAAGTGGAATCCATGGAAGAATTGCGGGAAGTGATGGATATTTTGGGGCACTGAACATATACTGCAATATGGAAAGTGTAGAGAATAAACTTATTTATCTGAAAGTGTGTGAAAAATTTCGCAGAAGGAGTGCATTCTGGAAGGAAATTCTGCTTCCTGTTTTTCCGGTAGAGACAAAGGAATTCCGCTGGCTGGGCTATGACATTATGGCATATATCATTTATGCGGACGTACAGGCCGGAGTTTCCGACAGAGGAAGCCGGTGTAATCTCAGGAAGCGTCTGACAGAGAAGCGGTTTCGGCGAACACTTGGGATGATCTCCGACAGGATCCGGGAGAGCGGCTGGGAGGAGGTGCGTCTCCCTGTCAGCGGGATGGGATCATCATTGACGGACCGGATCGGAGCCGGCAGGGCGGAATCTATATTGCCGGAACTGATTGCCCGCGGCGGAGCCGGGTCGGTTTTTACGGAGGAGATGGTTTACCGTTTCTTTGTCGAGACAACGAGAACACACTGCAAGAGTGAGGGAGTGGCAGAACAGCTCATCCTGATCGCACCCGACACGGAGGAAGAGAGCTCTCTTAAGTATCTGGAGGAAACGCTCCTGTTGTCATACAGACTTTATCCGGAATACAATTATATGACGATCCTGACGGATCAGCCGGCGCTGTTTAAGCCGGTGATGGAGGAGGCGGCAGAGGAGAGCGGACTGTATATTCGCTGCATGGCAAAGGAGAAGAACGTCCTTTTTCCGGATAAGCGGACCGTGATCCTTGATCTGGACAGAGAGCTTGCGCCGTGTTACAGACATTTTCCCGGAGAAGCTTTGTACGTCACACCATGGAACTCTGTGGAAAAAAAGAGAAGACTACAGGCAAAATGCCCGCAGATCGCCTGTTTTTCAATGCTTAATGCCCTTGACACTGTATTGCACAATACGGTATAATACATGGGTTATTGAGGGCAAAAACGTGTATACAATCCCGCGAGAGCCGGGAAACCATATATAAGGAAGGTGCAATCATATGGAAGAAAAAAAGAATATATTAACTTATGAGGGACTCAAAAAGTATGAGGATGAGCTTCATGACCTTAAGGTTGTAAAGCGTCAGGAAGTGGCGCAGAAGATCAAAGAGGCGAGAGAGCAGGGTGACTTGTCTGAGAATGCCGAGTATGATGCTGCCAAGGACGAGCAGCGCGATATCGAGGCGAGGATTGAGGAGTTGGAGAAGATCCTTAAGAATGCTGAGGTTGTCGTTGAGGACGAGGTTGATCTGGACAAGATCAATATCGGCTGCTGTGTCAAGATCCTCGACCAGGAATTTAACGAGGAGTTGGAGTATAAGATCGTGGGCTCCACAGAGGCAAACAGCTTAAAGGGCAAGATCTCGAATGAATCTCCTGTCGGCAAGGCATTGATCGGCAAGAAGGTCGGCGATATCGTTGAGGTGGAGACACAGGCAGGCGTTCTGAAATACACCGTCCTGGAGATTCAGAGAAGTAACTAATTCATTCAATCTATGCGCAAGAGGAGTGTGTAAAGTGGGAGAGACACAGAATAAGCCCGTGCAGGAACAGGATATCAATCAGCTTCTGAAAGTGAGACGTGAGAAGCTGGCTGCTCTGCAGGAGGCGGGGAAAGATCCTTTCCAGATCACAAAATTTGATGTGACACATCACAGTCAGGAGATTAAGGATAATTATGACACGCTGGAGGGCAGCAACGTCACTATCGCTGGGCGTATGATGTTCAAGCGTGTGATGGGCAAGGCTTCTTTCTGCAATATTCAGGATTTGCAGGGAAATATCCAATCCTATGTTGCCAGAGACAGCATCGGTGAGGAGTCCTATGCCGATTTTAAGAAATATGATGTCGGTGATATCTTAGGGATCACCGGAGAGGTGTTTAAGACGAAGACCGGAGAAATCTCCGTTCATGCAGCTTCCGTGACGCTGCTTTCCAAGAGCCTTCAGATTCTTCCCGAGAAATTCCACGGTCTTACCGATACCGATACCCGTTACAGACAGAGATATGTAGACCTGATTATGAACGCAGAGGTCAAGGATACCTTTATCAAGCGTTCCAAGGTGCTTTCCAGCATCCGCAGATATCTGGACGGACAAGGCTTCATGGAAGTGGAGACACCGATGCTTGTATCGAATGCAGGCGGTGCTGCGGCAAGACCTTTTGAGACGCATTTCAATGCGCTCGATGAGGATCTGAAGCTGCGTATCTCTCTGGAGTTATACCTCAAGAGACTGATCGTCGGTGGTTTGGAGCGTGTGTATGAGATCGGCAGAGTGTTCCGTAATGAGGGACTTGATACGAGACACAATCCGGAATTCACACTGATGGAATTATACCAGGCGTACACAGACTATCACGGCATGATGGATCTGACCGAGAATCTGTACCGCTATGTTGCCAAGGAAGTGACAGGCTCCGAGATCATCACCTACGGCGAGCATACGATGGATCTGTCCAAGCCGTTTGAGAGGATTACGATGGTGGATGCCGTGAAGAAATATTCCGGCGTTGACTTTAATGAGATCCATACGCTCGAGGAAGCGAGAGCGATCGCAAAGGAGAAGCATGTGGAGTTCGAAGAGATCCACAAGAAGGGCGATATCCTCAACCTGTTCTTTGAGGAATTTGTGGAGGATCATCTGATCCAGCCGACCTTTGTGATGGATCATCCGATCGAGATCTCCCCGCTCACGAAGAAGAAACCGGACAATCCGGAATACGTGGAGCGTTTTGAGTTCTTCATGAACGGCTGGGAGATGGCAAACGCGTACTCCGAGTTGAACGACCCAATCGATCAGAGAGCACGTTTTGCGGCACAGGAAGAACTCTTTGCGGCAGGCAATGACGAGGCGAACCACACCGACGAGGATTTCCTGAACGCACTGAGCATCGGTATGCCGCCCACCGGCGGAATCGGCTTCGGCATCGACCGCATGGTCATGATGATGACAAACAGCCCTGCGATTAGGGATGTGCTACTGTTCCCGACGATG
>JALFTO010000127.1 GCA_022779165.1 Lachnospiraceae bacterium
TGGGTGCGAGGATCAGCAGATAGCGCCGCTCCAAGAGCATAAACTCCAGAACCATGCCCAACACCATCCAGATCGCCATTCCGCCGTTCACACCGCCGTTTGACAAAAAGAGAAGCGGAAACACCAAAAATGCTCCCGATACACATACTACAGTGATCATCGTCTGGAGATTCTGCCGGATCTTCAGGCTGTACCACAAAAGGATCACGAGATAAAGAAGGATCAGTGTCTCTGCCTTCTTATTGATATCGGAGCGTAGCAAAATCGTCAGCACTTCCATTACGATCCCGCCGATAATCGTCCCCGCGATCAGCAAATGAAAGATCACATTCTGAACGGGCATATCCGTATCAAACAATCTCTTCCTTATCCTCTCGATCATCTTTTGTAACTTCTTTCCAAATATATTTGCTTACACAGTCACATGCTTTTCTTTTGCGCTGATTACATGACTCTCTTTACCGAAGCCGGTGTCCTGTAGTTCACATTCGAGATGCGAATCCCTGTCTTGGGGCTGCTGGCATGCACGACCTGTCCGTTTCCGATATAGATCGCCACATGATTGATCGTCCCACCCTTCGCGTAGAACACAAGATCCCCCGGCTTTGCCTCCGTCATCGACACCTTTGTCCCGACATTCACCTGCTCTCTTGACGAGCGTGGAAGCGATATTCCGAAATGCTTATATACGCTCTGCACAAAACCGGAGCAGTCTGCCCCCTTCGTAAGGCTGATTCCGCCCCATACATAGGGATTTCCGATAAACTGCTTGGCATACTGACACAGACTGATCCTGGTATCCGACACTCCGTTGCCAAACAGCAATTCCTTCATCGTCACCGCTGTCTCCAGCGACTGTTCGATCACGCAGTAATCGGTAGACACATATGCTTCCTCATCATCCAGCATGATCTTTGCCCAGCCTTCCGGTGCCTGCTCGACCACTTCCAGACGCTCATCCTGCGCAACAAGAGTGATAACCGGACAGTCCGTATTTGGCTGCTCCCTGACCTTCAGCGTCTGCGTGTTGACCTTCGCAACCGTATATACCACTTCATCTGCCTTTTTCTTCGCCGCTTCACCGGTCAACAGGTAATCGGTATGCACATATCCTTCCACTTTGCCGGACTTGATCTGTGCCCAGTCCCCTTCCACAGACAGGATCTCACATGCCGAATTTTTTGTCATCTTTCCTACAAGTTCTCCGTCCTCACCCGGCTTATTCCGTACATTCAGATGATTATCCACCTGCGCGATACCGAGATTGGTATATCCGTACATTGTCTCCTGCTGTTCCTCAGAAGCTTTTTCTTCCTTATTTCCGGAAGTTTCCTCCGAAAGATCTTCCGCCTGTCCAACCAGCAGGACACGCTCCATTCCTGCGGTAGCGTTATTTATCAAGTCATTCGTGGAACCTGCCGTAACCGTGGTTGTCGTTCCGAATAATACCGCAGCCACCGTCAGGACGATTCCTTTCTCTAAAGTCCGTTTCATTACTGCCTCCGTTCATCCTGTATGGGCGTTGCACCCGCCCGTCATTTGTTACAATTTTGTTACATTTTTATGTTAACATTGTAACAAGTGCTCAGGATGCTGTCAATCAAAGCAGCCTTTTTTCCAGCAATTACCTGAAACAAAACAATCACATAGTAAAATCCAAAAAATGTCCTGCAATGAATTCTTATGCGTTGCTTTCTTCCGGCTCATTGTGCAGCAGGGAAAAAGCAATGTTCGTAGCATGATCCGCCACTCTCTCAAGCCCTGAAACCACATCCGAGAAGATCATGCCCGCCTCAGGTGTACACTGATTTTTGGTCAATCGATCCACATGGAGTTTCTGGAGCTGACGCTCTTTCTCGTCCACGCACTCCTCCAGTTCCATAATATCCTGCACGTGCTCCTCTGTCCCCTTTGCAAACATTTCCGTAGAATACTGGATCAGACGATTCACCATATCGAGCATTTCCCCCAGTTCCTTCTGTGCTTCCTTGCTGAAGCTCACACCGGTTTCCTGTCTCTGCTTTGCCGCATCTGCCATGTTCTCTGCATGATCGCCGATACGCTCGATATCATTCACCACATGGAACAGACTGCCGATACTCTGTAAGTCTTCGATTGGCAACGTTGTCTGGTTAATCTTCACAAGATAATTGGTGATGGCATGATTCAAGAAATTGATATTCTTTTCCACCTCATACACTTCATCAATATCCTCCTGATCAAGTGTGATCAGCGCATTCATAGCTCTGTTGAGATTCTCACTGGCAAGAGATGCCATACGGTCAATCTCTTTGATGACCTCAACCACTGCCGTGGCGGGGTTAAATACAACCTTATCCCCGATATATTTGAGCTGGAAGCTATCGCGGTAGCCAACCTTCTTATCATCACCCGGTACACAGACATACGTGAGTTTTACCAGGAGACCCGAGAACGGGAATAACATGATTACCTGTGCAATCTTAATACATGTATGGGCATTTGCCACGAAACGCCCCGCATTGTCACCTGAGATCGTATGGAGAATATGTATCACAGGATCCATCGCCACAAGGAATATGATAAAGAATATAATACTTCCCACGACATTGAACAGGAAATGAATCATCGCCGCACGTTTTGCATCCTTCTTACCTGCAAGAGAAGCGATCATTGCGGATGCACAGGCCCCGATATTACACCCCAGAATAATGAACAGACAGATTGGCAATTCCAATAGTCCCTGATTTGCCATCAGGAGGATAATGCTGACTGTGACGGAAGAACTCTGGATCACAGCTGTCACCACCGTGCCGAGAAAAACTGCAAAGAGAGGATTCGTCAGGGAGGCAAACATACCGACTACAGCCGGGTCTTCCCTGAGCCCCGACATTGCGCTGGACATCCCTGACAGTCCCATAAAGAGGACGCCGAATCCGAGAACGATCTCACCGATCTTTTTTACCATATTATTCTTGACGAACATCACCGTCAGAACGCCGCCCAACAGAAAGACCGGCGCCACTTCCGACAGATTAAAGGAAACCAGCTGGGAGGTGACCGTCGTACCGATATTGGCTCCCAGGATCACACCCGCTGCCTGATACAGTGACATCAGGCCTGAGTTTACGAAGCTGACCACCATGACGGTACACGCCGAAGAAGACTGTATGATCGCGGTAAAGACAATACCTACCAGCATCCCCGTAAAGCGATTCGTCGTGAAAAATTCAAGAATACTTCTGAGTTTTGCACCTGCCGCCTTTTCAATCCCCTCACTCATCAGTTTCATGCCAAACAGAAACAGACCAAGTCCGCCTGCCATCGACAATAATATGGAAACGCTCATCCTGTTGTACCCCTTTATTTTTTTTGCTTTGCTTGTATATACTATCCTACGGTTTTACCCTATTTTTCATTTTAAGTGATAATCTAAAAAGTTACAAGTCCCACTTCGCACCTTCCGCAATATCTTTCTGCATCTGGTTCTTTAACTCCTCCAGGGAAGAGAATTTCATCTCGGGACGCTTAAAGGAAAGCAGATTCACGATAATGTCTTTCCCGTAAATATCCTCT
>JALFTO010000139.1 GCA_022779165.1 Lachnospiraceae bacterium
TGGATAAAGGGCTGTTGACAGATTGTGGCGGAGATGGTTCCATCCAGGACGAGATTTCTGGTGGTCTCCACCTTGTCGTGGGTTATGATGGTAGGTTTAACCGGTCTGTCCAGAGCGAGCACTGCTTTGCAGCCGCCATATACACCGCCTGCGGCGAAATAGAGGGCGTTGATTTCCGGATAATCCCGGAGCAAAGTCTGCGTTACCTGATAGCTCTCAATTTCATCATCCTGATTTTCCACAATCGCATCTATAGTCATATTAGGATATTTTTCCCGGATACATTTCTGAAAACCGGCAATCCGCTCCGTGTGACAAAGTACCTGAGAGGAGCCCATAATAATACCTATGTGGACATTGCCGGTAGTCATAAGGCCCATGAGTCCGCCGGCCGTCATGCCGGAGAGGTAATCGTTACTGCCGACATAAGCAATCCGTTTCGAATTGGCGATGTCTGTGTTGACGGTAACCACAGGAATCTGCATCTCGTACAGTGCGTTGATCTTGTCAGCAATTTCAGGAGCGTTGTAAGGTGCAAGCATGATACCGTGAACCTCTTCACGAATCAGCTCATCAATGGCGGTGAGCTGTGCCAGCATATCATAAGGGATCCGCTGCACGATGATAGAACAGTTATAGCCGGAAAATTCTTCCTGTTTGTATCGGATTCCCTCGAGAATCTTATCCATGAAGGGATTGGTTTCCCCAAACAGAATCACACCAAGCCTGAGGCGCTTTTTCTGAGCGGCCAGAGTAAGTCCTGCCTTGTTTGGCTTATAGTCCAAGGCTTTGGCAATCTCCAGAATCTTTTCGGTTGTCTTTGCGCTGACAGAGCCTCGGTTATTTAACACTCTGTCTACCGTACCGCGGGAGACTCCCGCGATATCCGCAATTTCCTTGATGGTCGTCATGCTTTTATCCCCCTGAATTCATGCCTGTGAAAGCATGCTTACAGTCTGTTTTCTGTTTTTAAAAGTATCATGAAGAAGAGGTCCTGTCAATAAAACCGGAACACAAAATCATGTGCGTGCACGGATATCGTGAAAATAGACAAAACAAGGTTTGCCGGACGGCACAGAAAATGCGAAATTTAGTGCAATCTTACGAAAAAGAAAGAAATGAAAAAAGGGTGTTGATTTTGAAATGGAAGAGGGTTATGATAAAGAAAAACGTGCACGGGCACGCAATGCTGGAAATCTGAAAATCAAGGAGTAGAATTTTCTATCAAGGAGGGTACAAAATGCTGTATGTAGGTATTGATCTCGGCACATCTGCGGTAAAACTGCTGCTGATGACTGAGAAGGGTGAGATTCAAAAGGTAGTTTCCAGGGAATATCCCCTGATTTTCCCGAATCCCGGCTGGTCAGAGCAGAAACCGGAGGACTGGTATACACAGACGATGGATGGCCTGAAGGAACTGCTTTCGGAGTGTGACAAGTCTCAGGTCGCAGGAATCAGCTTCGGCGGACAGATGCACGGACTTGTGATCCTGGATGAGAATGATGAAGTGATTCGCCCTGCAATCTTGTGGAATGACGGGAGAACTTATGAGGAATGCAATTACCTGAACGATGTGATCGGAAAAGAAACGCTTTCCAAATATACGGCGAACATTTCCTTTACGGGATTTACGGCGCCAAAGATCCTTTGGGTAAAGAACAAAGAGCCTGAGAATTTTGCGCGGATCAAAAAGATCATGCTGCCCAAGGACTACATAGCATATAAGCTGACAGGCGTTCACTGTACGGATGCTTCCGATGCTTCCGGAATGCTTCTCTTTGATGTGAAGAACCGCTGCTGGTCAAAGGAAATGTGCGAGATCTGCGGCGTGAAGGAAGAACAGCTCGCCAAAGTATATGAGAGTTATGAAGCTGTGGGAACCGTCCTTCCCGAGATCGCAAAAGAACTCGGCATCCGCGAGGATGTAAAGGTTGCGGCAGGTGCCGGAGACAATGCGGCGGCGGCTGTGGGAACAGGAACCGTGGGCGACGGTATGTGCAATATTTCTCTGGGAACCAGCGGAACTGTATTTATTTCTTCCAACAAGTTTGGCGTGGATAAATTCAATGCGCTTCATTCCTTCGCACATGCGGACGGCCATTATCATCTGATGGGATGCATGCTCAGCGCTGCTTCCTGTAATAAATGGTGGATGGATGAGATCATTGGTACCAAGGATTACGCCGGAGAGCAGAAAGATATCACGAAACTCGGAGAGAACAAAGTGTTCTTCCTCCCTTATCTGATGGGAGAGCGTTCTCCTCATAATAATCCGAATGCAAGAGGAACCTTCATCGGCATGACGATGGATACAACGAGAGCCGATATGACACAGGCAGTCCTGGAAGGCGTTGCATTTGCTCTCCGTGATTCCCTCGAGGTGGCAAAGGAACTCGGAATCAAGATTGAGCGCACGAAGATTTGTGGCGGCGGAGCCAAGAGTCCTCTCTGGAAAAAGATCATTGCGAATGTCCTGAATATCAAAGTGGATGTGCTGGAGAGTGAAGAAGGACCCGGTATGGGCGGCGCGATGCTTGCGATGGTAGCATGTGGTGAGTATGCGACGGTGGAGGAAGCCGCGGAGAAACTGGTAAAGGTAGTGGATACCGTAGAACCCGAGCAGGAACTTGCAGACAAGTATGAAGCGAGATATCAGCAGTTCAAGCAGATCTATCCCGCGTGCAAAGCACTGTTTGATGTGATTGTTTAGAGAATGATAACGCAGGCCGGCAGGAGGAAACGCTCTGCCTGCGGAAAATATAGTTCGGATGATGCTATCCGGGAAAGGGGTTATCAATGAAAATCTTAAAAGTGACAGATCCCGAATTTAAAAAATATGGCCGTCCGATGGCAGGCTATGATTTTTCGGAGATTGTGGAAAAGATGCAGGAGATGCCTGCACCGGCGGGAGCCGTAGTATACGAGCCTTCCGTTGCAGAGTTGGAAAATCTGGATGTTTCCAGGAAAATGGGTGTCTGGGCATATGGTGAGAGTCCGATTCAGGTGGGTTACTGTAACGGAGACAATCATAAGCTGAACGCTGTGGAGTATCACAGAAGCTCGGAGATCAATATCGGCGCCACAGATGCAATCCTTCTGGTGGGAAGCGAACAGGATATTGAGGATGATTTCACTTATGATACCTCCAAGATCGAAGCGTTCCTGCTTCCGAAGGGGACTGCAGTCGAGATCTATGCAACGACACTTCACTATGCACCCTGCAATGCAGTCGGGGCAGATAAGTTCCGTGTAGTGGTTGTTCTTCCCAAAGGAACGAACTATCCGCTCACAGAGAAGCATGAGGCAGGCGGCGAGGACGCACTGCTGGCAGCTACCAACAAATGGCTGATCGGACATCCCGAGGGTGGACTGCCGGAGGGCAGCTTTATCGGTCTGAAGGGTGAGAACATCACCGTATAAGCAATAAATTAGAACCAAAAACAAAATCAAATAAACAGGAGGAAAAACACATGAACAACATTCCGAAGGTAAAATTAGGTATTGTGGCTGTAAGCCGTGACTGTTTTCCGGAAGCGCTTTCCGTAAACAGGAGAAAAGCCCTTGTAGAGGCATACAAGGCAAAATATGATGCAGAGGATATTTATGAGTGTCCGATCTGTATCGTAGAGAGTGAGATCCATATGGTACAGGCTCTTGAGGATATCAAGAAAGCCGGCTGAAACGCTCTGTGCGTATATCTTGGAAACTTCGGTCCCGAGATTTCCGAGACACTGCTCGCAAAGCACTTTGACGGACCTAAAATGTTCATCGCGGCAGCAGAGGAGTCCCAGAACGATCTGTCCGACGGACGTGGTGACGCATATTGCGGTATGCTCAATGCAAGCTACAACTTAAAGCTGCGCAACATCAAGGCGTACATTCCGGAGTATCCTGTCGGAACGGCAGAGGACTGTGCGGATATGATGAACGAGTTCCTTCCGATCGCACGCGCGCTCGTTGGACTTTCCGAATTAAAGATCATCAGCTTTGGTCCCAGACCGCTTAACTTCCTTGCATGTAACGCGCCGATCAAGCAGCTTTACAACCTTGGCGTTGAGATCGAGGAGAATTCCGAGTTGGATCTGTTCGAGGCATTCAACAAGCATGCAAATGATCCCCGTATCCCTGCAAAGGTAGAGGAGATGGCAGCAGAGCTCGGAACAGGTAATAAGAAACCGGAAGTTCTTCCGAAGTTGGCTCAGTATGAACTGACACTGCTTGACTGGGTAGAGGAGCACAGAGGCTACAGAAAATATGTTGCAATCGCCGGAAAATGCTGGCCTGCATTCCAGACACAGTTCGGTTTCGTTCCCTGCTATGTCAACAGCCGTCTGACAGGAATGGGAATTCCGGTATCCTGTGAAGTTGATATTTACGGCTGCCTGAGCGAGTTCATTGGAACATGTGTCAGCCAGGATGCGGTTACTCTGCTTGACATCAATAACTCCGTACCGGCAGATATGTACAAAGAATCCATCGAGGGCAAGTTCGATTATACACATAAAGATACCTTCATGGGCTTCCACTGTGGTAATACATGCTCCACGAAACTTGCTTTCCATGAGATGAAGTATCAGAAGATCATGGCAAGAAGCCTTCCGATCGAAGTGACAAACGGTACTCTTGAAGGCGATATCATGCCTGGCGACATCACATTCTTCCGTCTGCAGTCAACAGCAGATGCCAAGATCCGTGCATATGTGGCAGAGGGCGAGGTTCTTCCTGTAGCATCCAAGTCCTTTGGTGCGATCGGTGTATTTGCGATCAAGGAGATGGGCAGATTCTATCGTCACGTGCTGATCGAGAAGAATTATCCTCATCACGGAGCAGTTGCATTCGGACACTTCGGAAAGCCGTTATTTGAAGTATTTAAATATCTCGGAGTTCCGATGGAAGACATCAACTACAACCAGCCGAAGAGCGTTCCGTATCCGACGGAGAACCCTTTCGCGTAAGACAGCTTTAAGAAAATAAGATTACTGAGAGTAGGAAAAGGGGCAGGTCGCATCAGCGATCTGCCCTCTTTCAATTAAAAAGAAATAAAGATAATAAATTATTCCGCAGGAATTACCGGTAAGGTCTGAACAACCGGTTCTTCTGTAACCGGTGTTTCGACCGGTATAGCAGCATCCTTGTATACCAGGGCATAAGCGCCTGCCTTGTCGGAAACGAAGGTCAGAGTTGTATCGGAAGCATCGGTATCTTCCAGTACGGTAGGCTGTCCTTTGTATACATTGATCATGCGGAAAACTCTTCCGGGTGACTGCAGTTCCTGAGGAATCTGGAATACCAGTGTTGCGGGAGTGCTCAATGTCTCATAATTTTGACCACTGGGTTTGGTAAAGGTAATGTTGTATGTCCGTGCGAGTTTGTAATCTTCCAATACGGTGTTAAACGCTGCGATGCAGGCCTCGCCCTGTACCGCCATGGCTGTCGTTACAGACATAGCGTTTTCACCGCTTCCCGCTGCAAAACGGCAGGTACGATTTGCCCAACTCGTTTCGGAAACAGGAAGTCGTTCGCGATCTGTATGGTAATGGGTGTCACTGTTTTTCCTGAATTTTGCGGTTGCAATACACATAGGACCGTTAGCGGTGAAAGAATAGTTTTT
>JALFTO010000158.1 GCA_022779165.1 Lachnospiraceae bacterium
TAAAACCGACAGAGTAACCGTAGAGCAGTCAGCACCACTACGGTTGGAATCCCCAAAAGCGGCAGAATAACCGTATAGGTTGCCCCTGCCGGATTGCAATTAAAGATGAAGCAAATCACCAATTAAGACAAGCTAAATCCCCATTTAGTATCTTTTCCGATGGGGATTATTACTGAATATTTCCGGCATTATCAAGAATACTACAGACAGAGGAAAGTTTAAAAAAACGTACAGAAGAAAAAAATGCAAATTATTAGCACTCGGTGTTGACGAGTGCTAATTTTTGTGATAGAGTAATACGTGTTATAGGAGAACTATAACAAACAAGCATGTAAGGAGGAGTGGCTATGAATATTTCGAAATTTACGCAGAAATCTATGGAAGCCGTAGAAGGCTGCGAAAAGCTGGCGTATGAATACGGCAATCAGGAAATTGAGCAGGAGCATCTTCTGTATAGCCTTCTGACGATAGAGGACAGTCTGATCAAGAAGATGATCGAGAAGATGGAGATCAATCTGCCGCATTTTATGGACAGGGCAAAGCAGGCACTGGAGAAGCGTGTGAAGGTGCAGGGCGGTCAGGTCTATGTCGGACAGAATCTGAACAAGGTACTGATCTCAGCTGAGGATGAGGCGAAGCAGATGGGCGACGAGTACGTGTCGGTGGAGCATCTGTTCCTCTCCATGATCAAGCATCCAAACCGCGAGATCAAGGAGATCTTCAAGGAGTACGGGATCACGAGGGAGCGGTTCCTGCAGGCACTCTCGACGGTGCGCGGCAACCAGCGTGTGACGAGTGATAA
This sequence comes from Lachnospiraceae bacterium, assembly GCA_022779165.1. Lineage (GTDB taxonomy): Bacteria > Bacillota > Clostridia > Lachnospirales > Lachnospiraceae > VSOB01. Next base: position 803 of record JALFTO010000158.1, read on the forward strand.
TCCCGAGGCAACATATGATACCTTAGAGAAATACGGACAGGATCTGGTGGAGAAGGCAAGGAATGAGAAACTCGATCCCGTCATTGGCAGGGACAGTGAGATCCGGAATGTGATCCGCATCCTCTCACGTAAGACGAAGAATAACCCTGTGCTGATCGGTGAGCCCGGTGTCGGCAAGACTGCTGTGGTCGAGGGCCTTGCACAGCGTATTGTCCGGGGCGATGTGCCTGCCGGACTGAAAGATAAGAAGATTTTCGCACTCGATATGGGCGCGCTGGTGGCAGGTGCCAAATATCGTGGTGAGTTTGAGGAACGCTTAAAAGCCGTGCTGGAGGATGTGAAGAACAGTGACGGGCAGATCATTCTGTTTATCGATGAACTGCATACAATCGTCGGTGCAGGCAAGACGGACGGGGCGCTCGATGCCGGCAATATGCTCAAGCCCATGCTGGCAAGAGGCGAACTGCACTGTATCGGTGCGACAACGCTCGATGAATACAGACAGTATATTGAGAAGGATGCCGCGTTGGAGCGTCGTTTCCAGCCAGTGACAGTGGATGAACCGACGGTTGAGGACACGATCTCCATCCTGCGTGGTCTGAAGGAGCGTTATGAGGTTTATCACGGTGTGAAGATCATGGACGGTGCACTGGTCAGCGCGGCGGTGCTGTCCAACCGTTATATCTCCGACCGTTTCCTGCCGGATAAGGCGATCGATCTGGTCGATGAGGCGTGCGCACTGATCAAGACGGAACTTGATTCCATGCCGACCGAACTCGATGAACTGCAGCGAAAAGTGATGCAGATGGAGATCGAGGAGGCTGCGCTCAAGAAAGAGGATGACAGGCTGAGCAAGGAGCGTCTGGAGGCTCTCCAGAAGGAACTGGCGGAGCTGAAAGCGGAATTCCAGAACAGAAAAGCGCAGTGGGATAACGAGAAAGCTTCTGTCGAAAAACTGTCAAAGATGCGTGAAGAAATTGAGAGCATTAACAGCCAGATCCAGATTGCGCAGAGAGAGGGCAATCTGGAGAAAGCGGCGGAACTCAGTTACGGAAAATTGCCTGCACTGAAGAAGCAGCTTGAGGCCGAGGAGGACGCCCTGAAGGGCAAGGATCTGTCTCTGGTACACGAGAGTGTGTCCGAGGAGGAGATTGCCAGGATCATCTCCCGCTGGACGGGAATCCCGGTGGCGAAGTTGACAGAGAGCGAGCGCAACAAGACACTGCACCTTGATGAGGAACTTCACAAGAGAGTTGTGGGACAGGATGAGGGTGTCACAAAAGTGACCGAAGCGATCATCCGGTCCAAGGCAGGGATCAAGGATCCGACGAAGCCGATCGGCTCGTTCCTGTTCTTAGGACCTACCGGCGTCGGCAAGACAGAGCTTGCCAAAGCTTTGGCGGCAGCGCTGTTTGATGATGAGAATAACATGGTTCGTATCGATATGAGCGAGTACATGGAGAAATATTCCGTGTCCCGTCTGATCGGAGCACCTCCCGGATATGTAGGATATGAAGAAGGAGGACAGCTCACCGAGGCAGTCCGCAGGAAACCGTATTCCGTTGTGCTCTTTGATGAGATCGAGAAAGCGCATCCCGATGTGTTCAATGTGCTGTTACAGGTGCTGGATGACGGGCGCATCACGGATTCGCAGGGCAGGACGGTTGACTTTAAGAATACGATCCTGATCATGACCTCCAACATCGGTGCACAGTACCTGCTCGACGGTATTGATGAGAACGGCGACATCAAATCTGACGCTGAAGCGCATGTGATGGAGGAACTGAGAGGTTCGTTCCGTCCGGAGTTTTTGAACCGTCTCGATGAGACGATCCTGTTCAAGCCTCTCACGAAGGACAATATCGGCGGTATTATCCATCTGATCATTGCTGATCTGAACAGACGGCTTGCCGACAGGGAACTGACGGTGGAACTGACTCCGGAGGCGGAGCAGTATATTGTGGACAACGGCTATGATCCGGTATTCGGAGCCAGACCGCTGAAGCGATATATTCAGAAATATGTGGAAACGCTGTCGGCCAAACTGATCCTCGCCGACCGGGTGGACACCGGAGATACGATTTTGATTTCGGTAAAAGACGGAACTCTGGTTGCAGAAAAAAAATAAATACGTTATACTAAGTGGTAACAGGAGGAGATGGATATGGTGCCGAAGGATCCGGTCATGCTGCTCAGCTTTGTGAATCTGAAGCTGAGGGATTATTATCAGGATTTTGATATGATGTGTGAAGAACTTGACCTTGACCGGGATGAGATCGTGCAGAAACTATCCTCCATCGATTACCATTATGATGAGACGAGGAATCAGTTTGTGTGACACAGACAGGGAAACGAAGCATAACAGTGATAATTGAAAATAAGGGAAAGACAGTATTGTCTTTCCCTTATTGTGCTGAAACAGAGAGTTTTTGGGACTGCTTGAGAGGGAAAACAGGTGCTGTACGCCCGGGGAAAACGTCGGAAAACGGTGATTCCGGCGGTTTTGACAGAGCCGGTTTCTGCGGCGGACACGGAACCTGCGGAAGATGTCGCGTGAGATTCTTAAGCGGAGCGCCGCTTCCGTCAGCGTCTGACAGGAGAGTGTTCACACCGGAACAGCTCAGGGAAGGATACCGGCTTGCATGTACGGCAAAGCCTGTGTCAGACTGCAGAATAGAGCTGAGTTTTGTAAAAGATTCCAAGATGACAGTGGTGTCAGAATATGAATATGGGTGGTTGACGCGCGAGTCGGGAACGGAAGGAACCTTCTGTGCAGTGGATATCGGAACGACGACAGTTGCGATGCAGCTTGTTGACAGGAAGTCAGGACGTGTACTTGCCACGGAAACGTTTGTGAACCCGCAGAGAAAATATGGCGCGGATGTCATTTCACGGATTGAAGCATCCGGGAAGCATGGAGCGGATATGCACCGGCTGATCATACAGGCGCTGGAGGATGGGCTTTACAGCCTGATGCGGAAGGCAGGAGAAGCAGGTCGGCCTGATTGCATTATCATTGCAGGCAACACGGTCATGATCCATCTATTCCTCGGATATCCTGTGGAGAGTCTGGGAAGAGCACCTTTCACGCCGTATTATCAGGGGGAAGCATCTTTTACATTGGGAGGGGTTCCGGCGTGGGTATTTCCGGGAATATCGGCTTTTGTGGGAGCAGATATCGTATCGGGAATCTATGCCTGTGGCATGGCGGAGAGAGAGGAACCAAGCCTTTTGATTGATCTTGGGACGAATGGAGAGATCGCACTGGGCAATTGTCAACGGATCCTCTGCACCTCGACGGCAGCGGGGACAGCCTTTGAAGGGGGCGGTGAGTATACCGTGCCCGGATCCGATATGATATCGGTTTCCTATGAACTTTTAGAGAAGGAGATCATGGATGAGACAGGTCTTCTCGCGGAGCCGTGGTTCACAACCGGATACCGGGCGGGAGAAGCGCTTGTCACTCAGAAGGACATCAGGAAGCTTCAGATGGCAAAGGCGGCTGTATATACCGGTATCGTGACACTGCTTGACCGGATGGAAGTCAAGCCGGAAATGATCCGGCATGTCTATCTGGCAGGTGGTTTCGGATATTTTCTCGACTGTAAGAAAGCGGGAGCGGTGGGACTGTTCCCGGAGGAGCTTGCCGCTGTGGCGGAGGCGGCCGGGAATTCGTCTCTTGCAGGAGCGGTGCGTTACGGGATGAATGTTGCTTCACAGAGGAATACATCCGAGAGAGAAGGATCGGGCGTCTGCGAACCCTGCACGGCATCACATGACAGTAGTGTCGGTCATATTGCAGAGATCAGCCGGAGTATTAATCTGGCAGAGGAAGACATGTTTGGGGATAGCTATATCAGCGCCATGAATTTTGGGAAACAAGAAATGAGAAAGTGAGGAAGAATATGTATTATCTGACGATAAAACATCTCACACCGGGAATGCAGCTGGCGAAGTCTATTGTGGGGGAGAATGGCAATGTACTTCTGAAGAGTGGAAACACGCTGACACCAACGGTACTGAAGCGTTTGACTGATATGGGGTTTCAGGGGGCGTATATTGATGATCCGATGTTCGCCGATGTGGAGATCGACGACGTGATCAACGATGAACTTAGGACCAAAGCGTTTGTGGCCCTGCAGAATGACAACCTTTTGGCAGCTGCGGAACTTGCCAAGACGATGGTCAAGGAAATGAAATACAAGGAAGTCCTGAAACTGGATCTGCTTGATATCAAGAATGATAAGAACTACGTGCTCAAACACAGCATCGCCGTGACGGTTTTTGCCATTGTGCTGGGAATGGGCTGCGGCATGACGCAGGAGCAGCTGGAGAACCTGGCTGTCGCGGGTATTCTGCACGACATTGGCAAGTTTGAGATCAAGAAAAGAGTGTTGAACTCGAAGAAGATTTATAATCAGAAAGACATGGATGAGATGAAGAAACATCCCATCATTGCATATGAGGAACTGAAGGATAATCCGTACATATCAAGCGTCAGCCGCAACGCCATTCTTTTTCACCATGAGAACCTGGACGGAACCGGATATTACAGTCTGGGACAGGAGAAGATCGGGCTGATGCCGAGGATCCTGCGCGTAGCGGACACGTATGACTCCATGACGGCCCAGAAGAAATACAGGGATGCGCTGGCACCGTCGGAGGTGATTGAGTATATCATGAGCAATGCGGGGACGCTGTTTGACAGGACGGTGGTCGAGGTGTTCGTACGGAAATTCCCGATCTATCCGATCGGCTTCGTGCTGAAGCTTTCCAACGGAGAGAAGGCGGTTGTGGTCAGCAATGAGCGCAATTCCATGCGGCCGTTTGTCCGTACCTTTGACGGAAAGACAATTGATCTTGCAAACAATCCCAATTACAGGAGTGTGCTGATTGAGGGAATTGTATAAAATTTAGAAAGGTGGAGAAAAATATGCTGGTTACGTTAAATGAAGTCATGAAAATAGCGGAGGAGAGAGGGATTGCGGTCGGTTCCTTCAATGCGATCGGATTTGATTCGCTGCTCGCGGTGATCGGTGCGGCAGAGGAACTTAATCTGCCGGTGATCATCCAGTTTGCACAGTGCCATGAGGAGTGGATTCCGCTCGATGTGATCGGACCTGTCATGGTGGAGGCGGCAAAGAAAGCGTCCGTTCCGGTGTGCGTCAATCTGGATCACGGCGAGACGCTTAATTATCTCGAGAGAGCGCTTGAGATCGGCTTTACAGCAATCATGTACGATGGCTCGACGCTTTCTTATGAGGAAAATCTCGCTAATACAAAGAAGGCAGTTGCCATGGCTGCAAAGACAGGTGCATCCGTGGAGGCGGAGCTCGGATCCATGGGGCGCAGGGAGTCGGGCGCCGGCGATCATACGGGAGCTGAGGATGAGACGAAGATCTACACGGATCCGCAGCAGGCGAAGGTGTTTGTGGAGGATACCGGGATCGATGCACTGGCATGCTCCTTCGGAACGACACACGGCATTTATCTGACGGAGCCCAAGCTTGACTTTGATGTGGTAAGGAATGTGCGCGTATGTACCGGAAATATTCCCGTGGTGATGCACGGAGGTTCCGGGGTGAGCAGGGATGACTATCGGGAAGCCATCAAGGCCGGCGTCCGCAAGGTCAACTACTTTACTTATATGGATAAGGCCGGCGGAAGAGGCGCTGCCGATTATCTGAACGCTCAGAAGGAAGGGGAGCCCGTATTTTTCTCCTCGCTGACACTGGCGGGCAGGGCTGCGATGAAAGAGGATGTAAAAGCGGCAATGAAGATGTTTGCCATGATGGATTGAGATTCCGGTTTAGAGAAAAAACAAATAAAATACAAAGGAGGAAAGCAGGGTATGGTTTATGTATGTAGTGTGTGTGGGTATGTGTTTGACGAAGAGAAAGAAGGCAGACCGTTCTCTGAGCTTGACGTATGCCCCATGTGCAGACAACCGGCAGACAAGTTCGTGCTGAAGGAAGGGCAGAAAGCGCCCGCGGCTGATCCGGTTCATGAGGAAGTGAAAACGGCCGCGGTGAATCCGGTTCCGGAAACAGGGCTTGAGTATCCGAAGGAGACGAGAAAGTCAGAGAGTAGCTACCGTTACATGAGTGAGATCCATGCGATGGCGGTGAGCGGCAAGTCGGCGATCGAGGCGATGGGAACGCAGATGCCGATGCCGAACTGGGATGACATCCTGGTGATGGGAGCACAGCTGAATCCCCTGCCGCTTGATGAGCATGCACCCGTAAGTCTTAAGACGGTCATCGGCAAACATGCGAAGAAGCCGATGGTTCTGGATATGCCGGTGTATATCTCACATATGTCCTTTGGCGCATTGTCCAAGGAGACCAAGATCGCGCTTGCGAGAGGCAGCGCCGGAGCAGGAACCGCAATGTGCAGCGGAGAGGGAGGCATCCTTCCCGAGGAGAAGGCGGCAGCATATAAATACATATTTGAATATGTTCCGAATCTGTACAGCGTGACGGAGGAGAATCTGAAGACCTCCGACGCGATCGAGATCAAGATCGGACAGGGGACAAAACCCGGCATGGGCGGCCATCTCCCGGGCAGTAAGGTGACGCCGGAGATCGCACAGATCAGGAACAAGCCGCTCGGCGAGGACGTGATCAGTCCTTCCAGATTCCCGGGGATCGAGTCGAAGGAAGACCTTAAGAAACTGGTTTCCGATCTTAGGAGACGCAGCGAGGGACGGCCGATCGGTATCAAGATCGCTGCAGGCAGGATTGAGGATGATCTGGAGTTCTGCGTGTATGCGGAGCCTGATTTCATCACGATCGATGGCCGCGGAGGAGCGACGGGAGCTTCCCCGTCCATCATCAGGGATTCCACGAGTGTTCCAACCGTCTTTGCACTGCACCGTGCAAGAAAGTACTTAGACAGCATTCATTCCGATATTCAGCTCGTGATCACGGGAGGCTTGAGAGTTTCCTCTGATTTCGCAAAAGCGATCGCCATGGGAGCGGACGCGGTTGCGATCGCATCGGCTGCTATGGTTGCGGCGGCATGTCAGCAGTACCGGATCTGCGGATCGGGCATGTGTCCGGTCGGAGTTGCGACACAGGATCCGGAACTCAGGAAGCGTCTCAACGTGGACGCTGCGGCAAAGCGTGTGGAGAATTATCTCACCTGCTCCGCGGAAGAATTGCGGACATTTGCACGGATCACGGGAAATGACGACATTCACAAGTTGTCACTTAAGAATCTGTGCACGATCAACAGAGAGATTTCCGAAAACACGGATATTCCTCATGCCGGACAGCCGTGCAATGAGGTGAAATCATATCATCAAATCAATGAGAGTAAAGGAGAAAAGAATATGAGCAAGTATGCGGGAACACAGACAGAGAAGAACCTGGAGGCGGCTTTTGCGGGAGAATCCCAGGCGAGAAACAAGTACACCTATTTTGCATCGGTAGCCAAGAAAGAGGGATATGAGCAGATGTCCGCTCTGTTCTTAAAGACTGCTGACAATGAGAAAGAGCATGCTAAGATGTGGTTCAAGGAGTTAAACGGCATCGGCGATACACCTGCAAACCTGAAAGCTGCGGCTGACGGCGAGAACTATGAGTGGACAGATATGTATGAAGGCTTTGCAAAGACTGCTGAGGAAGAGGGCTTCCCGGAACTGGCAGCGAAGTTCAGGGCAGTAGGCGAGATCGAGAAGCATCACGAGGAGAGATACCGTGCGCTTCTTAAGAATATCGAGACTGCTCAGGTATTTGAGAAGAGCGAAGTGAAGGTATGGGAGTGCCGCAACTGTGGTCATATCGTAGTGGGAACCAAGGCTCCCGAGGTATGCCCGGTATGCAACCATCCGCAGAGCTACTTCGAGGTTCATGAGGAGAACTACTAATCCATGGAATAATACCAAACAAAGTCAGGTGGGCTGCCGCGAGAGCGACAGCCCCTTACAATGCGATTGTTTTGAAGGAGCGATCCGTTATGAGTATACTTTCCTATTTCGCGGTGATTGCGCTGTTAATCGTTGTGGTGGGAGTTGTCAATGAAAAATGGCTGCACATACAGAGCGACATCGTTCTGATCATTTTTTCGCTGGGGATCAGTGTTCTGGTGATGATTTTTTCACAGATTTCGGGGACTTCGAAGGCTGCACTTGCACTGAAAGGACAAAATCATTTTGACTTTGCGGCTTACCTGTTGGACGGAGTGCTGTGCTTCATGCTGTTTGCGGGTTCCAGCCGCGTGTCTGTCACAAAAATGAAGCAGAACATCCGGCCGATCGGTCTGCTTGCCCTCCTGGGGACGGCGGTCTCCTCCGCTGTGTACGGATTTTTGTTCTACGGTGCAGCGTATGTTTTTCATATGAATATGGATCTGTGGACATGCATTTTGCTCGGCTGTATCGTGTCACCCACGGATCCGATCGCAGCGACAGGCATCCTGAATAAGCTGGGAATGTCCAAGAATGTGACTTCCGTCATCGAATGTGAGTCTCTGTTCAATGACGGAACGGGTGTGGCGCTGTTTTTGTTTGTAAAAGGGATCATTTCCCAGAAAAGCGGCGGGAACTTTTTCTATATTATGGGAAAAGAACTGTTCGGGGCAGTCATCGTGGCGGTTGTTGTGTCGTTCCTGCTCTTTTCCCTTCTGAAACTGACGAAGGATCCGGTGAAGCATATCCTGATCAGTCTGACGGATGTTATGCTTGTTTACGTGATCTGTGAGCATATGGGGTTCTCCGGGGTGATCGCCTCCGTTGTCTGCGGCATGTGCTTTGCCTATATGCGGAACCGCATCGCCAGAAAGCTTGTGGTGCAGGATCCGGAGGGGTTATACGATAATTTCTGGGAGGTTGTGGATGGCGTCCTGAATGCGGTGCTGTTCATGCTGCTGGGATTGTCTGTGATGAACGCGCAGGCAAGCCGTCATTTCGCAGCGCTGATTCCGATTGCGATCGTGATCGTGATCTTGTCGCGATATGTCGGCGTGAGGAGTTGTACGTTCTTTATGGAAAAGGGAAGAATGCCGGGAAATTACAGCCGCAGGGAGTTTTCCATGCTGATGACCTGGAGTGCATTGAAAGGCGGATTGTCGCTGGCGCTTGCACTCGGCACCGCGGAGCTCCTGGCTGCTGACACGTATCTTATCATATTGAATGCTACGTACATCACGATCTTCTTTACCGTGCTGATACAGGGACTGACGACAAAACGGGTGTACGGGATCATAGAAGGAATGAAGAATCGCAGGATCAAGGCGGAAAGGAACAGGTAGGACTATGAATATCATTATCGTGGGGCTGGGACGGACCGGCAGGATGTTAGCGGAAGTGGTGGCTAAGGAGCATTATGATGTGACGGTCGTGGACAATAATAAAGAAGTTGTGGAAGCATTCACAGAAGAATATAACGTAAACGGCGTGGTGGGAAGCGGCGGATCGCGCAGGATCCTGATCCAGGCCGGCGCCGGGAATGCAGATCTGCTCGTGGCGCTGACACCTAGCGATGAATTGAATCTGCTTGCCTGCATGACGGCAAAGAAGCTGGGGACGAGAGATGTGTCCGCAAGGATCCAGCAGCCGGAGTTTGACCAGGACCGGTCATATATTATGCAGGAATACGGGATTGACCGGATTCTCAATATGGATAAAGAAGCAGCACAGGAAATGATGTGGCATATGGAACTGTCCGGAGAACTTCGTGCGAAGGCTTTCTTTGACCGCAAGGCGATGATCGCGGAGCTAAAGGTGCAGGAGGGCAGTCCGTTTGCCGGAATGATGCTTCCACAGGTCAAGGAGTATTTTGAGACGGATATGCTTGTTGTGGCAATCCACAGGAAAAAGGAGATCATCATACCGAACGGAAATATCGGGATCCAGACGGGAGACAGACTGGAGATTATCGTATCGACGAGGTCTGTGAGAGATATCCTGAAGAAGCTTCATCTGAAAGCGAAGCATGTCAAAAATGTCCTGATGGTCGGCTGTGGCACGGGAGGATATTACCTTGCTAAAGAAATGGAGCCTGCAGGCTACAGTGTCAAGATTCTGGAGAAAGACAGAGAGCGATGCATTGAACTGATGAAACAGTTCCCGAACGTTCAGGTGATCTGCGGAGATGCGGTGGATACCGGGACGCTGCACGAGGAGGGAATCCGCAAAATGGATGCCTGCCTCTCCATGACGGGAGATGACAGGACGAATCTGGCGGTGTCGCTGTTCGCCCATTCGGAGGGCGTGATGCAGGTTCTTGCCAGAATTAACGAAACAGGCTATGAGAAGCTTCTGGAGAAGACGGATGTGGATGCGTGTGTATCTCCCAGCAGTGTGATCGTGGAAAAGATGATGTCCGTGATCCGCAATCTGACAAGCAGTGACCGGAGTTTTATCAGGAGGCTGTACCG
>JALFTO010000165.1 GCA_022779165.1 Lachnospiraceae bacterium
GGCAAGTTCCTCATTGGTCGGGATCACGAGAATTTTTGTCCCGGAATCCTTTGTCGAAACGACCAGATCCTCGCCCCTCTTTGCATTCTGCTCAGGATCAAGTGCCACGCCGAGATAGCCCAGATAACCGCAGATCATCTCGCGGATCAGAGGACTGTTCTCTCCGAGTCCCGCCGTGAAGCAGATGCCGTCCACGCCGTTCATGGCTGCCGTGTAAGCGCCGATATATTTTGCAACTCTATATGCAAATGCCTTCATGGCTCTTGTCCCTTCAGGCTTGCCCTGCTGACAGGAATCCTCAAGATCCCTGAAATCTGACGAGAACTGATCGGAAAGTCCCAGCACGCCGGACTCCTTATTCAGAAGCTGCATAACCTCCTCGAGGCTCTTGTCTTCCTTATGCGCGATAAACTCAATGATCGCCGGATCCAGATCTCCGGAGCGCGTTCCCATGATCAATCCTTCGAGAGGTGTCAGTCCCATCGAGGTATCCACGGATTTGCCGTATTTCACGGCAGATACGCTGGCGCCGTTGCCGAGATGGCACACGATCAATTTCAACTTGCCGATATCCTCTCCCAACACCTCAGCCGCTCTCTTGGACACATAAGAATGGCTGGTACCGTGGAACCCGTAACGTCTCACTTTATATTTCTCATAGTATCTGTAAGGGATGCCGTAAATATACGCTTCCTCCGGCATAGTCTGATGAAATGCCGTATCAAACACTGCCACCATCGGCGTATCCGGCATGATCTTCCGGCACGCACCCACACCGATCAGGTTCGCAGGATTATGCAGAGGAGCCAGATCGCTGCACTCCTCGATCGCGCTGATCACATCCTCCGTAATCACTACGGAAGAGGCAAACTTCTCTCCGCCGTGTACGATACGATGTCCGACTGCCCCGATCTCCGACAAACTCTTTACCACACCTGTCTCTGCATTTGTCAATGCATCGATCACCAGCTGGATCGCTTTGTTATGATCCGGCATAGGTGTCTCTGTGATCTGTTTCTCTCCTCCGGCAGGCTGGTATACGATTCTGCTACCATCGATACCGATCCTCTCACAGAGTCCTTTGGCGATCAGCTTCTCACTGACTGCATCGATCAGCTGAAATTTCAGGGATGAACTTCCGCAATTGATAACCAATATATTCATTTCTATCTTCCTTCTTTCTCCCACCATATATTATGTAAACCAAAGTGTCTTATGCGAGCTGTGCCTGCACGGCTGTCAGTGCGACTACGCCTACAATATCCTGCCAGGAGCATCCTCTGGAGAGGTCGTTCACGGGCTTTGCGATTCCCTGCAGCATCGGTCCGTATGCCTCCGCCTTACCAAGCCTCTGCACCAGCTTGTATCCGATATTTCCGCAGTCGAGATTCGGGAAAATCAGGACATTCGCCTTACCTGCCACTTCACTTCCGGGAGCCTTTGACTTGGCTACACCCGGTACCAGCGCCGCATCCAGCTGCAGTTCTCCGTCAAGCGTCAGCTGCGGATATTCCGTATGTGCGATCTCCACTGCCTCAACCACCTTGTCTACCAGCGCATGCTTTGCGCTTCCCTTTGTAGAGTGAGACAGCATTGCGATCACAGGCTTGGCTCCGACCAGGCTCTGGAAGCTCTTGGCACTGGAAGAAGCGATCGCCGCAAGCTCCTCAGCGGTAGGATCCTGATTCAGACCACAGTCTGCAAACAGAAATGTTCCGTTATAACCGTATTCGCAATCCGGCACATCCACAATGAAGAATGCCGACACAAGCTTTGTCCCTGCGGCCGTCTTTAAGATCTGCAGTGCCGGGCGCAGCGTATCCGCCGTCGCGTGACATGCACCTGCCACCATACCGTCCGCATCTCCTGCTTTTACCATCACAATACCAAATGTAAGATAATCATTCAGCAGCGTCTCTCTCGCTTTCTCGGGCGTCATTCCCTTTGCTTTCCTCGTCTCATACAGAAGGTCTGCATACTCTTCAAACTTATCACAGCACTTAGGATTCACCACCTTGACACCATCCAGCTCAACCTCCAGCCATCTGGCACCGTCCATGATCTTCTCCTCATCACCCACCATGATGATATCGGCGATCCCTTCCTTCAGGATCTGCGCCGTGGCGATCAGTGTCCTCTTGTCATTCGTCTCCGGAAGAACGATCGTCTTGATATCCTGTCTGGCCTTTTCTTTCATTAAATCAATGTAGCTCATACCCCAAATCTCCTTCTCAATTGTATGTAGATAGTTGTTTTTCTGTATTTATTATAGCGATTCAAAAGATTGTATACAAGACGCTCACGGCGAATTTTTGTGCAAAATTAAGTACAAACATTTGATATCCGTACCCATTTCCGATTATAATAACCAGTGAATGATAAAATCGGATTTCATCTATGCCAACCGTTTCAGATAAATCAAAATGTAAAAGGAGCCTATCCATGAAAACAGCGGGAATCATTGCCGAGTACAATCCGTTTCACAACGGTCACAAATATCATCTGGAAGAGGTGCGCCGTCAGACCGGTGCCGACTATCTCATCATTGTCATGAGCGGAGATTTCACCCAGCGCGGTATCCCTGCTGTCATCAATAAATACAGCCGCGCCCGCATGGCGCTTGATGCCGGGGCTGACCTTGTACTGGAACTCCCCGTATGCTACGCGACCGGCAGCGCAGCGTGGTTTGCGGAGGGCGCCATCTCCCTGCTCGACAGCCTCGGCTGCGTCGATCTTGTAAGTTTTGGCAGCGAATGCGGCGATATTGACAGGCTGACCGCCATGGCAAAGACTCTGTCAGAAGAGCCACCTGCTTTCACCGAGACACTGAAGTGCTGCCTCAAAGAGGGGCTCTCCTATCCGACCGCCCGGGAAATAGCGCTGCAGTCAGCGCTCTCCACACCCGCCGCACGGGAAACGGTGCCGCAGTCAGTGCTCTCTGCACCGAACGACATTCTAGGTGTCGAATACTGTAAGGCGCTGCTTGAGATTGGCAGTTCCATCACACCGTATACGATCAGACGGCTCGGCGGCGCTTATGATGATCCGGAGCTGCAAGCACAAAACAGTTCTGCTCTTGCGATCCGCACGGCGCTGTACAGAGGAGATTCCGCCATCCATGATCGCCCGACGGACGATCTTGTCGCCATCCGGGATCAGGTGCCGCCTCATGTATATAATATCTTATCAGGCGAATTTAACCGGACGTTTCCCGTCTTCCCTGATATGCTTTCCGCCCAGCTGCATTACAAGCTGATCTCTGAGGCGGATCAGGGATTTGACACGTATTTTGATGTGAGCACGGATCTCTCCAACCGCATCCGCAAGCTGCTGCCGAATTACCGAAATTTTTTGCAATTTTGCGATCTGCTCAAAACAAAACAGCTGACCCACACACGGGTCAGCCGCAGTCTCATGCATATTTTACTTGGTATCCATAAAGAGGATATGGAAACTTACCGCAATGCAGGCACTGTCTTCTATGCCAGAATGCTCGGCTTCCGGAAAGCCTCCGTGCCTCTTCTCGGTACGATCAAGGATCAC
>JALFTO010000172.1 GCA_022779165.1 Lachnospiraceae bacterium
GGAATAATAGCAGCTTAAGCCCGTCGCCTCGGACCGATACATACCGCCCACTCGGTACAGCACGCATTCGTCCAGCGCATCACAGATCTTCTGTGCGGAGGGCAGCAGCTCTGCAGTCTGACGGGCAAGATGCCCCAGATCTACCATGTTGGTGTAGCCCTGTTCACGGGTGTTGCCGCCGTAATTCTCGCTCTGGGCTGCTGCGCGTCCAAGCTCTGCAAAGAATCCGGGGTCCTCTGCCGCAGCCGCAAATGCTTCCTCTCCAAAGGACTCATATGCCTCCAACAGCGGCGTCAGCTTCGTCAGGTCAGTCACGGATAAGGTGGTCTGATCCTGTGTGCCGACAGCTTCACATCCCTCGTAATAGGTATCGCAGATGGAAATGCCCAGCTCTTCCCCGTTCATGGCAGGATTGTCCGCCAGCTGCCTAAGCCACCCGGAGTAGAGCCATCCGTTGCCCGGCTCCACCTCCTCAGATGCCACGAGATATCTGGCAAAGTTCTGGAATACCGATGCCACATCGACCGTTGCCATCAGGCAGGTGTCAAAGCCGACCAGCTCCAGAGCAGGATTCTGCATATCCACAGGCCAGACTGCGTCAAATGCCTGATACATTTCACTTAGATCCAACGAATCCAGTCCATGCAGTTCGTCAAAGGCAGCGCCTGCCACAGAGCCGCCGCCGTGATTCCAGAAAGTGACCGCAACTTTGTCGGCGGGATAATTCTCATCGGCAAACGAAAGGAACTCATACAGTGTCTGTGCATCGCCCATATTGGCAGTCTCCTGCTCTTCCAGCAGCTGTAAACCCTCGCTGTTATACAGCCAGCGTTGCAGCTTGGACGGATCCATATACTCGTTCTGCCAGACAGCGGCGCCGCCGGTCTGGATGACTACATTGACATTTTCGGGAAGCTGTACTTCCATCATCTCACTGAGATCCATCGTCGCAAAGCCGTCATTGGTCTCCAGATCGCTTCCGCAAAGATACCAGTATACCGACCAGCTGTCGTCACCCGCATCGGAAGCTTCCGTATCCGATGTCTCCAAAGACGTGTTTTCGGACACCTCCTCCGCCTCCTCACCGCCGCAGGCAGTAAGAGCCAAAAGCATGACTGCACTCAAAAGTAAAGATAAGATCCTCTTTCTCACAGGTTCTCCCCCTCTTTCACCAGCTGTTCCGGCGCACCCGGAAATGCGATCTCCATCAGTGCCTTCGCCAGCTGTTCCATGATCACGGCACCCTGATTGTACTCCCGCAGATAGTCGTTCGTATCCGGAACGTCACGATCAAAGACCGGCCCGTTCATATATGTCGTAAAGACTTTCCAATACGGATGGTCAAACCGGATCTCTATGTGAAACTTCTCAAACGGCGCCGGAATCTCAAAGCCTGGTTCCGGCCGGTAACTGTCATTATCGTGGTCACCATCCAGACGATCCAGAATGCGCTCCGCATTGCGCTGCATCTCAGCCTGCATACGGAATCGGGCAATCTGGGGAGCGATAGCCGTAACACGGTCGAATACGCTGCTCGTATAACAGCGAAGCCCCGAAGCACTGCCCTCAAACAGAGGCTCCCGGTCCTCTTTGATCACAAATGACTGAATGTTCCTGCCTTCAAAAATAGTCTTGTTCAAGTGCTTATCCATGCACAGCAGACGGTTTGTCTGGTCAAACAGGAATTTGTCGTCCAGCCAGCCGAAGTCAATCTGTCTCGTAATCTGAAACCGCTCCTTCAGCCGCCGGTTTTCTTCACGAAACTGCCGGTATGCTTTGAACTCCTCCAACGTCATCGCTTTTTCCATGCCGTCCGGAAGATCAACCTTCCCATAGCAATCACTGCAGACACGATACCCGTCGATCTTTGCCGGAAACAATCCCGATACCTTGCCGCCGCAGATGGCGCACGGTTCCTTTTTACCGAATAATCCCATTGTCCGTTCCTCCTTTGTTCTCAAATAATAGTTACCGATTCTTTACGAATGATCTTCCACCGCCTCCAGATATTCTCTCCGGTGAAACCCGAATACCCCTGCGAGCAGAAGGGTCGGAAACATACGGAGCTCACGGTTCAGTCTGGTCACACTGTCGTTGTAGATCAGACGACTGGTGCGCACCATTTTTTCATAACTGTCCACAGCGTTCATGTACCTGGCATATTTTTCGTTGCTCTTCAGATCCGGATACTGCTCCGCGACCACTAGGATGCGTTCAAGCGTCTCGGAAATAATTTCTTCCTGCTTCAGAACCTCCTGCGGAGCAGAAGTCGCAGCAATCTCACTCCGGTGCGATCTGATCATCTCGATCAGCGTCTGAGACTCATGTGCCGCATATCCTTTCGTCAGATCCAAAAGCACAGTCAGCGCATCAAAGCAGGAAGACAGCTGCACGCCGATCTGGCTCATCGCATGATTCACATTTTCGTCCATTCCGGCCAGCCTGCGCTGAATGGAAATGCCCCACATAACCAAAAGTGCCGCAGCAGCACCAACAATGGTATATCCCATAAACAATACCTCTCATATAAATGTAAAAGAGGCAGATGCGGTGTCCCGCATCCGCCTCAAATATGTGCAGAAGCAACCAATGCCCGGATATCGGACAATCCTAAAGCCCCAGATCTGTTTTGATATCTGCCACCCAATCCTCGACAGTGCCATACCATGCAATCATCTCGTTCAGCTTCTCTTCACTGATCTCCTGATCGCTCTCCAGCAGAGCGGCATGCTGATTGAGCACGTCCGCCATTGCATTCATGGTGTCAAAAACCTCCTGGTCATACATATCGGGATTCTGATTGATCAAATCAGCCGCCTCGTTAAACGCATCGCTGGCTTTGTTGTACGCATCCATGGCAGGCTGTTTGTCCGGACCGCCGCAGGCAACCAGAGACAATGCCATCACAAGTGCCATCATAAGTGTGATCAGTTTTTTCATCGTAATCATTCCTCCTGCTTCTATGTCTGTATCTCTTATTGTCGGTGAAGCTGCTGCTTTACTCAGCAATCCAGGGTGTGCCGTCTTTTCTTTCAAACTTGCCGGTGCAGACTTTGATAAGATCGATCAGCCAGCCAATTCCGAAGACGCCGCCGGTGCACAGCCAGATGATGCCGGTCCCGATCTTGCCCGTCATGAAACGATGAACTCCCAGACCGCCTAAAAAGAATGTGATCAGTATTGCGCTTGTCTTACTCATATCTCTTCCTCCATTTCATAAGTAGTTGTGTAACCTGTAATCACTATATCCGCTTTCCGACCCAAAAGGAGAGCCTCCGACTGAATCGCACAAAAAATGTATTGAATCGACAATCTGCTCAAGTTCAAAGAGACAGCCGGAGGATAAACTGTCCGTTCTGTACCTGAAAGCTGCAGACACCGCCGTGCCGCTGCACAATGGCACAGATACTCTGTACGCCGATACCATGACCCGGCTCGTCCGACACCATGATAAAGGCAGGGATCGTTCCCCGCACCGCCTGCGTCAGTTGGATGTCGAGGCTCTTTTGCGCCTCCCTAAGCCGGATCTGCGCCTGCTCTCTGGCGGAATGATACAGCAAAAATGCCAGATACGCCGCGCAGCACACAAAGATCCGTCGGTTGCGTCGGGTTGCCAGAGCATCGCAGAAGGATGCGGACAACACGCTTCCGAAAATACTCACTGCAAAATCATTCAAAAAGGAGATCCAGAAGCTCATATCGTCACCTGCCCATTCTGAAATGCATGCTCTAAAAATGCATTTTTCACTTCATTATATTTCCCGCGCGGGATCGGAATCTCTGCCAGACATGACATCGTGATCGCCCGGTACGAAAGATCCTGCACATGCTCCAGATTCACCAGATAGGAGCGATGTGCCCGATAGAAATTCCCATAAGGGAGCAGCTGCCTGACCAGATCATCCAGACTGCCGATACTCTCCAGAACTTTTCCGGTAGTCAGATGCAGAAACAGCGTCCGGTGAATCACCTCGCAATATTCAAGCTGCCTTAAATCAATGCGCGTAATTCCGCTTTTGCACCGCAGGATCAGACTGCTCGTCTGCTCTTTTTCACACACAGCGAGAACCGAGTCCATCAGGCAGAAAAAGCTCTCATCCCAGATCGGCTTGAGCTGATAAAAATAAGCACCTATCATATAGGACTGCACCGCGTACTCAGCCGAGGAAGTCAGGAAAATAATCTTGACATTACTGTCATAATTGCGAATTTCCTTAGCCGCCTCGATTCCGTTTTCCCCCGGCATGACCACATCCAGAAACAGAATATCGAATCGGATTCCCTTCTCAATCTCAGCAAGTAGTTCCAACGGACTGCAGAAAGCCGTATAGCCAATGTCCTGATTGCGCTCCACACGATACCGGTCAAGAAGCACACAAATCTCATTCAGTACAGAGAGATCATCATCACAAAACGCTATTTTTATCATGTCATTCCACACCTCTGTTCTTTCTTTGCTCCGCATATTACCGATGCCGCGCACAGGCATTCCCGTCTCAGGCGTCCGATTCGCGCTATTTTCAAGATAACAGTTTTTTACCCTTTTTTTCATCGATGGTTTGGAATGTATGATTTCACAACCCGAAATGCAAAAGAATGGCGAAAATTTGTCGACTATGGTAGAATTGTAGAAGTATGATATA
The DNA here is from genome assembly GCA_022779165.1 of Lachnospiraceae bacterium. Taxonomy (GTDB): domain Bacteria; phylum Bacillota; class Clostridia; order Lachnospirales; family Lachnospiraceae; genus VSOB01. Next base: position 4,644 of record JALFTO010000172.1, read on the forward strand.
CCCTTTAGGAGGACGTGAGAAGATGTATATCGCAGTGTGCGATGATCAGACCGAAGAACTGGATATGCTGAAGGAACTGCTCGACCGCTGGCAGCGCGAACGACAGACATCATTGCAGTTCAAAGCCTTCCGCAGCGCTGCCCATCTGCTGGATGCTGCCGCGAAAGAAAAATTTACGCTATATCTTTTGGATGTTATGATGCCGGGAATAGACGGCATGGCAGCAGCCCGCGAGATCCGGAGTTTTGACGATACGGCTGAAATCGTGTTCCTCACGTCCTCCTCCGAGTTTGCCTACGAAAGCTACTGCGTCCGGGCGCTTAACTACCTGCTCAAACCTATCCGCGAGGAATTGCTTTTTCCCATTCTCAACCGTCTCTCCCTGCAACGTCAGGAACCCCGGGAAGGACTGACCCTGAAATGCGGTTCCACGCTGATCCGGATACTGTTCTCACAGTTAGCCTATGTGGAAGTTAACGGAAAACACCTGTATTTCAACCTGACGGACGGATCGGTGCGGGAAGTCTCCGGATCTCTGAAGGAATATGCGCCACTGTTGCTCGAACGTTCGGAATTCATGCAGGTTCATCGTTCCTATATTGTCAATATGTATCAGGCAGAAACGTTGTCGCCCACCGGCATTTGTACCTTTTCGGGCAAAAATCTGCCCGTTTCCCGCCGGCTGTATCCACAGCTGCAAAAAGATTATATGAAATTACTATTTTCAGAAAGAGAGAATTAAACATATGCATATCGTTACGTGCTCCCCGGCATTGGCGCTTTTGTTTGTCTGGGTGCTCCTCTGGATCCTGATGGATATCCGCTTCCGCGAGCTTACCCGGACACAGAAATTTCTGATTCCGACACTGATCCTGCTTCTGGCGGTCTTCAATCATATACTGCGTCTGCAGATCGGATCGGCTGCATACGGCAAAATGATTCCGCTGACCATGCACCTGCCTTTTTTCCTGATCTTTCTGTACATCACAAAATGCGGAGTCATCAAGATGTTTTTTATGATTCTCTCTGCCCTGATCTTCACTGCGCCTGCCGTCATGGTGAGCTACTTTGTCCTGCAGAGTCAATATAACGATCCCATGATCCTGCTGATCTCCAACCTGATCGTCTATATTGTCATGCTCCTGATCGCACAGCTCATTTTCCGGCAGGGCTTCAATTATCTTCTGAAATATGGCAGCAACCGGCTTTTTCTGCGTTTTACCCTTGTTCCGCTCCTGTACTATATCTATGTTTTCGCCACACAGAACGTCGATTTTTCCTCTTTTTCCTCCTTCAGCGGATATGTTGTGAGACATCTCCCCACAATGGAGGTGTTTGTATTTTACTTTTTGCTACTCCACAGCTATAAGGAGCTCAACCAGAAGAGAGAACTTGAAACCGCACAGACAGCGCTGTATCAGCAGCTGAATGCCGCCGAGGAGCAGATCTCGCTCCTGCACGAAGCGCAGACGCAGACGGCAGTCTACCGGCACAATATGCGCCATCACCTGAATACGATCAACGGCTTTCTCTCTCTGGGCAAACCGCAGCAGGCGGAAGAATACATCCAAAAGGTACAGGCCGATGTGGAAGCCATCACGCCGAAACGATTCTGTGAAAACGAACTGGTCAACCTGCTCTGCTCGTCCTATTCAGGTAAAGCTGAGCATATGGGGATTCGCCTGACCATGAATGTCGGAGTGCCGAAAGACCTTCCCATCTCCGACACGGAACTGTGTTCTCTGCTGTCAAACGGTCTGGAAAATGCGATGCGCGCTGTCTGCGCACTGGAAGAACCGGACAGACAGATGTCATTCTACTGTGAATTAAAGCCGAACCGACTGCTCATTGAAATCTGTAATCCCTATGCCGGTGAGATTGTCATGCAAGACGGGCTGCCCGTATCCGACCGGGAAGGTCACGGCTATGGCTGCCGGAGCATTCAAAGCATCGCCTCGCGCCATCGGGGGCTCTGCAGTTTTGGAGCCGCGAACGGGCTGTTCACTCTCCGCGTGATGCTGCCGATGTCGGTATAACAGACTGCGAAAGAGATTTCCAAGCGCAAAAAAGCCCGGAAGGTGATCTGCCTCCCGGGCTTTTTTGATTCTATGTTACAGCTTCTTGATTCTCTCGATCGCTTCCACAGTATTCTCGTAGCTTCCGAATGCCGTCAGGCGGAAGTATGTCTCGCCGCTCGGTCCGAAGCCTGATCCGGGCGTTCCCACCACATTGGCATTCTCCAGCAGATAATCAAAGAACTCCCAGCTCGTCATGCCGTTCGGTGCTTTCAGCCAGATGTACGGGGCATTCACGCCACCGGAAACGGTGTAGCCTGCTGCCTTCAATCCCTCGAGAATGTATGCGGCATTCTTCATATAGTATGCCACCTGCTCTTTTAACTGCGCCTTGCCCTCCGGGGAGTAAACCGCCTCGCCCGCTCTCTGGACGATGTACGGCGCACCGTTATATTTTGTGCCGTGGCGTCTTGCCCACAGTGCATGAAGTGCCACATCTCCCACCTTCAGATCCTTCGGGATCACGGTATAGCCGAGACGCACACCGGTGAATCCCGCATTCTTGGAGAAGGAATGCAGCTCGATCGCACATGTTCTGGCGCCCTCGCACTCATAGATGCTGTGAGGCACATCCGCCTCGGAAATATATGCTTCATAAGCGGCATCATAGATGATCACCGCTCCGACCTTGTTGGCATAATCCACCCACTCCTGCAGCCGGCTCTTCGTGATCGTGGAGCCGGTCGGGTTGTTGGGGAAGCACAGATAGATCAGATCCGGTGTCTCCTTCGGAAGTTCCGGCGCGAAATTGTTGTCCGCGGTACACGGCATATAGATGACATCGCTCCATGTCTCCTTTGCCGGATCGTATGTGCCGGTACGGCCTGCCATGACGTTGGTGTCAACATATACAGGATAAACCGGATCGCACACTGCGATCTTATTGTCCACGCTGAAGATCTCCTGGATATTGCCGGAATCGCATTTCGCGCCGTCGGACACGAAAATCTCGTCCGCCGCGATCTCACAGCCTCTTGCCTTATAATCATTCTCTGCAATGGCATTACGCAGGAACTCATAGCCCAGATCAGGCGCATAGCCTCTGAAAGTAGCCGCATCCGCCATCTCATCCACCGCACCATGCAGCGCCTTGATGATCGCGGGAGCCAGCGGCTGTGTCACGTCGCCGATCCCCAGACGGATGATCTTTTTATCAGGATGCTCTGCCGCATACGCGTTCACCTTTTTCCCGATCGTGGAGAAAAGATAGCTGCCCGGCAGCTTTAAATAATTGTCATTTACTTTTACCATATGTTTTCCCTCCGGATATCAAATACTTCTCGCAAAATGCCTGAAGCAGACCTGCATCTGCCCGACAGAATTTCTTCCGACATTTTAGCACGAGATCACGCTACAAGTCAATTTCTCCTTCAAATACCGTGGATGCCGGACCGGTCATAAACACCGTGTCTGCCTCCCTGTCCCACTGTATCCGGATTTCTCCGCCGAGCACCTTTACCGTGACGTCAGCTTCCGTCTTTCCATTCAGGACACATGCCACCGCCGTGGCGCAGCATCCGGTTCCGCAGGCGAGCGTCTCGCCCGTCCCGCGCTCCCACACGCGCATCTCAACG
>JALFTO010000190.1 GCA_022779165.1 Lachnospiraceae bacterium
TTCATGCAAAAAAATCACATTTTCATACCACAAACGACAAAAAGTTTTTAGAAAGTAGTATACTGTAATAGAATATACTATCAAACAGAAAGCGAACTGGAGGGCGAAATATGGGATTGATCAAAGCAATAGGCGGTGCTGCAGGCGGAGTCATGGCGGATCAGTGGAAGGAGTATTTCTACTGTGAGGCATTGCCGGCAGAGGTGCTGGCTGTTAAGGGCAGGAAGAAGGTTACGGGAAGATCCAGCAACACCAAGGGCGATGAGAACATTATCACCAGCGGATCGGTCATTGCAGTTGCAGACGGACAGTGTATGCTGATCGTTGATCAGGGAAAAGTTGCAGAGGTGTGTGCGGAGCCCGGGGAGTACCGGTACGATGCATCCACAGAGCCGTCCGTCTTTGCAGGAAGCCTGGGAGAAAGTATCGGTCAGGTATTCCGCAATATCGGTAAGCGTTTTACTTTTGGCGGAGAGGCACCGAAGGATCAGAGGATCTACTATTTTAATACAAAAGAGATTACGGGAAATAAGTACGGAACACCAAATCCGATTCCTTTCCGTGTGGTAGATGAGCGCGCAGGGATCGATCTGGATATCGGAATCCGCTGCTTTGGTGTGTACAGCTACAAGATCACGAATCCGCTTTTATTTTATACCAATGTATGTGGTAATGTGTCAGAGGATTATGAGCGTGAGACAATTGATGAACAGTTAAAGGGAGAACTCCTGACAGCACTTCAGCCGGCATTTGCCCGCATCGGAGAATCCGGAGTCAGATATTCCACACTGCCGGCACACACCGGTGAGATTGCCAAGGCATTAAACGACGAACTCTCAGGTCAGTGGAAGGATGTCAGAGGAATTGAGATAGGCACTTTCACGATTGCTTCTGTCAAGGCGACGGAAGAAGACGAGAAGATGATCAAGGAGATGCAGCGCGATGCGTCTTATATGGATCCTTCCCGTGCAGCTTCTGCGTTGACACGGGCACAGGCAGACGCGATGAAGATGGCAGCCTCCAATACGGGAGCAGGGCCGGCGATGGCCTTTATGGGAATGGGTATGGCCGGACAGGCAGGCGGTGCCAATATTCAGAATCTGTATGCGATGGGACAGCAGCAGGCAGCACAGCAGACACAGGAGCAACAGCCTGTACAGCAGGCAGCATCACAGGGATGGGCATGCAGCTGTGGACATACGGGTAACACCGGGAAGTTCTGTATGGAGTGTGGCAGTCCCAAACCGGCAGCAGATGGATGGACGTGCAGCTGTGGAACGGTGAACAAAGGAAAATTCTGTCAGGAATGTGGTAAGCCGAAGCCGGCAGGTGCACTTTTATACAAATGTGATAAGTGCGGCTGGGAACCGGAGGATCCGGCACATCCGCCGAAATTCTGTCCGGAGTGCGGAGATCCTTTTGATGACAATGATATCAAATGACAGGGGGAGTAATTTATGGCGGATCAGGTAACAAACTATAAATGCCCTGCGTGTACAGGTCCATTGCATTATTCGGCTTCCCTTGGCAAAATGAAATGTGAATTTTGCGAATCTGTTTATGAAGTTGCCGAGATTGAGGCGATGTACGCAGACAAGGAGAAACAGGCAGCGCAGGCGATGGAGGATACTCATAAGGAAGCTGTGGAGCAGGATGAGACTGCCGGTTGGGATGTTTCCGACCTGGAGGGAGACTGGGGGACAGCGGCACAGGGGATGAGAGCGTACAGTTGTCCTTCATGTGGTGCAGAGCTGATCTGTGAGGAGACGACAGCGGCAACCTCGTGTCCGTATTGCGGCAATACGACGATTGTACCCGGACAGTTTGCCGGGGCACTGAAACCGGATTATGTGATTCCGTTCAAACTGACGAAAAAGGATGCTATGAAAGCCTTGAAGGAGCATTACAAGGGGAGACCGTTTTTGCCGTCTGCTTTTATGAATGAGAATCATATCGAGGAAATCAAGGGAGTGTATGTCCCTTTTTGGATGTTTGACGGCAAGGTGGAGGGAAACGCTCAGTATCAGACGACGAATAGTCGGGTTTATGTGAGTGGTGATTATGAGGTGACTGAGACGAAGCATTATGCTGTTGAACGTGCGGGAGAATTTGCTTTTGAAAAGGTGCCTGTAGATGCTGCGTCCAAAATGCCGGATGATTATATGGATTCCATTGAACCATATGATTATAAGGAATTGAAACCGTTTTCCAGCACGTATCTTGCCGGTTATCTGGCAGACAAATATGATGAGTCGGCAGAGGAGTGTTCGGGGCGGGCAGAGGATCGCTGTATAGAAACCTTTGAATCAGCGCTTAGGAATACAGTTACAGGATATCAGACCTGTGTCACGGCAGGCAAACAGACAAGAGTGCATCGCGGGAAAGCACATTATGCGCTCCTTCCGGTGTGGATACTCAGCACCAATTGGAAGGGTAAGAGTTTCCTTTTTGCCATGAATGGGCAGACAGGCCGTATGGTAGGCGACCTGCCAATGTGCTGGAAGAAATTCTGGACAACATTCGCAGCGATTGCGGCGCCACTGACAGTAGTCCTGACAGTGTTTCTGCTGTTGTAGAGGAGGTGGGAGAAGATGAGAAAGAAATTAGCAGGAGTATTCCTACTGTTGACATTAATCGTATCATTGACTACGCCGCTTACGCTACAGGCCGAGGAACAGGAATTAGCCTATGTGTCGGATACAGAGTCTCTATTGGATGATGCAGAGTGGGCAGAACTGGAAGAGAAGGCGCAGAGTGTCTCTGAAGATCATACTTGTGGAATCTATGTCGTCACGATGTATGATTATTCACAGATCAACGAGGAAGGGGCATTTTATGCGGCAGCTGATATATATCACAGTAATGAACTGGGAATAGGAGAAGGAAGTGACGGTGTGCTGCTTCTTTTGAGCATGGAGGAAAGGGACTATGGGCTCTATGTTTATGGAGAGAGTGCACAGGAGGCTTTTGGGGAATATGCACAGACTGAGCTTGAAGATGTATTCCTGGATAATTTTGCTGATGATGACTGGTATGGAGGATTCCTTGATTACATAACAACATGTGATGAGTATCTGCAGCTTGCTGAGGCAGGAACACCTGTGACAGAGCCGGAACTGGGACCGGTCGGCGCTTTCGTGACATCACTTATAATTGCAAGTGTGATATCAATCATTATTTGTCTGTTGTTATTGTTGAAGATGCGTTCCGTTAAAAAGGCGGCAGGAGCAGACCGGTATATGACAGGCGGTATCAAGCTGAGTGTACAAAATGACCGCTATATCAATACCACCGTTACCCGCCGAAAGATTGAGAGAGAGAGTTCTTCGTCCTCTTCTTCCAGTCACAGGAGCAGTTCCGGCGGTACCGGCAGAAGTGGAAAATTCTAAGGATTTTTCTGGAAATGCTGGTAATCCTTGCAACTGTTCCAGTGTCCGCCCCAGATGAAGCCGTGCTCGGTGAACAGCTTGTAGCACAGGTCATTTTCATCAATCTTGTAGGCAAAAGGTTTGCTCCTGTCGGCATAAGCTTCACTGCCGGCGGGAGATACCTTTTCCTTGCCGTTATCATAGGTGACGTACGGATTAAAGAAAGGATTGACGTCAATGGCAAGTCCCTGCGCATGTTTGGAAAGCTTTGTGGTGCCTTCCACTGTACGGTAATTGAAACAGGAGGTGTTGTTGTCCTCCATGGACAGCAGATCATCCGCATTGTATTCATCTATCAGGCGGATACTCTCGATTTGGTATTCTGCCTGATAGAGCTCGTAAAAGATTTCGACCAGATCCCGGGCGATCGCCTGATTGCAGATGAGTTCCCCGGTGCTCGTGCCACCGTTAAAGTTCGTGTATAACACGCGGACATACCGCAGATCTTCATAGGGAATCGTACAGTCTTCTTTGTACGAGAGCCCTGTAATTCTCTTTTTTATACTGTCGGACAGGGATTCGTAATAAAAGTCCGGCTGGTATGTCACCCTGTCTTCCATGGCGGTCACTGTTTCCGGATCGTCTTCTGAAGCCAATTCGGTCTCTGTATTTTTCAAATCCGTTCCTGAAATTCCATGATTTTCCTCTGCGTTTGCGGTTTCCTGATTTGCGTTTGCATTTTTCCACTCTGTTTCGGCATTCCTCTGATTTGGGGTTGTGCTTTCCGGATCATTAGCTGCTGACGGCACGGATGCTGCTTTGGCAGGCGCCGCATAGGCAATCTCCGGCTTTCGCTCTGCGTATTCCGATAACGTTTCTGAATTCCTTGTAAAAAGAAATACTCCCGCACAGAATAAGAAAAAAACAAGTATTAATGTGAGAGGTTGTTTATACTTTTTCATAAATGCCTCCGTGGGCTTTGCATTTGCGCTGTTGTAGAATGAACTGCGCCGCAGGCGCATTCCGGCATGGTAATCTGCCGGACTGTTCGCGTATATTTTAGCACACAGAACATAAACGGACAAGGCGGCGCCAAAATCAAAAATCTTGTATTTCCATGAAGAATCTAGTACAATATCGACAGATATTATACTGCGCGAATGCGCATGTGCCGGAGGCAGCATATGCGGAGCATATGTTACGAGCGAAACAGGGCAGTATCAGATAAGGACAAAGTCAAATGGGCATTATCAGGACAAGCAAATTAATCTTTGAATATATCAGGCGTGACGAAGAGGGCAATCCGGAGGGGATCACCAGAGCGGTGAATGACGTGGATCTGGATATTAAGTCGGGAGAGTTCGTGGCGATACTCGGACATAACGGTTCCGGGAAATCCACGCTCGCCAAACATATCAATGCCATTCTCCATCCGACGGAAGGAACTGTGTGGGTGGACGGAATGGACACGACGGAGGAGGAAAATGTCTGGGACATCAGACAGAGAGCCGGCATGGTCTTCCAGAATCCGGACAACCAGATCATCGGGCAGGTGGTCGAGGAGGATGTCGGATTCGGACCGGAGAATATGGGAATCCCGACAAAGGAAATATGGGAGCGCGTGGAGGAGAGTCTGAAAGCGGTGGGAATGTATGAGTACAGGAAATATTCCCCGAATAAGCTCTCCGGGGGACAGAAGCAGAGAGTGTCCATCGCAGGCGTGCTTGCGATGCATCCCAAATGTATCATCCTGGACGAACCGACGGCCATGCTGGATCCCAACGGACGCAAAGAGGTCATCCGGGCAGTGCGGGCGCTCAATCAGGTTGAGGGCGTTACCGTTTTGCTGATTACACATTATATGGAGGAAGTAATCCATGCAGACAGGGTGATCGTGATGGATCAGGGCAGGATTGAACTGCAGGGGACACCGAGGGAGGTGTTTTCCCAGGTGGAGAGGTTAAAAAGTCTCAGGCTGGATGTGCCGCAGGTCACGCTGCTTGCATATGAACTGAAGAAAGCGGGCGTTGATCTCCCTGACGGGATTCTCACAACACAGGAGTTAGTGAAAGCATTAGGGCATTCTGCGCATGCATCATACTGAGAGGATAGGATAAGAGCGTAAAATGGCAATCATATTGGATCATGTAAATCATATATATGGCGGTGATACCGAGATGGCAGTCGCAGCGCTGAAGGATGTGTGCCTGACGATCCCGGACGGTCAGTTTATCGGTCTGATCGGGCATACCGGATCGGGCAAATCCACGCTGGTGCAGCATTTGAACGGTCTGCTCAAGCCAACGGGCGGAGCCATCTATTATAACGGCAGAGATATCCATGACGAGGATTATAATAAGAAGGAACTGCGTAGTAAGGTAGGGCTGGTATTCCAGTATCCGGAGCATCAGCTTTTTGAGGCGGATGTGTTTTCCGATGTCTGTTTCGGACCGAAAAATCTGGGACTGACTAAGAAAGAGACAGAACTGCGAGCGTATCAGGCGCTCAGACAGGTAGGAATTGAGAAGGAGTACTTTTATCAGTCGCCGTTTGATTTGTCGGGAGGACAGAAACGGAGAGTGGCGATTGCGGGAGTCCTTGCAATGCAGCCGGAGGTGCTTGTTCTGGACGAGCCAACGGCCGGACTGGATCCCAAGGGACGTGATGAGATCCTCGATCAGGTCGCAAAGCTGAAGGAAGAGACGGGGATCACGGTCATTCTCGTGTCTCACAGCATGGAGGATGTTGCAAAGTATGTGGACCGCATCATCGTGATGAATCACGGAAGTGTGATGTTTGATGATGTTCCCAGAGAAGTGTTCCGCCATTACCGGGAGCTGGAGCAGGTCGGCCTGGCGGCACCGCAGGTTACTTATATTATGCACGAATTACGGAATGCGGGGTTGAATGTGGATCCGGAAGCGACGACTCTGGAGGAGGCAAAGGCTGAGATCCTGAGGGCACTGGGAAAGCGGTAAAGACTGAAATTCCGGGAATACCGGGAAAACAGTAAAGGATAAAAGAAATGATTAGAGATATTACTTTGGGACAATATTATCAGACAGATTCTGTGATACACAGGTTGGATCCGCGTGTGAAGCTGGTGGCAACCTTTGTCTATATTATTTCCCTGTTTTTGTTTCATAATTTCACAGGATATCTTGTGGCGGCGCTGTTTCTTGCAATGGTGATCAAACTTTCCCACGTGCCGTTTCGGTATATGGTAAAGGGCATGAAAGCGATTGTGTTCCTGCTTTTGCTCACGGTCGTGTTTAATCTGTTCCTGACACCGGGAGAAGCATTGATTCAGATTTGGAAGCTTACGATCACCAGGGAGGGGCTGAGGATCTCGATCTTTATGGCGATCCGTCTGGTATTCCTGATCATAGGATCCTCGCTGATGACGCTGACAACGACTCCGAATCATCTGACGGATGGTATGGAGAGCCTGATGGGACCGCTTAAGCATCTGAAAGTGCCCGTTCATGAGATCGCCATGATGATGTCGATCGCGCTGCGGTTTATCCCGATCCTGTTAGAGGAAACGGATAAGATCATGAAGGCGCAGATCGCCCGCGGCGCCGATTTTGAGAGCGGCAATCTGATCCGAAAGGCAAAGGCAATGATCCCTCTGCTGGTGCCGCTGTTTATCTCGGCGTTTCACCGCGCCAACGATCTGGCGATGGCGATGGAGGCGAGATGTTACCGGGGCGGAGAGCATCGCACGAAGATGAAACCGCTGCACTATGAGAAGCGCGATACGGTTGCATATACGATACTTGTTCTTTATCTGGTTCTGCTGATTATTGTGCGGAATGTAGGATTTCTGCCGTGAATCGGGTAAGGATATGATATTGGATCCGGCTATGATATGGACGGGGACTGTTATGAGAAATGAGAGGATCGTGTCATGATGAGAGTCGGATTGATAGTGGCGTATGACGGCACAGCATATTGCGGATGGCAGCTGCAGAAAAACGGCAATACCATTGAGGCGGAACTGAACCGCCATCTGTCTGAGCTGCTCCGGGAGGAGATTGAGGTGATCGGAGCCAGCAGAACGGATTCCGGTGTGCATGCGCTCGGCAATGTGGCAGTGTTTGACACGAATACGCGGATCCCTGCGGAGAAGATTTCCTATGCGCTCAATCAGCGGCTGCCGGAGGATATCAGGATCCAGAAGTCCTGGCAGACGGCAGATGACTTCCATCCCAGGAAATGTAAGAGCCGTAAGACCTATGAGTATAGAATTTATCATAATGAATTTCCCTTGCCGACAGAGCGGCTGTATTCCTATTTCCTGTATGTGCCGTTGGATGTTCCGAAGATGTCGGCGGCGGCACAGTATCTGATTGGAAGGCATGATTTCAAGAGCTTCTGCAGCATTGATACGCAGACAGAAACTACCGTCCGGGAGATTTATGACATTGGTGTCACAGAAGAAGACCATTTGATCCGTATCCGTGTTACCGGCGGCGGATTCCTCTATAATATGGTGAGGATTATCGTCGGAACGCTTCTGGAGGTGGGCAGAGGAAGATATGAGCCGGAACATATGAAAGAGATTCTGGAAGGGTGTGATCGGAATCTGGCAGGTCCCACCGCACCGGCACACGGACTGACGCTCGTAAGGTATGATTTTTCGGAAGAAAATGGTTGACACACGCGGGAGCGTATACTATAATATCTCAATGTGGCGAGTTCTGACGAACTTCTGTTATTCCCAGACAGAAAAAGCAGGATAAGCCGCGGTTTATTCGACAGGTTGGCTGATCGGCGGCCCGGACATCCGCGGATGAGTGATCCTTAAGAAACAAACAGATTGATAAGTGCGATTTATGATGGAGGTAACATAATGAAAACTTTTATGGCTAGTCCTGCAACCATCGAAAGAAAATGGTATGTAGTGGACGCTACAGATATGACATTAGGACGTCTGGCATCAGAGGTTGCCAAGGTATTAAGAGGAAAGAATAAGCCGATCTTCACACCGCATATTGATACAGGTGACAATGTGATTGTCATCAATGCAGAGAAGATCAAGGTAACCGGCAAGAAGCTGGATCAGAAGATTTACTATCATCACTCTGATTATGTCGGAGGCATGAAAGAGGCTACTCTGAGAGAGAAGCTGGCTAAGAAGCCTGAGCAGGTAATCGAGCTTGCCGTTAAGGGCATGCTTCCCAAGGGACCTTTAGGAAGACAAATGTACAAGAAACTTCACGTATATGCAGGACCTGAGCATCAGCATGCAGCTCAGAAACCTGAAGTATTGACATTTTAATCAAAAGGGACTGAAAGGAGAGATAGAAAATGGCTAAAGCAGCAAGATACTACGGAACAGGTAGAAGAAAAAAATCCATCGCCAGAGTATATTTAGTACCCGGAAAAGGCGAGATTACAATCAATAAAAGAAGCATTGACGATTATTTCGGACTTGAGACGCTGAAGGTTATCGTTCGTCAGCCTTTCGCAGCTACCGATACAAACGAGAAGTTTGACGTGATCGTAAATGTACACGGCGGCGGATACACAGGACAGGCAGGAGCGATCAGACATGGTATCTCCAGAGCACTTCTTCAGGCAGACGCTGATTACAGACCGGCTCTGAAGAAAGCAGGCTACCTGACAAGAGACCCTCGTATGAAAGAGAGAAAGAAATACGGTCTCAAAGCAGCACGTCGTGCACCTCAGTTCAGCAAGAGATAATATCTCGCAAGAGACTTTCTATTCAGCAATCTGTTATCCCGGAAACCGATGGTTTCCGGGATTTTTGTCCGGTACCAGGTCTGGTACGTATTATTTTCATTTTATTCTTTTATTGTCCGTAGGCCGATTCAGGTGGTTACGGTCAGAATTCCTATTTCAACAAACTGAACCGTAGACGAGCCGGGCTAGTTACGGTTAAGATTACATTTCATGAATAGGAACCGTAGGCTGATCTGGCCGCCTACGGTTGGAATGTCCATTTCAATAAATTGAACCGTAGGATGACCGGGCTGCCTACGGGTGAATATTGTCAACTATCTAACATAACCGTAAGAGCATCAAATTGATTACGGTTACACATCTGAGAAAGGAATTATCATATGTATGGGTTAAAGGAAATGCTATTAAAAGAAGAAGCTAGGCTGCAAAAGATTGCTGAAAAGACAAGAAATCAGTTGAAGGATGTGCCCGCAGGCACATTGAGGATCTCGAAATCAAATAATCACATACAATACTATCATTGTTCAAAGAAGAATCCTCGGAAAAATGGAACCTATCTGCCCAAAGCGGAGGAACGGTTTGCCCGCAGGCTTGCTCAAAAAGAATATGATGAGAAGGTGTTGCGGCTGGCTGAGAGAAGACTGCGTCAGATTGGACATATGGCAGGAGAGTATCAGGATGATGAGATTGAAAAAATATTTTTGGGAGAACACGAAGCGCGCAGAAAATTGATTTGTCCGGCAGAAGCAACTTGGGAACAGCAGCTGACGCGATGGATGCAGGAAAAATATGAAGGAAAGGGATTCCAGGAAGGAATTGCGCAGATTTATTCTGACAGAGGCGAGCGGGTGCGCTCCAAATCTGAAAAGATTCTTGCAGATTACTTCTACCATAATAATATTCCATATAAGTATGAAAAGCCACTTCATTTAAAAGGCTACGGTGTCATCTACCCCGATTTTACTTTTTTATCAAAACGTACAGGAAGTGAAATATATTGGGAACATGAAGGGCGAATGGATGACCCGGAGTATGCAAAAACAGCAATAAAAAAGATAGAGACATATGAGGAACATGGCATTTATATTGGGGAAAGACTGATTTTGACGTTTGAAACCGAGGCGGCTGTTTTAAGCAAAAAGAGTATAGAGAGAAATGTCAGAAGATATTTGACCTGATCATATGAATTGAGCGGTGAAATTAACTTTTGAAATTTTCAATCATATGAATTAACTATATTCTTTCTTTTGCAGAACCTTAATATATGATATCATTTTGATAGAATATGATCTAAAAATGTTTGATTGTCAAAACAGCCGGTGATGTGGATTGAAAGGCAAAATACAGGAGACGTAAAGGGAATTGGCATGGGGAAAGCACAGGAAAAAATTGTAATCAAGGGGTTAAGACAGAATAATCTGAAGAATATATCGCTGGAGATTCCGAAGGAAAAAATTGTGGTATTTACCGGCGTGTCCGGTTCGGGAAAGTCGAGTATTGTATTCGATACGGTGGCGGCGGAGAGCCAGAGGCAGATGAATGAGACTTACACGGCATTTATGCGTGGGAGGTTGCCGAAGTACGAGAAGCCGAAGGTGGATTATATCGATAATCTGACGGCGTCTGTCATTATTGATCAGAGCCGGCTGGGAGGGAATTCCCGCTCGACTGTCGGGACGATCAGTGATCTGTATGCCACGCTCAGACTATTGTATTCCAGGATCGGAACGCCATGGGTCGGAACAGCGTCCTATTTTTCGTTTAATGACCCGAACGGCATGTGTAAGGAGTGCTCCGGGATCGGCAAAGTGATGAAGGTAGATATTTCCGGGCGGATCGATCCTGAGAAATCCTGGAATGAAGGGATGGCGGATCTGCCGGCGTTTCATGTGGGCAATTGGTACTGGAAGCAGTATGCCCAATCGGGGCTTATTCCGCTTGATAAGAAGTATAAGGATTATACGGAGGAGGAGCGTAATATCCTCCTACACGGTTCTCGCGAAAAGAACGGAGAGAAACTTTCCAAAAAGGTTGAGGGAATTGAAGATTATATGGAGCGGATGCTGATCAGGCGGGATGCATCGGAACTCAAGGATGCTTCCTTGAAGAGATTGATGCAGTACGTGAAGGAAAATACCTGTCCGTGCTGCAGCGGCAGGCGCCTCAATGAAAGGACGCTCAGCTGCAAGGTGGCGGGATATAACATTTATGAGATGTGTGAGATGGAATTTGTCAAGCTCAGAGAGGTGCTCCTGACAATTGAGGACAAGCGTGCGGCGACGATGGTGGAGGCACTCGTCGCGGCGCTCACCAGGATGATCGATATCGGCCTTCCGTATCTGAGCATGAACCGGGAATCGTCCACACTGTCGGGCGGTGAGGCACAGAGACTGAAGCTGGTGCGTTACATGGGAAGTTCGCTGACGGGAATGACATATATTTTTGACGAGCCCAGCACAGGCATGCATCCACGTGACGTCCACAGGATGTGCAAACTGTTAAAGAGCCTCAGAGACAAAGGGAATACCGTGCTTGTCGTGGAGCATGACAAGGACATTATCAGCATTGCGGACGAAGTGATCGATGTGGGACCGCTTGCGGGAAAGAGCGGCGGACAGATCCTGTTCCAGGGAAGCTATGAGGCGTTGCTTGCATCGGGGACAAAAACAGGAAATGCCATGAAAGAGAAGATTCCTGTCAAAATGAAGCCGAGGATCCCGGATCAGTTCCTGCCCGTGAAGCATGCGAATCTCCATAATTTGAAAGATGTGTCTGTTGAGATCCCGTTGAATGTCCTGACTGTGATCACAGGTGTGGCGGGATCCGGCAAGAGTACACTGATCCGGGATGTTTTTGCGAAGCAGTATGCGGACAGAGTTGTGCTTGTCGATCAGTCTCCGGTGACGGCGACGGGACGTTCCACGCCGGCGACCTTCCTGGGATTCTTTGACGAGATCAGGAAGCTGTTTGCCTCGGAGAGCGGACAGGATGCCTCTCTTTTTACCTTTAACGGAGCCGGGGCGTGTCCTGCATGTAAGGGCAGAGGCATAGTGGTGACGGAGCTCGTGTTCATGGATCCGGTCTCGACAGTCTGTGAGGAGTGCGAGGGTAAGCGGTACAGCAGGGAAGCGTTGGCGCATACTTACCGGGGCAAGAACATTATGGAAGTGCTGGAGATGTCCGTGGAGGACGCTTATGAATTCTTTGCGGATGACCGGAAGCTCAGCAAGCGTCTGAAGGCGATGATCGAGGTCGGACTGCCGTATCTGTCGCTGGGACAGCCGCTGTCAACATTGTCGGGCGGCGAGAGACAGCGCGTGAAGCTTGCGAAGGATCTGGACAAAAAGGGGAATATTTATATTCTTGATGAGCCGACGACGGGACTCCACGCCTCGGACATCACGAACATCATGCAGCTTCTGGAGAAGCTGGTCAAAAAGGGAAACACGGTGATCGTGATCGAGCATAATCTTGATGTGATGAAGCAGGCGGATTATATCATCGATATCGGACCGGACGGCGGTTCCGGCGGCGGGGAGGTCGTCTTTACGGGGACACCGCGGGAGATGATCGATCAGGGGGATACCATCACGGCAAACTATCTGCGGCGGGATGCGGAATAAGGATTCAATTGATACGGAGGAAGTTATGTGGTGCGGACATGATACAAACGATAAAAGGGAGCGGTTACAGGATCTGATCGACTATTTTGAGGGAACATGCGAATACTGCATTGCCAATATGGGAATGGAATCATACGTGGATGAAATAGTGCAGATGATTCATGAAAATGGAGATACGGAAGATGAAATCTCCATGATGACGTATTATACCTACGGGGTCATGCTGTATAAACAGGAGAAGCTGGAGGAGGCGGAAGGTGCGTGGCGCAGGGCAGAGCAGATCGCACAGAAGATTGAGAACAGGGAATTTTTGGCAAAAAACAAGACCTATCTGGCTATTTATTATTATGTAAAAAGGGATTTTGAGACTTCGGACCGGTATTTCAAAGAGGCGGAGGATATTTTTAAGGAACTGGAATTGTATACGGAACTGGCACTGCACTATATCAATATCTTATGGTACAAACGCTATGAGGAAGACGAAAAAGCCGTGCTGGAGTATATGGACAGGGCATTCGACTATGTCCAGATGTCCGCTTCCAGAAGAGATGCCAGGATTTACCTTCACCTTGGATATATTTACAAGACGATCTTCGGGGATTTTGTGCGTGGGATCAGGTATTTCTGTACTGCGGGAGAGATGTGCCATGGGAACGAGAATGTGGAGATGGAGACGATGACAATCCATGTCATGGCGGACGGTTATATGCAGCTGGAGCATTTTGAGGAAACTATAGCAATCTATACCTATATCCTGCAGCATGAGAGGTACCGGTCTGTGACACCGAACCTGCAATGTATGATGTTGTCGAATTTGATCTATTGTTATTTCCGGAAAGGTATGCTGGAGGAGGCAGACCAAATGATACAGCGTATGCGCATGCTGGTCCCGGATACGCTGGTCAATATGCGCGGACAGTTCTTCTGTGTGTCCACATGGCTGCAGGCGAAGCTGGCCATTGCTGCAAAGGATTATCTGGATATGGTTCCGGAAGAATTGCAGGAATGCAAGGATATCTATGATGAAAACAAAGAAAATTTCTATATCAGCGATTTTGATTATAAACTTAGTGAGACCTCCGGCGACTACTATATGGCAATGAAGGATGTACAAAAGGCTCTCGGAGCATATCTCTATCAGGAAGCACTGGCGGAAAAATACGGAAAGCTTGCGGAGAACAGGGCATGGCAGAATCTGGCAGAGGCATATCAGGCAGCAGGCGAGAAGGAAAAGGCGGAGCTGTACCGAAGCCGCGCGCAGGCGGTGGACAGTCAGGTGGAGAACGCTAACCTGGTGGAATATTATAATCGGATATTCAGAAAAATCTTTCGG
>JALFTO010000191.1 GCA_022779165.1 Lachnospiraceae bacterium
ACGCTGAAGGAGGCGGTGGCGCTGGCGGAGTACCTGAGGGATCTCGGCTATATGCCGGAGCAGGTACAGGATTTCTATCCGACGCCGTCAACACTTTCCACCGTCATGTATTATACGGGGATTGATCCCAGAGACGGC
This sequence comes from Lachnospiraceae bacterium, assembly GCA_022779165.1. Lineage (GTDB taxonomy): Bacteria > Bacillota > Clostridia > Lachnospirales > Lachnospiraceae > VSOB01. Next base: position 139 of record JALFTO010000191.1, read on the forward strand.
AAAAAGGTATACGTATGTAAAAATCCGCATGAAAAAGCGATGCAGCGGGCACTGATCCAGTACCGCAATCCCAAAAACTACGATCTTGTAAAGGAGGCGCTGATCACTGCAGGACGTGAGGATCTGATCGGCTTTGATAAGAAATGTCTGATCCGTCCCAGAAAGATGTCCCGGGAGACCGGATCGCAGACGAAAGCAAAGAAAAGCACGACACAGAAACCGATTGGGAAAAAAAAGACGATCCGCAATGTTCATGCGAAAAAAAGTCCTAAAAAATAGTGATTAAGATATAATTGACAGATGATTGATGCAAAAAGGAGGCAGACCATGAATATTGTGATTGTGACCGGAGCATCCTCCGGAATCGGACAGGAGTTTGCATTACAGTTAGATAAACTGTTTCACCATATGGATGAGATCTGGTTGATCGCCAGAAGAAGAGAGAGGATGGAGGAGCTGAGTCTTGCGCTCCAAACCAAAACAAGGATTATTTCGATGGATGTCACAGATCCTGTATACCTGAATCAATTCTCGGAACTTTTGTCCATAGAGAATCCAGCGATCAGAATGCTCGTCAACTGCGCCGGGTTCGGACTGATGGGAGAGGTATCCAAATTATCGCTCGAGGAACAGCTTGACATGATCCGCTTAAACTGCGAATCTCTTACGGAACTCACTTACAGATGTCTGCCGTATATGCGCAAAAACAGCCGTATTATACAGATGGCGAGCAGTGCCGCCTTCCTTCCGCAGCAGAACTTTGCGGTGTATGCGGCAACCAAATCATATGTCTTGAGTTTTTCCAGGGCATTGAATCAGGAACTGAGGGAAAGAAAGATTTATGTGACAAGCGTATGTCCCGGACCTGTCGATACGGAATTTTTCGCCATTGCGGAGAAATACGGAAAAACACTTGCAGTTAAGAAACTGACAATGGTGTCATCTGACAGAGTCGTGAGCAAGGCGATCAGAGACTGCTACCACAAAAAAGATATATCGGTCTGCAGCTTCCCGATCCAAGCATTTCATGTACTCACAAAGCTTCTTCCCAATTCCGTGATTTTTGCGGTGATGAAGCTCTTTCAATGAAAGGAAACGTTATGAGAAATCCAAAGGGAAAATACGGCTACCTTGCAAGGCAGCGGAAACGTGAGATCGTTAAGACGTGCGCCTATTTCGGGATCAGTTTTGCTATATTCCTGATGGGAATATTGTCCACCGGGAGCAAAAACAATCTGCTTACGATCGTTGCCGTCCTGGGCTGCCTGCCAGCCAGCAAGAGCGCAGTGAGCATGATTATGTATATCAAGGCAAAGGGGTGTTCTCCAGCCTGTTATGATACGGTAAAGGAACATGAAAACGCCGGAATCGTCATGTACGATCTGTATCTGACGAGTGAAAAGAAAAATTATCAGCTCAGCAGTGCCGTTGTGAAAAACAATGTCGTGTGCGGCTATACGGAAGATCCGAAATGCGATACAAATTGGGGCGAGAAGCATATTGCGGATCTGCTCAGACAGAACGATTACAAAAATATCACCGTAAAGATCTTCGGAGAGCCTTCAAAATATGTGGAGCGCCTTAAGGAGCTTGCCGGGCTTTCCTGTGCCGATGAACGACGTGACGCGGGCATTGCCAAAGTCATTACCGATATTTCACTGTGAGGGATATACCATGCAGCAGATCATAATAGGAGAGAACGAGGCGGGGCAGCGGCTTGACAAATTCCTGCATCGCCATCTGAAAGAAGCGCCAAACAGTCTGTTGTTCAAAATGATGCGCAAGAAAAATATTACTCTGAACGGTAAAAAAGCAAACGGTGCGGAGAAACTTCAGGCGGGTGACAGCGTGGAACTGTTTTTTGCGGATGAAACATATGCAAAATTCCTGGGAAACTGCATTTCAGAGGATTCTGCGGAGGCAAAGCTTATGGAGGACGGAAAACAGGCCTTTCGCCGATTCGGAAATATCACAGTTCTCTACGAAAACGATCATGTTGTTTTTGTTGATAAGCCGGCAGGGATTCTTTCGCAGAAATCCAAACCGGATGATCTTTCCCTGAACGAGTGGCTGATCGGTTATCTGACACAGAAAGGTGTTGCAGACAGGAAAAGTCTTGCAGCGTTCCGCCCTTCTGT
>JALFTO010000192.1 GCA_022779165.1 Lachnospiraceae bacterium
ACTATTCCGAGAGCATCCTGTCTTCCTCCAACAAACGTCTCAATATGGAAAAAAATATGAGAATCGCCACAGCAAACGGGATGGATGAATTCGAAGTATATTATCAGCCGATCATCGTTCCGAACGGAGAACATGGCAAAAATGCGTGCTGTGGTGCCGAGGCGCTTGTGCGCTGGAACAGCCCGGAACTCGGATTTATCTCGCCGGCGGATTTCATCCCTCTGGCGGAATATCTCGGACTGATCACACCGATCGGTCAGCATGTACTGAGAGAGGCCTGCAAAGAATGTAAGAAATGGAATGATGCGGGTTATCCTTACTTTAAAGTGAATGTAAATCTTTCCGTCGTCCAGCTGCAGCAGAGTGATGTTGTGGAGATGATCGAGGGCGTGCTTCAGGAAACAGGGATCACGCCGAGAAACCTCACGCTGGAGGTGACGGAGAGTCTCGCCATCAACGATATGGAGAGAATGAAACGTATCCTGGGAAAGATACGTTCGCTTGGAGTGCGGATCGCACTGGACGATTTCGGCACAGGATATTCCTCGCTCAATCATATCAGGGAGATCCCTCTGGATGTCATCAAGATTGACCAGACCTTTATCAAAGATCTGGGCAAGAACAAGTACTCTCCGGCATTTGTACGGATGGTTTCCGATCTTGCCGATGCCATTGAGGTCAATGTCTGCGTGGAAGGTGTTGAGACAGAGGAACAGTACCATATTGTAGGTGATATGAATATCAGCATGATTCAGGGTTATTACTTTGACAAACCGATGTCAAAGAATGAATTTGAGGAGAAATATGTGAAGGAGAAAGCATAACATGGCAGAGACAGAGAAGACAGAAGTTGCAGAGAAAGAAGTCGTTTCCAAAAACTTTATTGAGCAGATCATCGATAAAGATCTGGCGGAGGGCGTCTACGATACGGTACACACAAGATTTCCTCCGGAACCGAACGGATACCTTCATATCGGTCACGCAAAAAGTATCCTGTTAAATTACGGACTGGCACAGAAATATCACGGAAAGTTCAATATGCGTTTTGACGATACGAATCCGACCAAGGAAAAGACCGAGTTCGTGGAGTCCATCAAAAAGGATGTGGAATGGCTGGGAGCAGACTGGGAGGACAGACTGTTCTTTGCATCCGACTATTTTGAACAGATGTATGAGGGAGCGGTGAAGCTCATCAAAAAAGGGAAGGCATATGTGTCCGACCTGTCCGCAGATGAGATCAGAGAATACAGAGGTACCCTGACGGAGCCCGGCAAGGAGGATCCGGGAAGCCGCCGCAGTATCGAGGAGAATCTGGAACTGTTTGAAAATATGAAAAACGGACTCTATGAGGATGGTGCAAAAGTCTTAAGAGCCCGCATTGATATGGCATCCCCCAACATGAATATGAGAGATCCCGTCATTTATCGTGTCGCTCATATGTCTCATCATAATACAGGGGATAAATGGTGTATCTATCCGATGTATGATTATGCACATCCGGTTGAAGATGCGATCGAGGGAGTTACCCACTCCATCTGTACGCTGGAGTTTGAGGATCACAGACCGTTATATGACTGGGTGGTGAGAGAGCTGGAGTATCCGCATCCGCCGAAGCAGATCGAGTTTGCCAAGCTGTATCTGAAGAATGTGGTTACCGGCAAGCGCTATATCAAGAAGCTGGTGGAAGAAGGCATTGTGGACGGCTGGGATGATCCGAGGCTTGTGTCCATTGCAGCGCTCAGAAGGCGCGGATTCACACCGGAATCCATCAAAATGTTTGTGGAACTGTGCGGTGTGTCAAAGGCGAACTCCATCGCGGAATACCCGATGTTAGAATATTGTATCAGAGAGGATCTGAAACTGAAGAGCCCCCGTATCATGGCGGCGCTCGATCCCATTAAGCTCGTGATCGACAATTATCCGGAAGGTCAGGTGGAGATGCTGGAGGTTCCGAATAATCTGGAGAATCCGGAGCTCGGCAGCCGTCAGGTTCCCTTCTCGGGAGAGCTTTACATTGACAGGGAAGACTTTATGGAGGAGCCTCCGCGTAAGTATTTCCGTCTTTTCCCGGGAAATGAAGTGCGTCTGATGCACGCCTATTTTGTAAAGTGTGTGGGATTTGAAAAGGATCAGGATGGAAATGTGACTGTCGTGCACGTGACGTATGATCCGGCGAGCAAGGGCGGTAACAGCCCTGACGGACGCAAAGTAAAAGGAACGATCCACTGGGTCAGCGCAGCACATGCCGTGAAGGCTGAGGTGAGGCTGTATGAGAATATCATCGATGAGGAGAAGGGCGTCTACAATGAGGAAGACGGAAGCCTGAATCTGAATCCGGATTCGCTGAAGGTATTAAAGGTGTCTTATCTTGAGCCGGCGATGAAAGATGTGAAACCGGAGGAACGTTTCCAGTTTGTACGGCAGGGATATTTCTGTGTGGATTCCAAAGATTCCAGGCCGGATGCGCTTGTGTTCAACAGGATTGTTTCACTGAAGAGTTCCTTTGTACTGCCAAAGAAGGAAGGATGAAATAAGTATGGAAGAGAAGGATTATCTTTTTGGGAAGACTTACACCTGCCCGGCGTGCGGTGAGAAGTTCAAGAATCTCACGGTGCGCACCGGTAAGGTGAGGACGATCGGTTCCGATATGGATCTGCGGCCGATCAATGAGGGAGTTGACGCAGTCAAATATGAGGTGGTTATGTGTGGCGAGTGCGGGTATGCGGCGGTTGCACGTTTCTTTGAGAAGCCGCTGACCTCCGTTCAGAGGAAAGCCATCGAAGATAAGATCACGATAAAATTCAAACCCAGACCTGAGAAGGATGCCTACTCTTACGAAGATGTACTGGAGCGGTATAAGATGGCGATTCTGTCAACCGTGGCAAAAATGGGACCAGCCAGTGAGATGGCATATACCTGTCTGAAGGTATCCTGGATGTTAAGGGGCTGGAGACAGGGACTGGCTGATTCGGAGACAGCCAGGAAGCAGAAGTTGGAAGCACAGGAACGGGAATTCCAGAAGAAGGCGCTGGAAGGCTTTGTGACTGCCAACACCAAGGAAGAGTTCCCGATCTGCGGAATGGATGAGAACACACTGGATTATCTGACGGCAGTGCTGTACATGAAATTTGAGCAGTATGACAAATCATCAAAACTGATCTCGAGGATCCTGTCTTCACACAGCGCCAGCTCGCGCCTGAAAGACAGGGCAAGGGATGTCAAGGATGAGCTTGCCACCTACATGAAAGGATAACTTGGTATGAATGATCTTGCCATTGGGCTTGACAGCGCAAACGGCGGACATCTGTATGAACAGATTTATGATTATATGAAAAGGGAAATCAGGAAAGGGAAGCTTCTCTGCGGAGAGAGGCTTCCCTCAACGCGTTCCCTGGCAGAATATCTGCAGGTTTCCCGCAGCACGGTGGATCTGGCATACGGACAGCTTCTGTCGGAGGGCTATATCGAGGCCAGGCCGTGCCGGGGTTACTATGTCTGCAGGATCGATGATCTGTTTGCCATGAAGGAGCTTCCGGAACAGACAGTCATGTCACAGGCGGAAGAAGAGGAAGTGTTTCCCTATGACTTCTCGCCCCACAGTGTGGAACTCGGCAGTTTCCCTTTTGGAACCTGGAAAAAAATAACGAAAAATACATTAATTGATGACAGGAAAGAGATGTTTGCACTGGGACATCCGCAGGGCGATCCGGAACTGAGGAACACGATCAGCCGTTATCTCCACGCATCCAGAGGCGTGAACTGTACGCCGGAGCAGATCATTATCGGAGCCGGAAATGACTATCTGCTCATGCTTCTTGAGAAAATACTTGGGAAAAAATATACTGCGGCAGTGGAGAATCCGACCTACAAGCGGGCATACCGCATTTTGCAGTCTTTTTCGTATGATGTGAAGACGATCGGCATGGACTTAAGCGGGATGCGCGTGGATGAACTGGAATGCAGCGGAGCTGAGCTTGCCTATGTAATGCCGTCCCACCAGTTCCCGACGGGAATCGTCATGCCGATCGGAAGACGGCTGGAACTTCTGCGTTGGGCGGCGGAAAAAGAGGAGCGATATCTGATCGAGGATGATTACGACAGTGAATTCCGGTATCGCGGCAAACCGATCCCTTCCCTGCAGGCATCCGATACAGCGGGAAAAGTGATCTACATCGGAACCTTTTCCAAGGCGATCGCGCCTGCGATCCGTATCAGTTATATGGTGCTCCCGGAGAGGCTTCTGGCGGAATACAGGAAGCATTGTACCTTTTTCAGTTCTACCGTATCGCGCATTGACCAGTCCGTCCTGAATGAGTTTATCCGTGACGGCGCTTTTGAACGTCATCTGAATAAAATGCGCAAAATATACAAAAACCGGCACGACTGTCTGGTGACAGCCTGCCGGAATATGCTGCATCATGTAAAAATCTCCGGCGAAAATGCCGGATTGCATCTGCTGCTGCACTATCAGGGAGAGCGTTCCGAACAGGAACTGATCCGCCTGGCAGCACAGAGAGGCGTTAAGATTTATGGAATGTCAGATGCCTATATCGGCAATCTTCCCGAATCCCGAAAGCCTACCCTGATCTTAGGGTATGCGGGACTGTCCGAAGAACGGATCGAGGAAGGAATCCGCAGATTGTCAGATTGCATCTAAGGAACCGTCGTCATCATCATCGTCGTCAAAGAATTCTTCAACGCTGGATGAGGATTCATCTTTGTCAAAATGAAGCGGTACGTAAGAACGTTCGCTGTCAGCGGAATCTGCGGGAATTTCCTCGTAATCATCCTCTGAGTTATCCTCACAGGCAGGGACGGCAGATTCCTTTTTCATATAGTAATACAGTCCGCCGCACGCAGCGCCGACCGCTGTAGCAAATAATAAAAATTTTCCGAATTTCTTAGCCATATAGTAGCTCCTTTCACCTTCGTTCTTACTCTCTATTGTAATACTATTTTGTGAAATTGAAAAGAGAAATATGTATTCTGATCGCGGATCTTACGGGAGATGAAAAATCTTCTTGAACCATGCCGTCGTCTGTGATAAGATAAAAATCGACCATAACGGTCAATTTTTGACACGGGCGGATAAAAACAGATGAATGAGAAGTTTTTTGATCTGAAAAAAGAAAAGCAGGACAGGATGATCAATGCGGCGCTGAAGCTCTTTGCGGAGAACGGATACCGCAGGGCCAGCACGGATGATATGGTGAAGGAAGCGGGCATCAGCAAGGGGCTTTTGTTTCACTATTTCGGAAGTAAGCTGGGTTTGTATGAGTTTGTGTATGATTACAGCGTAAAATTTCTTACGATGGAGCTGTCATCTGTCCTGCATCAGGAAGAAACAGACTTTTTTGTGTTGCGGGGACAGATCGAACAGGCAAAGGCAGCCGTGATGAAGAATTTTCCGTATGTACAGCTGTTTCTGTACAGAGCCTCAAAGGAAGATGAGACGGAGGCACTGACTGCCATCACGGAGAAGCGGCAGCAGCTTCGTGAACTGTATGACAGTATGTACAGTCATGTGGATGAGTCTTCCGTGGCGGGAGGATCACCGGACAGGATCCGCCGTATGACGGACTATACGCTGAACGGGCTTCTGGAGGATCAGCTTAGAATGAACAGCTTTTCGCCGGAGGGATATCTGACGGAGGCACAGACATATCTGGATGAATTGCAGCGCTTGTGCGGAAGAACGGATGAGGCGTAATGGCAGAGAATTGCATGGGAAAAAGTACACGTACTTCCATTGACAGAAAAATATCAGTCTGATACAATGAGCGTTATAAAAAAGAAAGAGAATTATCAATCATTATAGAAAATTGCTTTTACAAAGGCGTATGAACAATGGTTCATGCGCCTTTTTTCATTATTGGAAGTCAGAGAGGAGCATGGAAATGCCTGAGTATCCGAGAGTGCTTCCGGCAGGGGACTGCAGTGCAGTCGTAGAGTTCGGCAATACGATCTGTGAGCAGACAGGAGGCAGAATAAAATCCTATATGCATATTCTTAAGCAGAGTGCACCGGAAGGTGTGTCTGAGGCGGTTCCGACATTCCGTTCCGTTCTCGTACAGTATGATCCGGCCAAGATCCTCTATGGGGAACTGAAACGAAAGCTTGAGGCGCTGGCACGAAACTGTGGGTCCGAGGATGAGACGCAGGGGCGTGTGGTACGGATTCCGGTCTGTTATGGCGGAGCATACGGTCCGGATCTTACGTTCGTGGCGCAGAATGCAGGATTGTCGGAGGAGGAAGTGATCAAACGTCACGCAGGAAGAGAGTACCTGATCTATATGCTTGGATTCCTGCCGGGGTTTCCTTATCTTGGCGGACTGGATGAGAAGCTGTTTACACCGAGACTTGAGACGCCTCGGGTGCGTATTCCGGCAGGATCGGTCGGGATCGGCGGAGAGCAGACGGGGATCTATCCGTTGGATTCTCCGGGAGGCTGGCAACTGATCGGCACGACACCCGTGACGGTGTATGACCCCGGCAGAGAGCAGCCGATTCCCTATCAGGCGGGAGACCGGATCCGCTTCTGTCCTGTCACGGAGAAAGAATTTATCAGGATAAAGGAGTCGGGCGTATGGGAATTTTGATCGAAAAGGCGGGAATCTTCACCACCGTTCAGGATATGGGGCGTGAAGGCTATCAGAAGATGGGATTTCGCGTATCGGGTGTGATGGATCGGAGAGCCTATACCGTCACGAACCTTTTGGTGGGCAATGACGGGACGGAGGCTGTACTGGAATTCGTTATGCAGGGGCCGACGATTGTGTTTGAGGAGGATGAAGTGATAGCGCTTGGCGGGGGAGAGTTCGGAGCAAAGCTGAACGGAGATCTGCTTCCAAATGATGTTGCCTGCCCGGTACATAAGGGTGACAGGCTGGAACTCGGGTTTGTGCGGAAAGGGAATTACGGGTATCTGGCAGTCCGAGGAGGGCTCGATGTGCCAAAGGTTATGGGAAGCCGCTCCACGGATGTCAAATGCAGGATCGGTGGTTATCAGGGAAGGAAGCTTCAGGATGGTGACCGGATAGGGCTGTTTCCTGTGGATCGCGCGGGACTAACCGGAGGGAAGCAAAAGAGAAAAACGACGGGAATACTTGCGAAACATTACAAAACACCTAATGAGCCGGCGGCGCCTCCGGTGCCGGAAGTATGGCGGGAGAGAGAAAGGAACGTCACAGTGCGGGTTGTGCTGGGACCGCAGGAGGATTACTTCACAAGAGAGGGAATCCAGACCTTTGCCACACAGGAATACACGGTGACCGATCAGTGTGACCGGATGGGGTTTCGGCTGGACGGACCGGAAATTGAACATAGCGAAAAAGGTGCTGACATCATCTCGGACGGAATCGCGTTCGGATCCATACAGGTGCCCAGCCATGGGAAACCGATCATCATGATGGCAGACAGGCAGACAACCGGAGGGTATACCAAGATCGCTACCGTGATCAGTACGGATCTTCCGAAACTGGCACAATGCAGACCGGGAGGACGGGTGCGTTTCCGGATTATCAGCGTTGAGGAGGCACAGCTTTATTACCGCCTGGAACAGGAAGAATACAAGAAATTAAAAGATAAATTAACTTTATTATGATTGGAGGAAGTGGTATGGATTACACGCATGCGAAACCGTGGGAAGTGAGGAAATTGATCCGGGAGGGAAAGATCACGACGCCGACGTCGGGGATGTGCGCAGGATATGCGCAGGCTAATCTTGCGATTCTGCCTAAGGAGCTTGCCTATGATTTCCTGTTGTTCACGCAGAGGAATCCAAAGCCCTGTCCGATCCTGGAGGTAGCGGATGTCGGGAGCAGGGAACTCAAATTTATCGCAAAGGATTGTGATATCGCCACGGATTTTCCCAAATACAGAATTTACGAAAAGGGAGAACTGAAAGGGGAATACACCGATATCCGTGAGTTCTGGAGAGACGATCTGGTGAGTTTCCTGATCGGCTGCAGTTTCTCCTTTGAGTCGGAACTGATCGATGCCGGAATCGAGATGCGGCACAACACAATGGGCTGCAATGTTCCCATGTATATTACGGATATTGAGACGACACCGGCAGGGATTTTCCATGGCCCTATGACAGTAAGCATGCGCCCTATTCCCTACGATCAGGTGGTGAGGGCAGTCAAAGTGTCGGGGACAATGCCAAGGGTACACGGGGCACCGATCCATATCGGGGATCCGGCTGCGATCGGCATCAGGGATATCAATAAACCGGATTTCGGAGATCCGGTCATCATCAAAGAGGGCGAGGTGCCGGTATTCTGGCCCTGCGGAGTGACACCGCAGTCGGTGCTCATGAGTGTGAAGCCTGATTTTGTCATCACACATGCACCGGGGCATATGCTGATTACAGATGTAAAAAATGTGGATCTGAAGGAGTGAAGCAATATGAATAAAGTGGATTTGAACTGTGATCTCGGAGAGAGCTTTGGGCGTTATACGCTGGGGATGGACGAGGAGGTGATCCCGTTAGTATCGTCTGCCAATATCGCATGTGGCTATCATGCATCCGATCCGGTTGTCATGGAACGGACGGTGGGACTGGCAGCCGGGGCAGGGATCGGGATCGGCGCACATCCCGGATTCCCGGATCTGATGGGCTTCGGAAGGCGGAACATGAACGTGACACCGGCGGAGGCAAAGGCGTATGTGACTTACCAGCTCGGTGCACTGTACGGGTTCTGCCGGTCAAAGGGAGTGAAACTGCAGCATGTGAAGCCGCACGGCGCTCTTTACAATATGGCGGGAAAGGATGCAAAGCTTGCTGAGGCGATCGTTGAGGCAGTGTATGAATTCGATTCCGACATTATCCTGTTAGGCTTGTCCGGAAGCGAGATGATCAGGGCGGCACAGAGGAAGGGACTGCGGTGTGCCAATGAATTCTTTGCGGACAGGGGTTATGAGGAGGATGGTTCCCTGGTTGACCGCAGGAAGGAAGGCGCGATGATCACGGATGAGGATTTCGCGGTAAAACGTTTGGTACGCGTGATCAAGGAGAATAAAATAGCAACTGTTACCGGAAAGGATATCGACATGAAGATCGATTCTGTCTGTGTGCATGGGGACGGTGCGAAGGCGCTTGCCTTTGTGGAGAAGATCAGACAGAAGCTTGCGGATGAGGGCATAGCGGTTGTGCCGCTTTCCGAGATGGTGTAGTGCGTTGCTGACAACAGTCAGAATCATATTAAATTTGAGGCTGACGCATGAATGCGGATCAGTCGGAGGAGGAAGTTATGAAAACAGTAGGATATTATAACGGAAAAATCGGAGAGATCGAGGAGATGATGGTTCCGATGAATGACCGCGCCATGTATTTCGGCGATGGCGTGTACGATGCTACCTATGCGGCCAACCGTAAGATCTTTGAACTGGAAGGACACATGGAGCGGTTCTTTAACAGCTTTAAGGCGATGGAGATTCCCTTCCGGATGACGAGAGAGGAACTGGCGGCAGAACTTCAGAAATGTGTCGATCTGATGGACAGTGACGGGGAAGTGATGGTGTATTGGCAGTCAACAAGAGGTACGGGCATGAGGAATCATCTGTTCCCCACGGACGGGAAACCCGCGAACCTGCTGATCACGGTCAGGGAAGTGCCGCTCTCCGATCTGCGTACGCCATACAAAGTGATCACATTGGAGGATACAAGATTTCTTCATTGTAATATTAAGACTCTGAATTTAATACCGAGTGTTATTGCAAATCAGAGAGCCAAGGAAGCCGGATGCCAGGAAGCAATCTTCCACAGAGGAGACAGGGTGACGGAGTGCGCGCACAGCAATGTGCATATTCTCAAAAACGGGAAATTCATCACGGCGCCCACTGATAATCTGATCCTGCCGGGTATCACGCGCAAGCATCTGCTGCGTATCTGCGAGGCGCAGATGATCCCGTATGAGGAGCGGATCTTCTCACTGGCGGAGGTGTTTGACGCAGATGAGGTTATTATTTCCAGCGCAGGAACGCTTGGCGTGGGCGTGTGCGAGGTGGATGGCAAGCCGGTCGGCGGCAAAGATCCGGAACT
>JALFTO010000206.1 GCA_022779165.1 Lachnospiraceae bacterium
TGTGAAGGATCAGTTCGGAACGCCGACCTATTCCATGGAACTGGCGAGAGCGATCGCATACCTCCTTCCGACGGATAACTATGGTGTCTTTCATGCAACCTGCGAAGGGGAGTGCAGCTGGGCTGATTTTGCCACAGAGATTTTCCGCCTGGCGGGAAAGAGTACCAGAGTGCAGGGCGTGACGACCGAAGAATATGATAAGATCGCACCGGGACAGGCGCACAGACCGGCATTCTCGGTGCTTGACAACTATATGTTTGATATGACCACAGACTTCAAATTCAAGCCGTGGGAGGAAGCGATACCGGAATATATCAAGACGCTGGTATAGCAGACAGTTTGACCGCGCATGATAGGTTATCGGAACAGATGTTATGTCAGCGTTCTGTGAAACGGAGGGATATTGTGGGAGTAGAAGCGGGAACAATCATGGAGGCGGCAGAACGTGTCAGAGATGACATCGTTTCTGATCGAAGAGAGCTGCACAGGCATCCAGAGACAGGAGCCTGTCTGCCGAAAACAAAGGAATATGTGAAGCAGTGCCTTATCGGGATGGGATATGAGCCTGTCGAGATCTGCGAGAGCGGAATCGTGGCAACCATCACCGGGAAAGACAGCGGCAGATGTGTGCTGTTGCGCGCCGATATGGACGCATTAAAGGTAAAGGAGCGGACAGAGCTTTCCTTTCAGTCGGAGAATGATAATATGCACGCTTGCGGGCATGATATGCATGCGGCAATGCTCCTCGGTGCTGCCCGAATTCTGAAAGAGCATCAGAGTATGTTAAACGGTACGGTGAAGCTTGTGTTCCAGCCGGATGAGGAAGGCTTTACCGGCGCCAAGACGATGCTTGCGGCGGGTGTGCTGGAGAATCCGAAGCCGGACATCGGGATAGCGCTTCATGTCAATTCGGGAACTCCTTCCGGGCTGGTGCTCTGCGGGAAAGGAACCTTTATGGCAGGCTGTACTCTCTTTCGGATCATTGTGAAAGGAGTCGGGTGTCACGGCGCCATGCCGGAGACGGGAGTGGATCCTATCAATATCGCGGCTCATATTTATCTGTCCGTGCAGGAGATCGTATCAAGAGAGATTGCGGCAAAAAGTCCGGCAGTCGTCACGATCGGAAAATTTGCGGGCGGAGATGCTCCCAATATCATTCCGCAGCAGGTGATCATGGAAGGGACGATCCGGACCTTTGACAGGGAACTGACAGCGCAGATCATGAAACGGATCGGAGAGATCGCAAAGAGTACAGCGGAAGCGTTCCGCGGGGAAGCATTGCTGGAGGAGATCTCGTCGGCACCGCCTCTGGTCAATGATCCGGAATTGATGACACAGATGTCGGGATATGTAGCGGAACTGTTCGGAGAAAAGTCCACGGTGCTGCTGGAGGGCGGCGGCATGGGATCGGAGGATTTCGCTTCCTACACATATGAACTGCCCTGTGCCTATATGCTGCTTGGTGCGGGAACTGCACAGGAAAACGCCCTTTACGGGAAACCGATGCACAACGAAAAGGTTGTGTTCAATGAGGATATCCTCGTAAAAGGCGCTGCGATTCATGCTTATTGTGCTATGAAATGGCTGGAAGCGAATTGATTCCGGATCAAATCGCTGAATCACTGATCAGATAATGCGTTTAAAATATGCGATCGTCTTGTCAAGACCTTCGTCCAACATCACCTTGGGTTCCCACCCGAGGTGTTCTTTTGCCAGATCAATGACAGGCTTGCGCTGCAGAGGATCATCTGCGGGAAGCGGCTGATAGATCAGCTTTGATTTGGAACCAGTCTTTTCGATGATCTTTTCTGCCAGCTGCTTGATCGTGAATTCGCCGGGATTGCCCAGATTGCACGGGCCGGTGAATTCAGCGGGAGATGCCATCAGTCGTACCATGCCCTCGATCAGATCATCCACATAGCAGAAGCTCCGTGTCTGGGAGCCGTCTCCGTAGATAGTGATATCCTCTCCCTTCAATGCCTGTACGATAAAATTGGATACTACACGTCCGTCAAGCGGATTCATCCTCGGACCGTAGGTGTTAAAGATACGCATAACCTTAATCTCGATGTTATGCATTCTCTTGTAGTCAAAGAACAGCGTCTCCGCAACGCGTTTGCCCTCATCATAGCAGGAACGGATTCCGATGGGATTCACACAGCCGCGGTAACTCTCGGGCTGGGGATGGATCTCCGGATCACCGTATACCTCGCTGGTGCTGGCCTGCAGGATGCGGGCATGCACACGCTTGGCGAGACCGAGCATATTCAGCGCGCCGTACACACTCGTCTTCGTGGTCTTGACGGGGTTGGACTGATAATGAACAGGACTTGCCGGACAGGCAAGATTGTAGATCTGATCCACCTCCACATAGAGAGGTTCCGTCACGTCATGGCGGATAAATTCAAAATAAGGATTTGTCATCAGGTGACGGATGTTGTCTTTGCTTCCGGTATAGAGATTGTCCACGCAGATGACATCATTACCGTCCTGAAGCAGGCGCTCACACAGATGAGAGCCGAGGAATCCGGCACCGCCGGTTACCAATACACGATTCATGTCAATACCTCGATTCGTTTGATTCCAGATTATGAAAGAAAAATTATGCAAATAAATTGTACTTCAGAATGCAGTAGATTGCGCGGAAAGCATCTTTGATACCGATCTTTTTGCCCTCGCTGTAAGAGCGGGGATAATAGGAGATGGGCATCTCATAGATACGGCAGCGCTTCTTCGCGATCTTGGCAGTGATTTCAGGCTCAAAACCAAAGCGCTTCTCCTGGATCGTGATCGACTGGATCAGCTCTCTGCGGAACATCTTATAACATGTTTCCATATCCGTCAGCCCCAGATCCGTGAACAGATTGGAGACAAAGGTAAGGAACTTGTTGCCGAAGGTATGATAGAATCCCTCGATCATATAGGCTTCCCCACGCGCATAGCGGGAACCGTATACCACATCCGCATCCCCGCGTCCTGTGATGAACGGCTGGATCAGACGGACGAAATCCTTGGGGTCATATTCCATATCGGCATCCTGAATGACTACCACATCACCGGTAGCGGCCTGGAAGCCTTTGGCGAGTGCGGCGCCCTTCCCCTGATTCACCTTGTGGAAGAGCAGGCGGTCAATCTTGCTCCGAAGCTCTCCCTGCAGCAGATCCCTTGTGCCGTCCGTGGAACAGTCATCCACCACGATGATCTCTGTGTGCGGGATGCCACAGTCGCGTACCGCATCGAGGATCGTCTCGATGGTATCCTTCTCGTTGTAGCAGGGGATTACGACTGATAAGACAATGTCGTCTAATGTTTTTTGCATAGTGTACTCCTTTGTCCTGTATTCTTTGAAACTAACATAAACAATATAACTGACAAATCATTTTATCACAGAATCATGTCCAAATTCAACAAGATAGAGAAAAAAGCGGGCAAAATAAGGGTGTTTTATTGAAAAGCGGGACAAGATATATTATAATCAAAACATACGTTATACAATCCGAAAAAGGAG
>JALFTO010000207.1 GCA_022779165.1 Lachnospiraceae bacterium
CTGTGCGCCACGGCAATGGCTCCCATCACATTGATCACGTTGTGGGCGCCCACGAGACGCATTTGGAACCGCTCACTCTCTCCGTCCGGCGCAGTCACGGTAAACTCCGTTCCCAGACGGGACAGCTTCAGATCGCTCGCGCAATACCCTGCGCCGTTCCCTTCCGAATAATAGAAAATCTTATTTTGATAGCCTGCTGCCTTATCCTGAATATGCTCATTGTCTCCGTTCAGAAAAAGCATGCCGTCTGCCGGAAGGGCATCCGCCAGCTCGAATTTCGTGTTCTTGATATTTTCCATGTTGAAAAAAGTTTCCAGATGCTGCGGTCCCACCGACGTGATGATTCCGTGGTGCGGATGTACAATATCACAGATCTCTTTGATATCACCCACATGTCTGGCACCCATCTCACAGACAAAAATCTCATGCGTCGGCTTCAGGGATTCCCGGATCGTGCGCACAACGCCCATCGGCGTATTATAACTCTCCGGTGTTACCAACACATTGAATCTGTCCTGCAGAAGTGTCTGCAGATAGAACTTCACACTGGTCTTGCCGTAGCTGCCCGTCACACCGATGACCGTCAGCCCCTTCACTTCCCGGAGCTTACGTTTCGCATCATTGATATAATACCGGCTCACACCCGCCTCAATTGGGTGATTGATCACATTCGCGGCAACCAGCAGGACTACCTGAAGTCCGGTCAGAATCTGTAAGATTCCTGTCGATAACAAGATACCTCCCAGACCGACCACAAGTCCCCAGACACACAATGCCAGAATGACATCCGTGGTGATCAGCCTCTTGACGCGCGCCGTATAGACAAGCTTCTTCTTGGCATGCTGTTTTCGCATCGCCTGATATACCAGGATCACAACCGCCAGAACCGCACAGCCGATGATGTCCGTGACCACATTGCTGATGCAGAGATTCAAAATGCCGTACAAGGCACAGGCAGCCAGAATCCACTGCTGTCTGATATTCTTCTGCAGCCAGTGCAGATGCTCTTTATTTTTGTACCCATTCAACTGGAACATATGCAGGTTATACCGCATAGCCAGAAAAAACGCCGATATCGATATGATTCCTGCGATCACTGCTCTGATTAACATGTTATGCTCCTACCTTAAAGTATGATCTCATGATATTCCTGAAAATCACCGGCTGCTCTGCAAAACAGAAATGTCCCGTCCCCTGAATGACTGCAAGACCGGCATTGGGAATCTTCTGTTCCATCAATTTCGCATCCGCTATAGGTGTGGCTGTGTCGAGATCGCCCCAGATGAGCAACGTCTCCTGCCTGATTCCGGGCAGTAGATCCGTCAGATCCTCATTGACCGCCTTCACCAGACACTGACGCATCATGGGTGTGGCATTGCGGTAATCCTCCGAACCCTGACGACTCTTCCAGTCGTCGATCAGTTCCGGGAACATCCCATGGATCACTTTCATATTCAGAAACTTTTTGAGTACCTTATAGCGCTTTACCTTCATCTTCTGGGCAAACGTCTTCTTCGGCAGCACACCCGCGCTGTCAATCAATACGATTTTGTCTATTGCAAAAGGCAGATCCTCTCTGTTTGCAAGCTTTATGATCACCCTGCCGCCGTAGGAATGTCCGATCAGTGTTGCTTTCTCCACACGGAGCGTCTCCATAAACCTGCAGAAAAAATCCGCATACGCACTGACATCCCAGGGCTCTCTCGGCTCATCGCTGGCGCCGAAGCCCGGGAAATCAAACTGGATCACCCTGTAGGATCCATTGATACATGCTGCTACAGAATCGTATACTTCAAGACCGGTTCCCCAGCCCTGCAGGATGACCACTGTCTGCTCTCCGTCTCCCGTTATCTTATAATTTATGTTGTATCCGTCAATGAGTATGTTCATATAATAATAAATTCCTTTTATAAGGTTTTCATGATCAGAGCCATCAGCACCAGATCGCTGTCTGTCCGGTTCTCAATTCCGTGTCTTTCCCCGTCAGGGCACAGATTCATATCTCCCGCATGAAGTTCTGTGACCTCATCGCCGTCTGTCAGCGTTGCCGTGCCTTCCAGCACATAGACTGCTTCAAACTCACCGCTATGCTGATGCGGTGCGATCGAACTTCCCGCCGGAACCACCAGTTTGCTGAACACGCGTCCGTGTCCGGGAGCTTCCTCCGGCAGCAGCCAGTCATGGAAATAGATATCGCCGTTTCCTCCCTGCGCATTGCTCACTTTACGAATCTTAACGTCTTCTTTTCTTCTGATCATCGTCGCTTACTCCTTTTTCCCAAGGAAAGCTTTCATCGGATCCACGCTGGCAGCCATTCTCTTGATCATTGCCAGATTGTCACGCATATAACGCTCCAGCTGATCCACTTCCTCTTTCCCGAAATTCTCATATTTTGTAATCCTGCAATCCGGTATCTCTCCCTCTGCCGTGCGCTTCCCGTCCGCAAAGGAAACATACGCTACTTTATGTCCGTCCTTCTGACAGATGGGTGATACCGACATATTGATTTCCTGTGAAGTAGTCTCTTCACTCAGACTGATATCTTCCAAGCAGACACCTCCCTCAGACCGGTTTTCCGTCAACCACTTCAATACCGTATTTCTGCAAATCGACTTTGCCGTCGATCACCTGAATGCCATCTGCTTCCAGAAGTTTAGCCTGCGCTCCGGCTCCGCCAAAGGCAAATTCCCCGGCAAGCTCTCCCTTCGAGTTCACCACCCTGTAGCACGGAATCGCTTCCGGATCGGGATTTCTGTGCAATGCATTTCCCACAGCTCGTGCCATCTTCTTATCACCGGCCATCTCCGCGACCTGCCCGTAGGTTGCAACATGTCCTCTCGGGATCAGCTTCACGGCTTCATAGATTCTCTTTGACGGGCTGTCGGTAACCTGATCATAGCTCTCGGCGATCATCCGCTTCACATCCTCATCCGGAATGCTTCCGTCAATGATGATCGTATTCCAGTGTTCTTTATTCTGATGATATCCGGGGATCACCGACGCAAACGTCTTTCTCCAAAAATCACGCCACTCGGGATCCACCTTCACATTCAGGTTGAGATACCCGCCACGCTCATATGTCCACAGGAAAGCTTTTTTACTTCCCCTGACTCTGACAAGCTGCCAGTTATTATCATGAAAAGGCGCCTCCTGATA
>JALFTO010000220.1 GCA_022779165.1 Lachnospiraceae bacterium
TCCCGGACTGGTGAAGCACGGAAACGTAACATTGAAGCTCGGCTATACATTGGACAGCGCGTTCAAGACATGGATTCAGGAGTGTGTCAGTGAGGTAAGAGGTGAGATTCCCCGTAATGATGTGCAGATCGAACTGATCGACATCAACGGCGGTGCACCGCAGCAGAATGCGGTAGCGATTACAGGTACCCGTGTATGGATTCTGACAAACGCATGGGTAACAAAGTACAACGCACCCGATCTGGATGCAAAGACAAGTGATGTGGCAATCGAGAGCGTTGAGATTGCATACGAAGAATTGATTATCCCGAACTAGGGAAAAGGAAACGGTCGTATGACCGGCGCCGGTGGGCTGTGCGGAACTTCCGTGCAGCCCGAAGGTGTTCTGATAGGGGCACCTGAACAGATCCTTATACAGCGGTCCGGAGAGTACAGACAGTGAAGATACAAGGCAGTGAAAAAAGACAGAAAACGATCATCACAGAATATAAGAGAGAACATGACAGCATCAGGCTGATTAGATAGGAAAATATACAAAAACAGGAATTACCGGAAAGGAAAGAGCGTATGGAAACCGTATTTGAATTTACATTACCGAAGGGATATATGGACGGGGCGGGAGAACTGCACCGGAAAGGAAAGATGCGTCTCGCAACGGCGGGGGATGAGATCAGCGCAACAAGGGATCCCAGGGTACTTAGCAACCCTTCCTTCCTGACAATCGTGATCCTGAGCAAGGTGGTCACGGAGCTGGAAGGCGTGGAGATGGTGTCTGCTACGCTGATTGAGAAGCTGTTTACCGCGGATCTGGCATTCCTGCAGGATATGTATCAGCGCATCAATGATATCGAGCCTCCGACAATGGAGGTCGTATGTCCCGACTGCGGCAAGCGTTTCCGGGTGCCGCTAAATTTTACGCAGGAGGGATAACGCTGTATCCGCAGGAGGAACTGTATAAGGAAATGTCCTTTATTTCCTACTATTTCCACTGGAGCATGGACGAGGTCATGAAGCTTGACCACATGAGCAGGCGGAAATGGTGCAGTGAAATCTCGGAGATTAACAATAGCATCAATCCCTCGAAGAAACAGAAAGAGAAGAGTATCTTTGACATGAAGCCGAACAGATAGGAAGGAAACGTTATGGCAATTGAGAACACTTCAAGAAAGTCCGGGGAATCAGGCAATATCCTGGTCATGAATGAAGGGTTAAACCCGTTGCCGGGCTTTAATTTCTTTATCCGTGTGGAAGGGGCGATCGATCTCCCCTGCCGGGCGGTGCGGGTATTCCAGTACGAAAATGAATATGAGCTGATTCAGGAGGGCGGTCTGAACGACTATGTCCATATGCGCAGGAAGCCGATCTCCAAGCCATTTACGTTCCAGGTGGAGCGTTATGTCGGAGTGGATTACATTGATCCGCTGGCAAACGGTACAGAGCTGCTGCTTCCGGTATTGCTCTTTGTGTGCCGTTACCGGGACGGTAAGGTGCCGATCCGCATTTATGCCTTCACCGGCTGCACCGTCATGAGCAAGCAGTACGGCGAGCTGAATGCGGAGAAGAGTGAGCTGCTCGTGGAGACGACGACGATCGGCTACCGGGAGATGCTGTGCATCAACTGGCCGGGCATCGAAAGTTCGCTGGATGCATGGGCGGAGGATGAGGATAAGGTCAGCAACAATTACAAGACGACCAAGTATGCGAAAACCATCAAGGATCTCGGCGGCACAGAGCTTACCAAAGATGAGATGCTGGAGAATGTCAAGAAATGGGATATCAACGATCCGGAAAATTCCGATACTTATGCAAAGAAGGCAAGCGGGATCAAGGTACTTTCCAAGGATAAGATGGAGGCACGGGCTAAGAAATGGGATCCGCAGAATCCCAAGGAGGAGGATCAGCGTGCGGCGAAATCAACGACTGCACCGCTCTCCAAAGAACTGATGGAAGCAAAGGCGAAGAAGTGGGATGCCGACAATCCGAAGACTTCCAAGTCATATGCCGCTAAGCCGTCCGAGAAGCCGCTCACCAAGGCGCAGATGAAAGCAAAGGCAAAACGCTGGTCTGAGGATGATAAGAAGTCACGCTCCGCCAGGCAGTCGGAGGATGTGCTGAAGAGCAAGATCAACTCCAAGCAGATTGACGGAAGCAACATTGAATATACAAAAGAAGCCAAGAAGTGGGATATCAATCATCCCGATGAGAAGCGCAGCGCTGTGGACGTTGAATGGGAGAGAGGCATCGTCCAGGAGACAAAAGAGCAGTGGGAGGCGAAGGCGAAGAAATGGGATGCCAACAATCCGAGCGAGGATAAGCAGAGCGCACAGGGCGCAGGGGACAGATCAGTCAGTCCGCTGTCCGGACTGTCCATGGCAGAGATGCAGGCAAAGGCGGTCAAATGGGATCCGAATAACCCGAGCACAGACAAGCAGAGTGCGGCAGATCCCAGGAAGAGAGGCGTCAATCCGCTGACCAAGGAGCAGATGGAGAAAAAGGCGGTGAAATGGGATGCCAACGATCCGGCCGTGGATAAGCAGAGCGCAGAGAATTCAGGCAAGAGAGCCGTGAGTCAGGCATCCAAGCTGTCCAAGGAAGCGATGGAGGAGCGGGCCAAGAAGTGGGATCCGAACAATCCGAGTCCGGATAAGCAGAGCGCACAGGGCACGGGAGATAGAACCGTGAGCCCACTGTCCAAGCTGTCCATGGCAGAGATGGAGGCAAAGGCAAAGAAATGGGATCCCAAAGCCCCGAGCGCAGAGAAGCAGAGTGCGGCAGATCCGAAGCAGAAAGGCGTCAATCCGTTGCCTAAAAAGCAGATGGAGGGGAACGCGAAGAAGTGGGATGCCAATAACCCGAACAGCACGAAGTACGCAAAGCAGCCAAAGGATCAGTTATCTAAGTCGGCGATGAAGGGTAAGGCTAAGAAGTGGGATGCCAATAACCCGAACGGCACGAAGTATGCAAAGCAGCCGAAGGACCAGAAATCCAAATCGGAGATGCAGTCTAAGGCTCAGAAGTGGCCGCAGAAGAAGAGCGCCGCTTCTGTTGTGGAATTTTTGTCTAAGAAATAAGATAAGCTTTGGCAGCAGATGAGTGAGAGGAAAGGAGGGTGAGAACGTTGCTGACAGTAAAAGCGCCGATTGAGTTAAAATGTACCGGGCTCGTTCTCTCCTCCGGAGAAGATTTCTGCCACAGGATCACCGACAATTATCAGATGATTTCTGCGGCGGTGAGTGGGGAGGAT
Organism: Lachnospiraceae bacterium; assembly: GCA_022779165.1. Lineage (GTDB taxonomy): Bacteria > Bacillota > Clostridia > Lachnospirales > Lachnospiraceae > VSOB01. The sequence continues at coordinate 3,245 of JALFTO010000220.1, forward strand.
CTCCTTCATCTGGTCAACACGCCGCCGGAAGTATTTCTTGCCGAGAGCGGCATGACCAGCGTCTCCAACCAGATGAACCTGTATCATTCGCAGGAAAACAAGATAGAGATCATCAACAACCTGCTCAACCGGATTCTCGTATCCGGTGAGGGGATACTCACTTATCAGGACAGAGTATATATCACCAACACACTGCGTAAGCTCGGTATCACCGATGACAGACAGTTTATGACGCAGGTGTCACATGTCAAAGAGGAGATCGATAACCGCAGCAAGCTGATCGATCTGTACTGGAATCATTCACAGGAGCTTGTGCAGCTTGTCGAGGAATACCAGAGTCATGAACAAAATATCAGAGAGTCGGTGTCCAACATGGAACAGGAGCTGCACCTGCATGAGGATATCATGAACCGGTTGCAGACCGGAGCGGTCTATCAGGTCATCCGGAACTTCTCGAACAGGCAGACGAACCATCTCCATCTCACGACGGAGGAGCTGCAGCTTGCTGAACAGGGACGGACAGCGGATACGATTCTGCTGCAGAGACTGCAGAGCGTCGTGCGCGGGGAGGAGGTTCCTCTCGTTTACCGTCATGAGAATTATTATGAGCAGAACAGCCTTGAGGAGGAAAATGTCACCAGAGAAAACGTCACGAAACAGATGACGGCGGCAGTGCTTCTTAATCTGATC
>JALFTO010000222.1 GCA_022779165.1 Lachnospiraceae bacterium
CGGATTTCTCCGCCGAGCACCTTTACCGTGACGTCAGCTTCCGTCTTTCCATTCAGGACACATGCCACCGCCGTGGCGCAGCATCCGGTTCCGCAGGCGAGCGTCTCGCCCGTCCCGCGCTCCCACACGCGCATCTCAACGGTATGACGGTCGATGACACGCACAAACTCCGTGTTGATCCGTTTGGGGAACCGTTCATGCTGTTCAAAATGCGGCCCGATCTTGGTAAGATCCAGATTTGCGACATCGTCTGTAAACACCACCGCATGCGGATTTCCCATCGACACACAGGTCATGCGGTAAACATTCCTATCAACGGTAATCTCCTCGTCCACCGCCTGATCATGCTCCGATACGACCGGGATCAAAGAGGCTGTCAGCTCCGGTCTGCCCATGTCTACCCTGACCATGGAGACCTTTCCGTTCTCCACTGTCAATGTCAGATATTTGATCTTTCCCGCACTGACGATACTGATCTGTGTCCGGTCCGTCAGTCCTTTGTCATACACGTATTTCGCCACGCAGCGGATCCCGTTGCCGCACATCTCCGCGCGGGAGCCGTCGGCATTGTACATCTCCATCTCAAAATCAGCCTCGTCCGACGGGTTGATAAAGATCACTCCGTCGCCGCCGATCCCAAAATGCCTGTCGCTGAGCCTCTGCACAAGCTCCGGCTTATCCTGCGCCGGGATCCCGCACTCCGCGCCATTGATATAGATATAGTCATTGCCGCAGCCATGCATCTTTGTAAATCTGATTTTTGTATCTGCCATATCCACCCTCTCTATACTCTCATGATCGACAGCACCATCTGCGCCGTCTCCACCATATTCGTTCCGCTGTCCATGCTGCACTTCTGTATGTATCTGTGGGCTTCTTCCTCCGTCATATTGTTACGCTCCATCAGGAGCCGTTTGGCATCCCGGATCAGCGCAACCTCCTCGGGATTGCGTTCCTTGGGAACCGCCCTCATCCGTCGCCGCCTGCGCTCGATCGCCTGTACCATCATGCCGACGGTCTCGATCAGTTCATGCACCTTGAGCGGCATCGCCAGGCTGATCACATCTTCCGCATACTGCTCGATCAGGCTCCGCGACGCCATCAGGAGCATCTCAAACCCTGCCGGCAGACAATCCCGCAACTCGCTGAATACCATGTCCGTCATCTTGTAGCCGCTGATCACGATCCCATCATTCAGGCCATCGACCTGCTCCAATGCCTGCGCTCCCGTACAACAGACTGCCGTAACCGAATACCCACTGCGTACCAGAACATTCTTCATGCTCTTGGCATCTTCAATTTTGGGAAAAACTATCACAATGCTGGTCACCGGCACACCTCCGTCCTTTTCTGTTCATACTCCGAAGATGTGTCCGATCAATACTGATTCAGATATCTGTTAAGCTCCCAGTCAGTCACCTGAGAGCGGTAGTCCTGCCACTCCTGTTTCTTGGCCGCGATGTACTTTTCATAGACGTGATCCCCCAGCACCTCTCTCATGAAGGGATCCTTCTCCATCTCGCTGACCGCCTCGATCAGTGTGCCCGGAATCTCCTCGATATCACTTTCAATCCGCTCCTTCTCCGTCATCTGGAAAATATTACAGTCCACACTCTTTGGCGGCATGATCTGATTCCGGATGCCGTCGAGACCTGCCTGTAAGCAGACCGCAAGCGCCAGATACGGATTGGCCGAGGAATCCGGAGAGCGAAGCTCGATCCTGGTTCCCTCATCCCTCGCCGCCGGAATGCGGATCAGAGGGCTCCTGTTCTTTGCGCTCCATGCGATATACACCGGTGCCTCGTAGCCCGGCACAAGACGCTTATAGGAATTTACCAGCGGATTGGTGATCGCCGTCATGCCCTTCATATGCTTCATGATACCGCCGATGAAATAATATGCCTCCTTGGAGAGCCCCAGTTCCCCGTTGCTGTCATGGAAAATATTTTTTCCGTCCTTCATAAGCGACATGTTGATGTGCATACCGGAACCATTCACGCCGTATTTCGGTTTGGGCATAAAGGTGGCATGCAGTCCGTGCCTCTTGGCAATACTCTTGACTGTCAGCTTAAAGGTCATGATATTATCCGCCGTGCGCAGCGCCTCATCATATTTGAAATCGATCTCGTGCTGTGCCGGTGCTACCTCATGATGGGAAGCCTCGATCTCAAAGCCCATCTCCTCCAGTGTCAGCACCATGTCGCGGCGCGCGTTCTCTCCGAAGTCCACCGGTCCTAAGTCAAAATATCCCGCCTTCTCATGGGTGAGCGTGGTGGGCAGACCGTTCTCATCCGTATGGAACAGGAAAAACTCGCACTCCGGCCCCACTGCAAAGGTATATCCCATCTTCTCCGCTTCCCGGATCGCCCTGCGCAGCACATAGCGCGGATCTCCCTCAAACGGCTCTCCGTTCGGGCGGTACACATCGCAGATCAGTCTTGCGACCTTGCCCTGCTGCGGTCTCCACGGGAAAATTTCGAGTGTACTGAAATCCGGATACAGATACATATCCGACTCCTCGATCCTGACGAAGCCCTCGATGGAGGAACCGTCAAACATACACTTGTTGTCAAGTGCTTTCTCAAGCTGGCTCGATGTGATCGCCACATTTTTCAGATTTCCCATGATATCTGTAAACTGCAGCCGGATGAACTCCACATCTTCATCCTGTACGAGCTGTAAAATGTCCTCTTTGGTATGCGTTTTCATGTTATCCATCCCTTTCTTTTTCCGCACTTTCGTGATCTTCCACTTCTTTTATTGTATAGGCTCCCTATACGATGAAAGGGCATTCTTACCCCTTGTGTAAGAACACCCTTGTTCTTTGTACATCATAACAACCGGGCTGTGCGTTTGTCAAGAAGTGATTCGTCCCTGTCATATCCTGAGCGCCACAGTAATACATTATATCAATACTATTTATGAACGGGGATCATATCCAATGAGTTCCAGAAC
>JALFTO010000021.1 GCA_022779165.1 Lachnospiraceae bacterium
TCCGCATAGAGCTGTCTGATCGCCTCGTCCATGGTGATCATGCCCAGATTGCGGTTTGTCTGCATGATCGTGGCAAGCTGATGACTCTTCCCCTCACGGATCAGGGTACGCACAGCATGTGTCACATACATGACCTCAAAGGCTGCCACACGCCCTTCCCCATCCGCTGTCGGCAGAAGCTGCTGGGAAACTACTGCCTCCAAAACATTTGCTACCTGTATGCGGATCTGCTGCTGCTGGTGAGGCGGAAAAACATCGATCACACGATCCACCGTATTGGCCGCGCCCATGGTATGCAGTGTTGAGAGTACCAGATGTCCCGTTTCCGCGGCAGTGATCGCCACGCTGATCGTCTCAAAGTCGCGCATCTCCCCGACAAGGATCACATCCGGATCCTCTCTGAGCGCCGCCCTGAGCGCATTGGCATAGTTCTGCGAATCAAGTCCGATCTCTCTCTGATTGACGATAGACATTTTATGCTGATGCAGGTACTCAATCGGATCCTCCAACGTGATCACATGAGCCTCCCGCATGGAATTGACTTTGTCAATGATCGAAGCGAGCGTTGTGCTCTTGCCGCTTCCCGTCGGCCCCGTAACCAGGACAAGCCCTCTCTTCTTCTGGTACAGATCTACCACGGAATCCGGTATCCCGAGACTCCTTGCATCGGGCACATTCGTTCCCACAAGACGCAGCGCCATCGCTGCAGAACCTCTCTGCTTATAAGCATTCACACGGAATCTTCCCAGTTCCGGGATCGCAAAAGACATATCATACTCTCCGCGCTCCTCAAAGCGGTCTCTCTGCGTCTCTGACATAATGCTGATCAGCAGTTCCATCGTGTCTGCCGGAAGCATTCTCTGGAAAGGCATCGGCACCAGATTGCCGTTCACCCGCATCTTCGGCGGAATTCCCACCGTGATATGCACATCGGACGCACCGGCTTTTACCGCCTCCGCAAGTATCTCTTTGATCGTCACCATATCTCGTATACTCTCCTCACTGCGTATATTTCGTCTGGTCAAACCCCTCTCTCAGTTTGCACAGTGCCCTCTTCTCAATGCGTGACACATAGCTCCGGGATATTCCCAGCATATTTCCGATCTCTCTCTGTGTGATCTCCCTGTCTCCCGACAAACCATACCGCATACAGATGATCTCGCGCTCCCTGTCTGTGAGCCTCGCATCAAGCAGCGTCCCGAGTTTCCCGACATTCTGCTTCAGTTCCATCCTGTCCAATACATCCGTCTGTTCGTTCTCTATCACATCAAGAAGACTGATCTCATTTCCCTCTTTATCCATACCGATCGGTTCGTAGAGTGAGACCTCCCTCGCTTTCTTTTTCCTGCCCCGAAGCATCATCAGAAGTTCATTCTCGATGCATTTGCTGGCATAACTGGAAAGCTTTATGGTCTTATCCGAATCAAATGTATTTACCGCCTTGATCAGCCCGATCGTTCCGATGGATATCAGGTCTTCCATGTCCTCGTCCACATTCTGATACTTTTTGGCAATGTGGGCTACCAGTCGAAGATTACGCTCAATCAGGATCCTTCTTGCTTCCTCTGCTCTCTCACAGTTCTCATCATGCAGTCTCTTTATGTAGGCGGCCTCTTCCTCGGAGGATAAAGGTTGTTGAAAGGTTTTCAAAAGGAGCCCCCGAAGTCAATTTGTTATATTCTATGTGGGGACAGATTTCAAAGTGCCTTTCCATATTATAGTATATCTTCCTGTCACGGAAATGACAAGCATTCGTGTCAGATCCGAGCAAATTCTCCGGATCAGAGCAAAAAATCGGCCATCACGTAATTGCTCACATCGATCCCTCTGTCCGTCAGACGTACGCAGTCCCTGTCAACTGCCAGCAACCCTTCTGCGCAATGATGGTCAATCACACTGCCGTAAACCTCTTCCATCGTCCTGCCGAATCTCTGTGCAAACCCGCTCTTTGTCACTCCTTCCATAAGTCTGAGTCCGAGAAACATATACTCCTCCATCTGTTCTTCCCGGGACAACTCATGCCGGTTCTCCGTCTTATCTGCCCGATTCAGATAGGTTTCCATGCAGCGCACATTATCAAACCGGACATGCTCCACCATGGAGGCAGCCCCCAATCCAAAGCCCACGTAATTTTCTCCCGTCCAGTATACCTTGTTATGTCTGCACTCTTTTCCCGGTCTTGCATAGTTGGAAATCTCATAACGCACATAGCCGGCTTTTGCCAGGATCGCCTTCGTCTCCTGGTACATCTGTCTGTCAAGGTCCTCGTCCGGAAGCGGCGGTGTGTCGGAGGTCTGCTTATTGTTCCTATCCTGCGTACCGCTGTCGCCCGTCTGTCCCCCACACACGCCGGTCTGAAGATCGTCTCCCCCGCCATACAGCTCATAAAAGTAAGTCCCCTCCTCGATGATCAGGCTGTACGCCGACAGATGTTCCGGCTTCAGCGCGATCACCTTTGATAATGTCCTGCACCAGGAGGTAAGCGTCTGCCCCGGCAGCCCCGACATCAGATCAATGTTGCAGTTTGTAAAACCGGCCTCCCTCACAAGCTTCCAGCTGTGCAGGAAATCCTGCCAGGTGTGGATCCTGCCGAGAATCTTTAATTCCGCATCTTCCGCAGACTGCAGCCCGATGCTGAGCCGGTTGATCCCCGCCCCTCTCCATGCAGAAGCCTTCTGCTCTGTCACCGTTCCCGGATTGACTTCCATCGTGATCTCCGCCCCGGGTGACAGCGCATAGTCCGATCTGAGAACGGACAGGATCTGCTCTGTCTGCTTTGCAGAAAGAAGAGACGGTGTTCCTCCTCCCAGGAATACCGTCACAACCTCATACAACTTATACTTTTGTGCCTCTCTGTGTATTTCTCCGCAAAGTTCATTTACATAACTCTGAATCCGGGAATCCTCCGCGGACGCGGACAGGAAATCGCAATACTTACATTTCCTCACACAGAAAGGAATATGAATATACACACTTAAAGATTTCATTTTCTATTTGTCATCCAGTTTCAAAACACTCATGAAAGCTTTCTGCGGAATCTCAACATTTCCGATCTGACGCATGCGCTTCTTGCCTTCCTTCTGTTTCTCCAAAAGCTTCTTCTTACGCGTGATATCGCCGCCGTAACATTTCGCCAACACATCCTTGCGCATTGCCTTGACCGTTTCCCTCGCGATGATCTTGCCGCCGACCGCCGCCTGAATCGGGATCTCAAACAGATGTCTCGGAATCTCTTCCTTCAGTTTCTCGCACATCTTCTTTCCGCGCTCATAAGCGCTGTCCTTGTGCACGATAAAGGAGAGTGCATCCACCTCTTCCCTGTTAATCAGGATGTCAAGCTTCACCATATCGGAACGCTCATAGCCTTTGAGTTCATAGTCAAACGACGCATACCCTCTGGACCTGGATTTGAGCGCATCGAAGAAATCATAGATGATCTCGTTCAAAGGCAGTTCATAATGGATCAGTGCCCTGGTCTCTTCCATATATTCCATGCTGATGTATCTGCCGCGCCTCTCCTGACAGAGTTCCATGATAGAGCCGACGTAGTCCTTCGTCACCATGATCTCTGCCTTTACCATCGGTTCTTCCATATATTCGATCTCGGAAGGATCCGGCAGATTCGACGGATTGGTAAGTTCCATCACTTCTCCGTTCGTCTTGTATACCTTATAGATAACACTGGGCGCAGTCGTCACAAGATCAAGGTTGTACTCCCGCTCCAGCCTCTCTTCAATGATCTCCAGATGTAACAGACCCAGGAAACCGCACCGGAAGCCAAATCCCAGAGCCAGGGATGTTTCCGGCTCATAATGCAGTGACGCATCGTTTAACTGCAGTTTCTCGAGTGCATCGCGCAGATCCGGATACTTGGCTCCGTCCGCAGGGTACATACCGCAGTACACCATCGGCGTCACTTCCTTGTAGCCGGGCAGCGGCTCCGCGCACGGATTGTTTGCATCCGTCACGGTATCTCCCACCTTAGTGTCTTTGACATTCTTGATGGATGCCGTGATATAACCGACCATTCCGGCGGAGAGTTCCTCGCAGGGAATAAACTGGCCTGCACCGAAATATCCGGTCTCCACCACTTCTGCCTGCGCGCCGGTTGCCATCATCTTCATCATGGTACCCTTCTTCACGACACCGTCCATAATACGGCAGAACACGATAACGCCTTTGTAGGAATCGTACACCGAGTCAAAAATCAGTGCGCGAAGCGGCTTGTCCGGATCCCCTTTGGGCGCCGGGATCTTGGTAACCACCTGCTCCAGCACATCGTCGATGTTAATGCCGTTCTTGGCGGAAATCAGTGGCGCATCGTGTGCCTCGAGACCGATCACATCCTCAATCTCTTCCTTTACCCGGTCAGGCTCCGCACTGGGCAGATCGATCTTGTTGATCACCGGGAACACGTCCAGATCATGATCCAGCGCCAGATAGACATTGGCAAGCGTCTGTGCCTCGATCCCCTGAGCCGCATCTACCACAAGGATCGCACCATCGCATGCGGCGAGACTCCTGCTGACCTCATAATTGAAATCGACATGCCCGGGCGTATCAATCAGATTAAAGACATACTCCTCCCCGTCCTTCGCCTTATAAATAATGCGCACCGCCTGGGATTTGATCGTGATGCCCCTCTCCCGCTCCAGATCCATGTTGTCAAGCACCTGTGCCTGCATCTCCCGGTCAGTCAACAGACCGGTCATCTCGATGATCCTGTCCGCAAGGGTGGATTTCCCATGATCGATATGTGCAATAATACAAAAATTCCTGATTTTACTCTGATCTATATGTGCCATGTTTTCCTCCGGCAATCCGCAGTGCACACTCAAGCAGTCAATTCGCTCGTGTCTGCCGACGCACTACTCATTACATTCGCGTACATTATACACAAATTAATCTGCAAACGCAAGATTTCTATACCTCACCGGAGAGGACAAGATGGAGGATATGTGCGAGCGGATCGCAGGCATTGCGGATTTCCTCCACCGTGTTGTTCTGTGCCCCGAGCTCGATCAGAAGTGTCTTTCCCCGGTACTGCATATTATAGCGGTACCCCTTCAGATAAATCTTTCTGGTGATGCCCGGATAGTATTCTGCTGCCGCAAGCTGCATTCGGAAAGAAAATGCCAGATTTTCCCCGAGATTGGGATTCTCCAGATAATCAATATCCCCCGTTGTATTGGTGCGGCTTAAGCCGTTAAAAAACATAAATTGAGCCGTCGGTCTTCCCTGAATCTGCGTCACCAGATGACGTTCCTCGGGC
>JALFTO010000022.1 GCA_022779165.1 Lachnospiraceae bacterium
AAGCAGGATTATCTGAAGGGATTCCTGGTAAAGAGAGTCCTGATCGTACTGGTGCCTTTCTTTCTCTGCAACTACGCATATATGTCTGTTGAATTGCTGAGGGGAATGCAGTTTTCCACGCCGGAATTGATCGCATCGTTCTTTGGGGTATTATTGATGAACTCACAAATGTGGTTCGCTGTTGAGATAATGCTGTTATATATTGTTTTCTTCCTTCTTTTTACTTATGTAAAGAAGGAGAAGGTTTGCATTATGACCATAGTTGCTTTGACAGCGATGATCACTTTGATTGGTATGCTGAACACCCGGCCGTTCTGCTTGTCAAACTGGTTCTGGGGAGAATGGTGGTACAATACCACTCCATTGTTCGCGGTGGGAATGCTGGCATCCATGACAAAGGACAGACTGAATGAATTGGCTAAAAAGCATTATCGGGTTATGCTGCCCGGTTCCCTTGCAGGGCTGGTTATTTTCAAAGTGATCAGTGACAGAATGCTGCAGACACACGGCTATTGGACGCCGAGGATAGGAGACAAGGTGATTACCTACCTTTTCCAGATGCCGAGTGTGATCTTCTTTGTGGCGTTTGTGGTGTTGCTTCTGAAAAAAGTCAGGTTTAAGAATCCGCTTCTTGATTTCTTTGGGAAATTTTCGCTGGAGATCATTCTGGTCAGCGGTGTTTTCCTGAATCTGTTTTATGAAGCTGCGATTTCCTATGGTCTGGTCTGCTATATGTGCTTATCTTTCGTCGGAACAATATTGACCGCTGTTATCTTATACAAATTAAAGAGGTTTATTTTGGAGATCAGATAGCAGTTGTACTGCGGAAAGAGGGAGAAATGGAAGCGATTTTCTTATGGGGTATTATGATAATTGTATTTTGTATTTTGTTTTACCGGGCAAAGCCGGCCGGAAAAGGAGAGTGGCATGATGATTTCCTGTCACTGGAAACATCAAAGTCGCTGCTCGGAATAGCTGCGGTTTTGATCGTGCTTCATCATCTGGCACAGCTTCTTGGGAATCTGGGGATGAATCAGGGCCCGTTAGTCTGTCTTGAATCTGTTGGTGTATGCTTTGTCGGTTTGTTTTTCTTCTTTTCGGGATATGGTCTGATATACAGTAAGAACAGGAAGACAGACTATCTGAAAGGGTTTCTCGGGAAAAGACTTCCGGGTATTCTGATCCCATTCTATTTTTGTATCATCATTTTTGTGGTCTTTTCGCTGTTAATGCATATGCCGATGTCTGCGATGGAACTCGTTGCCTACCTTTCGGGCTGGTGGCTGTTGAATACGCAGATGTGGTATATCGTTGAAATCGCATTTTTTTATCTTGCTTTCTATTTTGTTTTTAAGCATGTAAAAAAAGAGAAAACGGGAATTGTTATTATGGGCGTTCTGATCGGAATCATGGTTGTCGCATCGATCCTGATCGGGCATGGACCGGAATGTGAATCCGATAAATGGCTTCAGGGAGAATGGTGGTTCAATACCTCATTTATGTTTCTGTTCGGGATGATCATGGCACATAGCGAGGAGAAGATCATCGCGTTTGTGAAGAAGAGGTATCCGATCGTATTGCTCCTATGCCTTGTCGCGGCAATTGGGTTGTCCTTTCCTGTCAACGCGATGGTAGAAATGGGAACATACTATTGTGAATATGAGGGGAGTTTTACAATTCTTCAGATCTTTATGATAAAGTTTGTTACTTTGCTGTGTCAGTTTGCGATGGTATTTTTTGCGGACGCGGTTGTGCTGATGGCGATGATGAAGATCAAATGCGGAAACCGGATTACCCGTTCGCTGGGAAGTGTATCACTTGAATTGTACCTGATCCATAATCTGTATCTGATCATGTTTGGATATATGGGGATCGGCGGAATCAAGAACCCGGCAATGCTCGTGTATGCAGCGGTCATCTGTTCGCTGATCACTGCATACATAATTCATGTGCCGATTCGGTTGCTCTGCTCGAAATTCGCGTGCCGATTTACCTGCTCTGTTCGAAGTACAGTCTCTCAAACTGCTCCACCGGCATAGGCCTTGCAAAATAGTAGCCCTGGAACATATCGCAGCCCATCTGGTCTAAGAAGCGGAGCTGTTCGATCGTTTCCACGCCTTCGGTAATGACAGGCATACCCAGCTGTTTGGAGAGGGAAATGATCATCCGGAGGATCTTCCGGCTCCGCTCCTCGTCCTGCGCTGCCTGTAAAAAGACCATGTCGATCTTCAATACATCGACATAAATATCTTTCAAAAGATTCAAAGAAGAATTACCGCTGCCGAAATCATCCATCTCGACCGAAAAGCCGTAGCTGCGCAGCTTGGAGATCAGTTCCATCTGCCGGTCAAAATCCATGATAATCGCCGTTTCGGTGATCTCCAGTTTGAGATTCCTTGGGTTGATCTCATACTTTTCCACGAGTTCGGTAAAGATCTGGTAAATATTCAGGAGATAAAAGTCTCTCGGAGAGATGTTGACAGAGATATACAGGTCTTCCCGCCCCTGTTCCTTCCAGTCGCGAAGCTGCGCACAGGCGGTTTCCCACATATATTTGTCTACGTCCGATATCAGCCCGTTCTTTTCAAAAACAGGAAGAAACTGAGCGGGCGGAATGAGGCCTTTTACCGGATGCTCCCAGCGGACAAGTGCCTCGGCGCCGAGCATTCTGCCATCTGAGGAAACCTGCGGCTGGAGATACATCTTTAACTGCTTCTGATCAATGGCATTGTTAAAATCGCGGATCAGTTCTGTCTCGCAGCGGATATTCTCACGAAGCTCTTCGTCATAATGAGCCGTCCTCTTATGGTAATCTCCTTTGATCTTGGAGATTGCCAGCTTTGCGCGGTCACACATGACGGAAACCGGAACTGTCGGATCTGTGATTTCATAAATCCCGATATAATTGATCAGGGGATAGGAAATTTCTGTTTCCATGCCGGCAGGAGATACTTCCTGCATACGGGATGCGAACCTGTCTTCGTTAAAGTCCACTTTTCTGATAAGGAGGGCAAAGATATCGTTGCTCAGCCGTCCGTAAACAAGTGCGTTGTTCTCGGGGCTTTTGACCATGTCGGCACTGCTTTTGAGGATGAGATCTCCGGCCTTGTCTCCGAATAGATCGTTGATCATTTTGAAATCTTTGATATTGCTGCAAACGATCAGCAGTGTTTCGTCCTGATGATTGTCGATATAATCCCGTGTTTTCCGGCAGAACTGGTTCTTGTTGTACAGGCCGGTGAGGCTGTCATGTGTGGCGAGGAATCGCTCTTCCTGCATTTTATTGATCTCTTCGGTGCGGTCATATATGACAAAATAGCCGCCCTGAAGTTTTCCCCGTGCATCGCGCAGTATCTCAAACTGGATATTCAGAATTGTTTTTTCGGCATGCCTGTAAAATGTATAATCCTGCGTGGTGTTTTCGGCCTTTGAGAAATATTGCTCACGACACCATTCTCTAAATGGCACGCCATGCTTGTTCGAGAGCGGGGAGTCTGCATTCAGCAGATCTCTTGCAAGGCAGTTGGAGTACAGCACTTCGCCTTCGATATCCAGTACGATCAAACCGACCGGCATATCCTGGGAAATCACCATCAGAGTCTTCTGTAGCAGTCGCTGCGGCGTAAAGATAAGCACACATTGATAGAGGGCAATCCCTTCCAACGCATAGCCGATGATGGAAAAGTCGATCGCCTGTTTAAAAGAAAAGATATTGGCGATAACAATGATCACCATGATAATCGCGATCGTCAGATATTTTGTGCGGTAAAAGCGGGGCATATGGAAAGCGCGGTAGAACAGACTTGTGAGGCAGAAGGTCACCAGCATGATGATGATGCAATAATGCACATAGAAAAACGGGGTCGTTTCCATGGCATAAAAATGTTCCCCGTGGTAGCGTGTGACGGGGTGCAGGCGAAACAGATGACAGAATTTTGTGTTAAGCAGAAGAGATACGCCGTCAGCAAACAAGAGAAGGAGCATCAGTTTGCGTTTTACGAACTGATCAAAATTGCTGCCGGAATATTCGATGGAAAACTGCAGCATATAGTACAGCATCCAGTCAGTTGCGATAAAGTAAACGCTGTGAGCCAGGAGATTTCCCTGCTCATTTTTCAGAAATAAAACAATTTCGTAATTAAAAACGATCAGGATCGCAATGGACAGCATGATCTGGATCAGACGTTTTAGATTATGTTTTTTGAAATGTGTGGCGGCCATGCAGAATGCCATCACGACAAGTGCAACAGCCAGCAGTATTCCCATGAAAAATTTCATATCAATATTCCTTTTTCCTCAGCAATCCATTTTTCCCATTATACTTGTTTTTTCGGAATGAATCAAATGAAAATGAGAATGAATTCTATTTTTGTTGAACTTGTTTCAGATATTTTTTGGGCGGGACGCCGACGTTTTTCCGGAAGACGGTGATGAAATTGTTATAATCTTTAAAGCCGCACTGTGCGGCAATCTCGGCTAACGGAAGCCGGGATTCTGTCAGCAGACGTTTAGCCTTCTCTATTCGGAGATTGCGGATATGCTCTGCAATGCCGACGCCGTAGCTCTGCATTGATATTTCATAGAGCTGTGTCCTGCCGATGTGGAACCGGCGGCAGAGCGTCTGCGAGGTCAGTTCGTCTGAGAGATGATGAGAGAGATACTCGTCAATCTGCGCGGGAAGCTCCTGCTGCTTTAAGGTTACCATACGCTCCAGGCATAACAGTGATGCGACCGCCTGCAGAATATGGGAAGCGGATTCGATATAATCGTCGGAGATCAGCGGCTGCAGGCAGCAGGCTTTTTTTAATTCAGACAGATCAATCTGATAATTTTTGCAAAGCGCTTCGATCTGCTGCCAGCCATCCTCGTGCGATGGGTAAGAGAATACCTGCCCGAACAGGAGGTAACCGATCACGATATTACCAAGATACAGCGGAGCAATCGTTTCGGTGAGACCTGCATGGCAGCGGTATGTGTACGGGGAGTGGCGCTTTGCGGCGATCCGGCAGGCGCTCTTGTCACACATCATGCATTCCTCCCGCCCATTTGCATCTGTCCGGATGATCCGGCAAAACAGCGCAAGCTCTTCGGGGTAAGCGGCCAACTCATGAAAACTGTCGTCAAAAACAGTGATCCGGATCTGCGTAAGATTATAAAAATCTTTCAGCAGAGCACTCAGTTTGATCAGATCAAAAGAAGATATCATGGGCAAAGTCTCCCTCTCATTCTATGGATTGATTTTATCATATGTCCGAACAAATTCAAAGAAAAAAGAACAAGGATCTATATACTTGCCGATGCACAAAGGGTATGATTTTATCATAGGTGAAATTTTGAGCAGGAGGTATAAAGATGAGTAAAAAGATGACATTTGCACTGGCATTTTGCAACCGTGGCTTTATGCCGGGCGAGCTGATTTACGGAGCGAGAGAAGATATGATTAAGGCCGTGACTGACGCGGGCTACGATTATATCGCCATGGATGCGGAACTGACCAGATACGGCGGGATTGAAACGAGAGATGAGGGGCTTCTCTATGCGAAGTTTCTCAAAGAACATGAAGGAGAGTATGACGGCGTGATCTTCTCCATGCCGATTTTTGCGGATGAGAACGGTGCGATCACAGCGCTTCAGGATGCCGGTGTGCCGATCCTGATGCAGGCTTATCCGGACGAGATCGGGAAAATGGACTTTGCGCACAGGAGAGATGCCTACTGTGGCAAATTTTCCGTCACGGATGTGTTTACCCAGTACGATGTGCCGTTCACCGTTATGAAGCCTCATGTCGTACATCCGCTGTCGGAGGCATTTGCACAGAATCTGCGGGATTTTGCAGCCATTTGTCGTGTCGTGAACGGAATGAAGCGGTTCAATGTGGGATGTATCGGTGCGAGGACGACAGCGTTCAAGACGGTCCGTTTCGATGAGATCACACTGCAGAAATACGGGATCAATGTCGAATCCTTTGACCTGTCCGAACTGATCGACAAAGTGGGACACAAGGCGGACGATGATGCGGCTGTCGCGGATAAGATCAAAGTTCTGGAGAATTATACAGACTTTACGCAGGTTCCGCAGGCGAACAAAATAACACTTGCGAAGATCTCTGTCGTGCTGGATGAATATATTGAGGAGTATCATCTGGATGCATTGACACTGCGCTGTTGGAATGAACTGGAAACATACCTGCGTGTATGTCCGTGTGTCTTGCTGAGCGAACTCAATGACAGAGGGATCGTGGCGTCCTGCGAGATCGATATGTGTTCGGCACTGACCATGCGTGCGATGAGCCTTGCGAGCGAACAGCCGACAGCAGTGTTGGATTGGAACAACAACTACGGCGATGATGAGAATAAGGTTATACTGTTTCACTGCGGACCGGTTGCCCAGAGCCTGATGACCGCGAAGGGGACGGTCACCGAACATAAGATGTTTGCCAAGAATGATCCGGGATCGGGATGGGGCTGCAACGAAGGCAGGATCAAAGCGTTCCCGACGACGATTTCGAACTGCCAGACGAAGGATGGAAAGATTATTGTCTATGCCAGTGAAGCACAGTTTACGGAGGATCCGATCGAAGAAGCATTCTTTGGCTGTGGCGGTGTCTGCGAGATTCCGAATCTGCAGGACAAGCTCATCCGGCTGGCGAGGGGCGGCTTCAAGCATCATACTTCGGTGGGAGTCGGCCACATGAAAGACATCCTAAAAGAGGCGTTTACCGTTTATCTCGGTTATGACTGGGTGGAGATCGACTAGACAGGAGGAACGCAGTATGAAGATTGCAGGATTGGACATCGGAACCACCGGTTGCAAATGTACGGTGTTTGATGAACAGGGAAAGTATCTTGACAAGGCGTACCGCGACTATCCGGTCAGGAGAGTGGTGGAAGGCCACGAGATCGATGTTTCCGTGATCATGGACGGTGTGTATGCAGTCATCCGTGAGATGGCGGATAGGTATCCCGATATCGCAGGGATCGGCGTCACCAGCTTTGGCGAGACCTTTGTCTGCGTGGATGAGTCCGGAGAACCGCTTTGCCCCGCCATGCTCTATACCGATCCGCGGGGGCGGGAGGAATGTCTTGAGCTGATCGCAAGGCTCGGGGAGAAGGAAATCGCGCGTATCACAGGGCTGCGGCCTCATGAGATGTACAGCATTTCCAAGATCATGTGGGTAAAAAAGCACAGGCCGGAGGTGTATGACGCCGCCAAAAGGATTTTTCTGATGGAGGATTATGTGGTCTATCATCTGACCGGCAGGGCACAGATCGACTATTCCCTTGCGACGAGAACCATGGCTTTTGACATTCGCAAACTTGCCTGGAGCCGCGAAGTTTTTGAGGCGGCAGAAATTGATATGGGACTGATGTCGGAGCCTGTTCCGACTGGGACCTCTGCCGGAACAATCGGTGAGATGGCCGCAGGGAAGACCGGACTGAGCCGGGAGACCAGGGTGGTTTCTGTCAGTCACGACCAGGTGTCGGCGGCGGTAGGCGCAGGAGCATTTGACGGATCCGTTGCAGTGGATGGAGCCGGCACTGTGGAATGCCTGACTCCGGTGTACGATTCCATGCCGGACATCGACGCGATGTACCAGGGATATTTTTCTGTGGTGCCGTATGTGATACCGGGAAAATATGTGGCATATGCATTCTCGTACACGGGCGGTGCACTGATACAGTGGTGTACCGGGACGATTGCAAAGAAAGAGGAAGAGCTTGCGAAAGCGCAGGGCATTTCCGTGAATGAGTATCTGGAAAAGGTTTATGCAGAGGCGAGGGGAGAGGAAACCCCGAGCGGTCTGCTTGTCCTGCCGCACTTTGCGGGAGCGGCAACACCGTATATGGATACGGGATCGAGAGGCGCCATTCTGGGGCTTACGACCGAAACGACCGCGGCGGATATTTATCGGGGCTGCATGGAAGGTGTTGTGTATGAAATGTATCTCAATATGCAGGCATTGCGGGATTCGGGGATCAGGTTTACCAAACTGCATGCCACCGGAGGCGGAGCGCGCTCGGCCCGGTGGATGCAGATGAAAGCGGATATGCTGAATCTGCCGATCGTGGCGTTAAAGACAGTTGATGCGGGAACGGTGGGGAGCGCCATGCTGACCGGGATAGCGATCGGATTGTTCAGAGATCTGCAGGATGCCGTGGCGCATATGGTGGAGGAGATCAGGACGTACGAGCCGAGAAAAGATATGCATGAGAAGTATATGAAACTGTATGAAAACTATAAAAATGTTTATCGGGCAGTCAGGCCGCTCATGTAAGGGCGGAACTGTCCGGGAAAGGTGGGAAAATGAATCCGTATATTGGACATGACACGCAACTGTATGGAGTCGAGGAGCATCGGCTGGTAGGCGGAAAAGGGGACGGCATGCGTCTCTATGAGGTGAATAACGGTAAAGGATTGATGCTGACCATTTCGCCGGATCGCTGCGGCGATATCACCAGACTGCGGTATAAAGGTATCAATATGAGTTACCTGTCCGCCTGCGGATACGCGTCGCCGGCTTATTATGATAACGTTGGTTCCAACTGGCTCAAGACGTTTTCAGCAGGATTCCTGACTACGTGCGGACTGCAGGCGGTCGGAACCCCCTGTGTTGACGACGGAGAGGAACTGCCTCTTCACGGCTCGATCGGGAATCTGCCCTGTGAGCAGGCATACTGGACGGAGGAGGGTGGCAGCCTTGTCGTTCACACGGTTGTCAAGGATGAAACGATCTTCGGCAGGAAACTTCGCATTGAGCGTAAGATTCTGGTTTCCACACAGGAGAATTCCTTTGAAATCTGTGATATCATCTCCAATACCGGAGATAAGGAAGAGCCGTTTGAAATCCTGTATCATATGAATATGGGGTATCCTCTGCTCGACGAAGACAGCATTGTGAAGATTCCGGCAGTGGAGGTACTGCCGAGAGATGATCATGCGGCGGAAGATATAGAGAACTGGATGCATATGGAGAAGCCGACGGCCGGATATCAGGAACGCTGCTATTATCACAAATTTGCAGACCGTGACGGCACTGCGTCTATTTTCCAGCCGAAGCTTGGCATAGGACTGAAGATGTTCTTTGACACAAAGGAGCTGGATGGCTTTGTGGAATGGAAAATGATGGGCGTGAGAGATTATGTGCTCGGTCTGGAATGCGGCAACTGCTATCCGGACGGGCGTGATGTGATGAGAAAGACCGGGATGTTGAAGTTCTTAAAGCCCGGTGAGAAGAAGACATATCGCGTTAAAATTTCCATGATGGAATCTTTGTGATGACAGAATAATAGGATTCGAATCGGAAAAGTCCCGTCAGGAATGTACAGCACGGGACTTTTTCTGCTGCTTGTCCAGATACATCGCTTGATCAGCCTCTTTGATAACGGATTTGATTGCTTTTCCGTCGCCGCAGGAATAACCGACAGCGGATGCAAGATCCAGTTCCAGCGCCTGCGATTTGAGGGAGCACAGTTCTTCCCATTTCCGGACCACAGCGTCCAGTTCGCCTTTCTGCGGGTTTTCTACGATCATCACAAACTCATCGCCGCCGACGCGGTATGCTTTGCGGTTGGCGGCGGTCAGAGCCATAATGATGCTGGCTGTATTGATAATCAGAGCATCGCCCTTATCATGACCGAGTGTGTCATTGGTTGTCTTCAGGTTGTTAACATCCCAGAAAATAACGCCTACCTGATCAATGGCGGGATAGGTTTCTTCTATCATATTCAGATATTTATTCCGGTTATACAGACCGGTCATCTCATCTCTCTCCGACAAATGCCTTACATTGGTGTAATACGATTCATAGTATCGGATATTTTCCGTGATCTTCTGGATTATGGGAATCGCCAGCGTGAGCAGAATGCATCTCGGAAACGCGAAATACAGTGGCAGTGTGAGCCAGGGGTGCAGATTATAAGATTCGAAATACCGGCCGTTTTGGAGCATATTCAGA
>JALFTO010000064.1 GCA_022779165.1 Lachnospiraceae bacterium
ATCCTGTCATTCACATTGGCGACCGCTTTCGTCACGCCAAGTCCAAAGTATCTGGGTTCACCGTCCCTGAGCTCCACCGCTTCAAATTTACCCGTACTCGCACCGGAGGGAACCATACCGGTGGCGGCAAAGCGCTGACCGGTAACAGTATCCGTCAGCGTCACCTCCGCCTCCACGGTAGGGTTCCCTCTGGAATCAAGAATCTCTCTCGCATGTACGTCTGTGATTTTCATATAAGCCTTCATTGCATACCTCCATGGTTTACGACAACAGTATTTTCCATGAAAGTATGTGCAGTTCGGCACTATTTATACAGAATGCTGCCCGGCAGCTATTCTGCATATCAGGGCATACAGAAATATCACTCCTCTTCGCCCCGGTAGACAGTGCGTTCCTTCACAAATTCCGGCAGTCTGTCTCGCAGAACCATATAGGTGCTGCCGTAATCGGAGCGGTAATTGCTGTCATCCGGCGCCTTAGCGATCACCTGAACGTAATAATCAGAATCGAGCAGATTCGCCGGCATATAGTAATCCACAAAGCAGTCCGGATAAATGCAGTCCAGGATCCGGGCGATCTCTGACGGATCGCTGAACTCCTCTTCCACCGAATAATCTTTATAGTCATCACCGCTCTCATTCCTCAGCTCGGAATTGGAGTTCGTCACATAGAGTGTCTGCACCTCCTCCGGCCGGATATAGGAATCCGTGATGCATCCCTCAGATTCAACGAGTGCCCTCACCTCCGCAAAGGAAGGATAGATCGGCAGTCTGATATATGCATAACTGTAATTGTCATTGTATTCAAACCGCAGTTCTCCGCAGACCAGCTCTGTGACGGACTGTGTATAGGTAAAGCCTCCCAGATCGCGCTTATATGCCTCCAGAAGCTTCTTTGTGATGTCCCTTGACAGCTCCGTCTGCTGATAGCCGTTCCTGCTGAAGTGAATCCGCATCTTATCGGCCTTTGCAAATGCCGCATCATTGTAGACCGGCGATGTGCTCTTTTTATATGACTCCTGCGCCACGATCTGATCCAGCTCTGTGCTGTCATTGAGGAAGTGTACCCAGAAACGTCTGTAGATCGTCCTTCCGTTCTTCATGTTGTATCTGACTACAACAGGACGCATATTCTCAGGTGTTTCCTCTGTCAGAAGCGGTTCCTCCGCATTGACTTTTCCCGCAAGAAATACACTGGTAGGACCATCCGCACCGCCGATCACAGAAACCGCTCCGGCACCTGCACGTGCATACAGAGCAGGCTCATACGGATTCACAGAATCACTGTAATTGATTCCCATACGCCTCTGCGCCAGCGTGAGCACCGGTTCAATATCAAGCAGCTGCATATTGCCGAGTACATACACTTCCCGGCTCACATTGTTCATCTGTTCATCGTAATAATCCGTATAGGTATCTTCGAACATGAAAGCGACACTGTCCACACGCTCCGGCTCCGGCACATAGCGGTCATAACCTGTCAGATCAAACCGGAAGACGCCGAACACAACCGCCGTTCCTACCGCTGAGAGCAGCAGAGATTTCCATCCTTTCTTCACGCTGCGCAGATCAAAGTCGTAGCACACCTCCATCACCGCATGGCTGAGTAACAACCCTGCGATCAGTCCGAAAACGCACAGGAACTCACTCTGCCCGGACAGTTCGTAAAATGCCGCTCCAGCCGTCAAACTGAGCGGAATAACCAACAGCACCTTTATGAGGCCCTTCAGTCCCGGGAATGCGATTGCCTTGCCGCACGCCTCCGAAGGCTTCCTGCAATAGGCGAAATATGCAAGTGCCAGCATGATGATTCCATAGATCAGGATGTGGACACAGCCCGCCGCGATCTTGCCGAAATACAGGATCCTGCCTTCTGCCATCCAGTTGTTCGTATAAGCAAACGCCTCACTGATCATCACCACAAACCTTGAAACGGGTGTGATCAGCATGCATCTGAACAAATCCTCTGTCTTCCAGTAATAGCTGACAAAATACGTGCTGAAATACATCATTGTAAGCGCATAGATAAAAGCGTCATACAAAAGCAGCACCCCTGACGCCATCACTGTGATCAGAATATGTCCCGTGAGCATAACTGCCAGAATCACCGTGTTATATACCGCAAAGAACAGAACCGTGTTCGCAAGCAGCGCCGTCAGAGCCTCCGTAACCGCGTAGACGCTCGGAACACCCATGGACTGTGCCACGCCGAAGCTTAAGAACAGATTGAGTACATAAGACACCAGATAGATCAGGATGCCGTTTACATAGATTGCGGCAAAACGCTTCCCCTTTGATACGGGAACGCTTCCGTACATATCCAGCTTCTTTCTCTGGTACATATAGGAAAATCCCTGGATTGCGGCGATTACAGCCAGAATCGTGATAAAGAACAGTTTCCCCGCATCGATCCCCACATATTCACAGAAAACAGCCATCAGGTGATTTGCAAGCCGCTCCGGCATATCCATGTAGTATGTTTTTTCCATACTGAGCTTGATCGCCGTTCCCACCGGAAGGGAAAAGAAAAAGTATAAAAGCATCAAAACCGCAAGCCAAATTCTTCTCCTGCTGTTCGTCTTTAAATTAGCCAAGAATGAGTTTTTGGATGTCATATCCTACCACCTCCGTTTCACTGATGAAGATCTCCTCAAGGGAAAGCGGCAGCACCTCATAAAATACGGTATTGATGCTGCTGAAGAAATTGATGGTTTCCTCTCTGCCGCCCCGTATTGTCAGCGTGTACAGCGATCCCCTCTTTTCTTTTTTCATAATATCCAGATTCTGGAATACTGTCGTCTCATCCGTGCCTTCTCCCAGCACGCACTGTACCTTCTGAATATTGCACTTCATATCTTCCAGTTCCTTTGACAAAAGAACGCCGCCCCTGTGGATCAGTCCCACATGATCGCAGATATCCTCCAGCTCGCGCAGATTGTGGGAAGCGATGACGGGTGTCATGCCCCTCTCATCCATCTCCTTTGCCATGATCGCTTTGATTCCCTGGCGCATCACCGGATCCAGACCGTCAAACGTCTCATCACAGTAAATATATTTGGTGCCCGCACAGATGCCGCACAGCAGTGCCAGCTGCTTCTTCATACCCTTTGAAAACGTACTGATCTTGCGTCTTCTCTGCAGTCCGAAATGCTCCAGATACTCATAGTAATGAAGGATATCAAATTTAGGAAACACACTCGAATAGTACCTCTCCATATCCTCCGGCGTCGCATTTGCAAAAAAGTACGGCTCATCCGCAATAAAAAAAATCCGTTCTTTTGCCTGAACATTGTCAAAAATTTCTATACCATCGATCAGAACCTTGCCTTCATCGGGCTTCATCACGCCGCTCATCATGCGCAGCATCGTACTTTTCCCGGCGCCGTTCGTTCCGATCAACCCGAAAACATTGCCCTCTTTGATGGTAAGATTCACATGATCCACAGCCTTGATCTCCTCAAAGCTCTTCGTGATGTTGCATACCTCAATCATGGTTTTCTCCCTCCCCGGTTATCATGGACAGCATCTCCTGATGTGAGATGCCGATTTCCTCCGCTTCCTTCAGCAGAGCATTCAGCCTCTGTCCGTATTCCTGCTTCTTCAGTGTAAACAATTCTTCATTATAACTCACAAAATTGCCTCTGCCCTTGATCGTGTACAGGAATCCCTTCCGCTCCAGCTCCGCATACGCTTTCTGTATCGTATTGGGATTGATACACAGCTCCATCGCCAGACTTCGGACCGACGGCAGCTTGCTGTCCGGCTCCAGTACACCATTGATGATGAGCTTTTGCAGTTTATCCACCACCTGCTCATAAATGGGCCTGGCATCTTTATAATCCAGAATGATCATGATGCACTCCTTTCTCAACGTATCAAGTGTACTATGTGTTGTAATACAGTTATGCTATCATGAAGCTGCACACAATGCAAGAGCAAAATATTTAATTATTCCTTAATACACCGGACACAATGTCTGCGCTCCCGTCGCAGCAATCAAAAAACATCCCTGCGGGATTTCTCCCGAGGGATGTCTTCACTCTGCGTTTTATTTAAAACAGAAATTTACTGATGTTGGCTCTGAGTTCATCCACATCACCGGAAAGCTCTGAGAGCAGCTCGCCTGATCTGCCTACGAGATGATCCAATTCTGTGGACATGCTGGAAGTTTCCTCTGTGGATGCCGCATTGTCGGTCGCAAGCCTTCCGAGGGAATCCACGTTCTCCGTGATCACATTCTTCTGTGCATCCATCTCTGTGATATGATTCGTGATCAGATTCAAAGACTGTACACAGTTCTTCAATGCCTGCTGCAGATCTCCGAACATGCTGTTTGTATTTGTCAGGACATTTACCTGATCCTCGGAAACCTCTTTCATACGTTTCATCATGTCGGTGGATTTCTGTGAATTATCCGTAAGCTCACCGATGATCTTATTGATCACTTCCGCCGTCTCCGCCGACTGATTTGCCAGATGTCCGATCTCCTCTGCCACGACCGCAAAGCCACGTCCCGACTCACCGGCTCTCGCCGCCTCGATCGAAGCATTCAGAGACAACAGGTTTGTCTGAGAAGCAATCTCCGTGATCAGAACAGCCGACTCGGAAATCTTCGCTACCGCCTCATTGTTCTTCATCGTCTGACTGTACATCAGATCAATGTCATCCTTTGTCTTATTGTTTACATCGATCAGTTTGCTGAGCGCTTCCACAGATTTCTGGGACTGAACCTCCATCGTCTCGGTGTTCTTATCAAGCGTCTCAACCTCTCCCGAAGTATTATCGATCTGGTCAGCTATAATGGAGATACCCTCCGTGGCACTTGTTGTCGCCTCAGCCTGTTCCGTACTGTTATTTGCGATCTCATTCATTGCGATCGAAACGTTCTGGATCGACTCACTCATGGTTCCGAAGTTTGTTTCAAACTCTTTTAAGGCATCCGCAAGTTTAACGGATGTATCCTGAATCCTGGAAATCAGTCCTACCATCTGCGCCTGTGCCGTATTCAGTGCATCCGCCGTGACACCCAGTTCATTCTGCGCCTTGACGTCAACAGCCGTCGTCAGATCACCATGGGCCAGTCGGGTTGCCAGTTCCTGAATCTTTACAAGCGGCTTGCAGATAGATTTGCCGAACTGCGCGGAAACGACCAGTGCGACAACTAACATGATCACTACTGACACAACAACAAGGATGCACATTTTGACAAACTGTGACTGGATCCTGTTCTCAACCTGTGACATCTCCAATGACATGTCATCCACATAATTTCCCGTGGACACCACCCAGCCCCAGGGCTCGAAGATCTGGGAATAAGCCACCTTCGGTGCCACTGTCACTCCGTCCGACTTCGTGAAATAGAATTCGTTAAATCCGCCTTTCTCCGCACTCTGGCAGACCTTCATGATCTCCTGAATGATCATAACACCGTTCTGATCTTCCAGTTCGTATCTGTTATTTCCTTCCTGATCGGCAAGAATGGGATGCATCACGAGGACATAATCTGTGTCGTCAATCCAAAAATAACCGCTCTCATCCTCACGGTAACGCATACCGCGGACGATCTCTTTGGCATTTTCCTTTGCCTCTTCCTCTGTGATCTCTCCGCTCTGCACTCTGTCGTACTCTGTATTCAATACGTGAATGACGGACTGTACCTCCGATTTGATCTCAGAATTGTACCCGTCATTCATCGCGATCTTGTATTCCTCGATCGCCATGGATGTGGAACTCTTGATTCCCCAGATCGCAATACCGCCCAGAATCACCGAAACCACCATGACGAGCAGCACACACGCACTGATCAACATCCCCTTAACACTTCGTTTTGCCTTCATCTTACCGCAGCCTCCCTCTGTCATCAAACAGTATGATTGTCAATGTCCGTTTTACTTCTTGATCAGAAGCGTCTTTCCTGTCATTTCCGCCGGCTGCTCCTTACCCATGATCTGGATCAGTGTGGGAACAATATCTGCCAGGCATCCACCCTCCCGCAGGGTATACGCAGGATCATAATTAACGAGAATAAAAGGTACCTGATTCGTGGTGTGAGCCGTGAACGGAGCCCCTGTCTCATAATCAACCAGCTGTTCGGCATTGCCGTGGTCAGCGCAGATAAAGAGTACCCCGTCAACTTCTTTGACAGCCTCTACAGCCTTGCCGACACACTCATCCACTGCTTCCACCGCCTTGATCGCCGCAGCTTCCACTCCGGTGTGTCCCACCATATCAGGATTTGCAAAGTTGATGATGATCACATCATATTTGCCGGATCTGATCGCCCCCGTGAGCTTGTCACACACTTCATATGCGCTCATCTCAGGCTTGAGATCATACGTTGCCACCTTGGGAGAATTCACAAGGATCCTGTCCTCTCCCTTGTTAGGTTCCTCTACGCCGCCGTTAAAGAAGAATGTTACATGCGCATACTTCTCAGTCTCGGCGATCCTTGCCTGTGTCATATTATTTGCTGCAAGCCACTCACCGAAGGTATTCGTCACTGCGATCTTGTGGAATGCAACCTCTTTATTCGGGATAGTCGGATCATAATCGGAGAAGCACACATAAGTGAGATCCAGTCTCTTACCTCTCTCAAATCCCTTGAAATCATCATCGCAAAAAGCTCTGGTGATCTCTCTCGCACGATCCGGTCTGAAGTTGAAGAAAATCACGGAGTCATGATCGGAAATCACTGCTACCGGCTTACCGTCCTTCTCCACAACCGTCGGTTTCACGAACTCATCCGTCTCATCCCTGTCATAGGAAGCCTGAATGCCTGCAGGACCGCCTGCTGCCTTCAGCCCCTCTCCCTTGGTAAGCGCATCGTAAGCAAGCTTCACCCTGTCATAGTTGTTATCTCTGTCCATTGCATAGTAACGGCCCATCACGGATGCGATCTCACCGACACCGATCTTCTTCATCTCGGCTTCCAGTTCCTCAGCATACCCTTTTCCACTTGCCGGAGGAGTGTCACGTCCGTCCAGGAAGCAGTGAACATATACTTTTTTCAGTCCGTTTCTCTTTGCCAGTTCCAGAAGTCCGTACAAATGGGTATTGTGGCTATGCACACCGCCGTCAGACAACAGACCGAACATGTGCAGCGCGCTGTCATTCTTTTTGCAATTATTCACTGCGTCCATCAAGGCCGGATTCTCAAAGAAAGTGCCGTCCTGGATCTCTTTTGTGATTCGTGTGAGTTCCTGATATACAATACGCCCGGCGCCCATGTTCAGATGTCCTACCTCTGAGTTGCCCATCTGTCCGTCGGGAAGTCCTACTGCCATACCGCTGGCATTTCCTTTCACAAAAGGACACTCCGCCATCAGCTTGTCCATCACGGGTGTCTTTGCCTCTGCCACGGCATTCCCCTGCGTCTTGTCATTTAATCCATATCCGTCAAGGATCATCAATACAACCGGTTTCTTACTCATTTCCATGTCTCCTTTTTGTCATTTACTGTATATAGTCCGGAAACAGACCTTACAATTCCCAATAATTATACTCTCTTTGCCTTTATTGCGCAAGTACCGCACTGTCTGTCCTTCCATCAAAAACTTATGTAAAAAATGCATTTACCGGTTGTGATTCTCCCCGAAAAAGACTACAATATAAAAATATTCTTCTGAATACGGAGGCAGATCATGGTTTCATTGTTGATACATATTTTCATAAAAGATTACCGGAACACAGATTCCCCGGAAGTCCGGCAGCAATACGGCATCTTGAGCGGCGCGGTCGGCATTCTGTTCAATATCATCCTGTTTGGCACAAAGTTTCTGGCCGGACTGATCAGTCATTCCATCGCCATCACTGCGGACGCCTTCAACAATCTGTCCGATGCCGGATCCTCGATCATCACGCTGGTCGGGTTCAAGATGGCCGGGGAGAAACCGGATCCCCACCATCCGTTCGGTCACGGCAGAATCGAATACATATCGGGGTTCCTTGTATCCATTATCATATTACTGATGGCGATCGAACTGCTGCGCTCATCGATCGGCAAGATCCTGCATCCGTCTGACATCGATTTTTCACCCCTGATCGTCGGGATTCTGGTTCTCTCGATCCTTGTCAAACTCTATATGTTCTACTATAACCGGACGATGAGCCGCAAAATCCAGTCCGCTGCCATGGCCGCGACTGCTCTGGACAGCATCAGCGATACGCTGGCCACCTCCGTTGTGCTACTCTCAACACTGATCGCACATTTCACCGGTCTCAAGATCGACGGCTGGTGCGGCACTGCCGTTGGCCTGTTCATTCTCTTTGCCGGCTTCAACGCCGCCAAGGATACGATCGGTCCTCTGCTGGGGCAGGCTCCGGATCCCGAATTTGTCAAAAGCATCCGCGACCTCGTGATGTCCTATGACGAAGTGCTCGGCGTCCATGACCTGATTGTCCATGACTATGGTCCCGGCCGTCTGATGGTCTCCCTGCACGCGGAAGTACCTGCCAAAGGTGATATTCTCCACCTGCATGACACCATAGATAATATTGAGAAAAGACTGCGTCGGGAGCTTTCCTGTGAAGCGGTCATCCATATGGATCCCATCCTGAATGATGATGAGGAAACGAACACTCTCAAAAGCGCTGTCATGGACATCGTAAAGACGATCGATCAGAGTCTGACCATTCACGATTTCCGCATTGTAAAAGGCCCTACCCACACCAATCTCATCTTTGATGTGGTAGAGCCCTATCAGGTCAGCTTTCTCCCGGAGGATCTTGAAGCCATGATCCAGCAGAAGGTTCAAGAACTGGATCCCCGCTACTTTACCGTAGTCCAGGTGGACCGCCAGTAGGCGGCCTTTCTTGTTTACATAAGATACTCACTCTTTATAAGATCATACTCGTCGTAAGGCATCGTCATCTCCTGAATTCCTGCCGCATGAGGTGACACAATATACTCGTTGATGATGATATGGAATCCTTCCTGATCCAGATACCAGGTATTGTCCGTGAGAATATCCTGGATATAGCTCTTATAATCATCAAACAACATGCCCTCTTCCTGTTCCTGCTCTGCGAGCTGCTCTGTCAGGAACTCTGTCGTCATACTCTGTGCCTCATCCAGATCCTTCACCACGGCTTCCAGTGACAGCTTCTCACCTGTCTGTGTGTCAAAGGTATATGCCACACGCACGCTGTTGGGATGCGCACCGCCGGTATACTCATAGCAATCCATCACAACACTGATGATCTTCTCATCAGCCCTCATAATCGAATACTCTCTTCCAACAGAATACCCGACCCAGCTCTCCAACCATTCCGGATCCTCTTTACGCATCTCCAGATCTTCTCTCGCAAACTGCACATACTCCCGGATCGTATCCTGATAAGATACCTCCTCCTGCACAAAGAAATCATTAATCTTATTCTGCGCTTCGTCATTGCCGGGGATCGTCACCTCAACACGGTTATACTGATAGGTCAGGAGCAGCTGATCTTCCTCATCTCTTTCCTCCTGCTCCATCGTATCTGTGACGATCACGGCAAACTCAGGCTCGGGTTCCGATTCCTGTACCTCAGCGCTGTCCTGTGTCTCCTGCGCCGTTTCCTGTGCGGTCTCCGGCTCCGGAGCAGGCTCTTCCTTTTTCCCACAGCCTGCCAGACTCACCGCAAGTAATCCCGCAATCCATATTGCTGCCCATTTCTTTTTCATAATCTTCCTCCTTTTGGGGTTTCTCCCAATGTACCGGCGTATCATGCGCCGGCTATCCTTACACTATTATGCGTTATCTACTCCCACCGTGCCAGTATCAGCAGGGAACCGTCCTTCACGGAAACGGTCGCCTCTTCTCCGATAAATTCATTGCTGATCCCTTTCGGGAAACTGTTTTCCAGCAAAGCATCCTGCAGCTGATATTTAAGCCCTGTTTCCGTTACGCCTTTTGCATCTCCGCCCATTGCAAATACAGACAATATACCCTCCATGGATTCCCGGAAAGAAATGCTCTCGTTGCAGATTACCGTAGTCATGGAAAAGGCATCCCACAGATATCCCTTCGCTCCGTTTTTCTTAAGAAACAATAATGTCTGCAAATTGGCAATCGTGTGCTCCAGCCTGCCTCCCATCGCCGCATACAGATGGAATTCCCGGCAGCCTGCCTGCAGTCCATACCGGATCGCCGCCATCGTATCCGTATCATCCTTTTCCCGATCCAGCCGGATCACGCGACTATATTCGACCTCCGCAGCTTCACGGTTCTCCGATGTGCATGACACATCCGATTCCCCGGGCTCGGCTACACGCACCGCCTCCAACTCCCGTACCTCCGACGCATATGGCTCCTCCAGTGAATCAAAGTCCCCGATGATCACATCCGGTGTGATCCCCAGCACCCTGCAATACATATAACCGCCGTCCACCGCGATCACAAGATCATCCTCCTTCAGCGGGATCTGTGAAATCTCGAGATCACCTGCACATATGATGATACATCTTTGACACTTTTCCATGTGAGTATACTCCCTTTTTATATTTTTGATGTTAAAATAGAAGCAGGCTCGAGTATAAAGAGCCGTTATCACACCTACTATATCAGAGGACATAAGAAGAATCAATGAACAAACAAATGCAGGGTACTTTTGTGCCACCAAATCATCCGGAACTTCATATTGATTATACCATTATTAAGAGTAACCGCAAAAGCTGGTCTTTATCCGTGTCATCGGACGGGCTCCTGACAATGCGTATCCCGAATGCAATGTCCCGGCAATATGCCGAATCGCTCATAGTCCAAAAGCAGGACTGGATCGTGAAACAATATATCAAAGTAAAAAAGCAACAGGAAAAACGTCCCGTCTCCAACCTATCGCAATTGCAGCGCGATGCCCTGGAAAAGAGATACCGGGAAGCGGCACGCTCCTATTTCCCCGAACGGGTACAGTACTATGCCGGCATCCTCCATGTGACATACGGCAATATCACGATCCGCGACCAGAAAACGCGTTGGGGAAGCTGCAGCAGCCGTGGCAATCTGAATTTCAACTGGCGTCTGATGTTAGCTCCCCCAAGAGTCCTCGACTATGTTGTGGTACATGAACTCTGCCACCGGAAGCATATGGATCACTCTCCCGCTTTCTGGCAGGAGGTTGGCAATCTTCTCCCTGATTATAAGACTCTGCGCAAATGGCTCAAAGACAACGGCAATACCCTTATCTTGTGATATCGATCTGGCACATCTGCATCGTGGTCAGCGCTGCCTCATGGCTCTCCGGCGTCACACCGGCACAGCAGGTGGCATCGACACTGATCGAGATCTCCGGCATCACAGCCTTTAACAAAAGTGCGTTGGACACCACACAGATATCCGTACAAAGTCCTATCAGTTCAATGGCAAGTTCTTCTTTGTCATTCTCCTCCTGCAGAAGATCCGCCAGCACAACGCTTCCGAAAGTCGGCTTGTTGATGATCGTCGCCGAACCGAGTGCTGCCGCAACTTCTCCATTGATCTCCCAGCCGGGAGTATCTTCCACACAATGTACTACGGGCAGTTTCTTGCCCTCACTCGTCTCCAGATAATTCTCCGGATGGGTATCTCTCGTTGCGTACACATCCTTCGGATCATACTGTCCGATCTTTTTCACCACATTCTGTACGATCGCCTGCGCCTCTTTTGTGCCCAGCGAACCGTCGATAAAATCCTTCTGCATATCAATCACAACCAAAACTTTTCTCATAGCTCCTCATCCTTTCTTCCTTAAGATTTTCTTCGGTTTCTTTTTAGAAATATATTAGAAACCAGACACGAAATGTACACATTTTGCCTATATACTGATTATATCAAATGAAGTTAGTACTCTACAAGACGCGTATGTAAGGTATTAGCTTCGACTACCAACAATCCTGATCCGAAAGGATCGGGTTCTTCATAAATTACTCCCCTCATAGTAGTATAGCAAAGCGAAAAGGAAAGTGCCTTGGCACTTTCCTTTTCGCTTTGTATCTTTATATTGGGTGTTCAATAAGCTTTAACAAAATTGTTACGCATTCACGATTTTACCAAAGTCACATCATTTTTCCAAGTATTTATAGGCATTACAGACTTCTATATTTTTAAGGTGATATTTAAAAGTGATATTACTTGACCCACTCAACATATCAATAACCGATTAATCAATATATATTATTGATTACTTCCTAGGCTTGAAAATAAGAACCTCGTGAATTATCACTCAACTATCACCATTAAATAGCCAACGCCTTTCCCTTTTAAGTCATCACGAACTCTGATATATCATGTT
>JALFTO010000096.1 GCA_022779165.1 Lachnospiraceae bacterium
GTAAACCACCCTGTGCTACCGTGCAAGCGGATCGCCGTCATTTCCCGCTTTCCACAATACCAAAAATACGATATAATATACGCGACAGCAATGAGCAGTGCGTACTGCGATCACCTTGTGAAAGAAGGCATTTCCATGACAAAAAAAATCAAGAACATCCTTATCATTATCCTGCTGTTTCTGGGCATCACCCTGCTCTTTCTGCTAACTCTCCTCTCAAGGCGTGTCACAAGAGTTCCCGAGGATGCTATAGGCAATACCGCAGGGAATCTGTTAAACGGAGGTCTGTTCTGCGAGGATGAGGGAATCGTATATTTTGCAAATGCCTATGACAATAACACGCTCTATTCCATGAACCCGGATGAGACGGACATCAAAAAAGTCTCAAACGTACCCGTCAGTTCGATCAATGCCGCAGGGAAATATCTGTTTTATTATCAGAATGCCTCCGCATCCACCACGGATTTCACGTCCTTTTTCCGTATCGACGGTGTCTACCGTGCAACAAAGGACGGCAGGAAATCAACATGCCTGAAACGTGTTCCCTCGCCGTGCCTCTCCCTGTACGGCAATACCGTCTTTTACCAGAATTATAATACAAAAAAGGGAACTTCCCTCTGCCGAATCGATATAGACAGGCAAAACGACAAAGAAATTCTGCCGGCGCATGACAGTTCAAACCCATCCTGCATCTATCAGGGCAGTATCTATTTTGGCGGAACGAAAAAGGATCATTACCTGTACCGCCTGGACACAGAGTCCGACACCGTTTCCACCGTCTGGGACGGCAATCTCTACAGCCCGATCATTCAGGATGACTGGGTCTACTATATGGATATCTCCGGGAATTACAGACTGTGCCGCTATCATCTGTACGATCAGAGTGTACAGATCCTGACGGAAGACCGTCTCGACTTCTTCAACGTGACGGGAGAATGGATCTATTATCAGAAAAGCGATCAAAATGAACCCGCCCTGAAACGAATCACGATAGACGGGCAAAAGGAAGAAATCGTGGCAGAGGGTGTTTATCAACACATCAATGCCACCTCAAGATATGTTTATTTCAATGCCTATGACCAGCCCACACCTGTGTACCACACACCGGTAAACGGGCCGGTAATGGTAGGCACCTTCAACGCAGTTCCTCTTTCATAACAAGAAGGCTTTTCCCATATATGGGATGGATCCACTCCGGTGCAATCTGTGATGCGGGTTCCAGAACAAATCTGCGGTTCTGCATATCAGCATGCGGGATCGTCAGACTGTCTGTGCGGATCACCTGATCCTCATAAAGAATAATATCCAGATCAAGCGTCCTCGGTCCCCAATGAATCTCCCTGACGCGATCTGCCTCCGCCTCCAGACGATTCAGAAAAGCAAGCAGTTCCTGCGGTGTATAAAGGGTACGTACCACCAAGGCACCGTTCAGGAAATCATCCTGTTCCACTTCCCCGTAAGGTTCCGTTACGATCAGATCCGACACGGACTCCATCCGGCACTTCTCATCTTCCGAAATTTTTTGAAGTGCATTCCTAATATAACTTTCCTTATCTCCAAGATTGGATCCGCACGCGATCAGTGCACGACGCCAGCCTCTCTCAATCCTCACAGACACTGATGAAAAAGGAACCGGAATCGGAGCGGAAGGCTTGCGTATCTCAAGTTCCAGCCGCTCCACAAGCGGAAATGTCAGCAACAGTTTTTCCGCCAGATGCTCAGCAGCTGCCTCAAGCAGCTTATAGGTATGCTCCTGCAGGAAATCACTGATCAGACAGCATACCTCGCCATAATTGGTGGAATGCTCCAGCTCATCACTGATTCCCGCTCTCCTCGTATCCAGATATAACACCGCATTGACATAGAAGCGCTGCCCCAGTCTCGTCTCCTCCGGGAACACCCCATGTCTTGCATATACTTCCACATTCTCAATTACGATCCGATCCATAATAGCACCTGTTATCTATCTTATTTTCCACCATACAGGATCGCTTCCGCCATCCTGACCGCTCTGGCATTTTCTTTCACATCATGTACTCTCACGAACGAGCAGCCCTTCATCACACCGATCACCGAAGTCGCGATCGTCCCCTCAACCCTGTCATCCACCGGCAGGTTCAGTGTATTGCCGATCACCGATTTTCTGGATGTACCGAGCAGCAGCGGATACCCAAACATATGCAGTTCCTCCAGACACCGGATCACTTCCAGATTCTGCTCATAGGTTTTGCCGAAACCGACGCCCGGATCGAGGATGATCTTATCCTCCGCAATCCCCGCCTGCTCCGCCAGATGGATGCTGTCCGCAAGATCCGCCGCCAGATCATTCATATAATCCTGATAATCCGCTTCCCTGCGATTATGCATCAGGCAACATACCACTTTACTCTCCGCGATCACACCCGCCATATCCGGATCAAACTTCAAGCCCCAGATATCATTGATCAGATCCGCTCCCGCCGCAATGCCGGCTCTCGCCGTCTCCGCATGATACGTATCGAGCGAAATTGGGATATCAAATCTTGACTTAATTCCTTCGATCACAGGAACAACTCGATGTATCTCTTCCGGAATATTCGCAGAATCATACACCGATCCCGGTCTGGTGGATTCTCCTCCCACATCGATCAGATCCGCACCTTCCCGGATCATCTCCTCCACATGGAACAGAGCCTTATCGATATTGTCGTATTTTCCACCGTCGGAAAAAGAATCCGGCGTCACATTCAGAATTCCCATGATGTATGTCTTCTTCGATGTATCAAACTCTTTTGTGCCTATGATCATATGTCTCCTCCTTGCCGTCCCTGCCGACACGATTCTTTTATCTGTTTTCCAACCCTCATGCCCCGGGCAGATAAAATCAATACCGCAATGTCCTATTCTTTTTGTCCTGCTTCCAGTCACAAAGACCTTCCGCCTCACAGGCAAAGCATCCTCTGCTCAGCTTGTCCGCCCGGTACAGGATCCCTCGAAGCCCCGGCTCCTCCTTCACTTTTCCGTCACGGTGGCTGGCGATCGCATTTAAAATAACGCACGTTTCATTTTCATCAAACCCACAGTCCCGAAGGATCTGTGGAGCCAGCTGCGCACTTGCCTGCTCATGCGGCGTCCCGTCCTCGTACTGTCTGTACCTGCCGATATCGTGAAGCAATGCAGCCGCATAGATCTGCACCTTCGGAATCCTCCGATGTTCCTCGAGATTCAGAATCTCTCCGATCCTCGCCACATTCAGGAAATGCTCCATATTGTGGCGGCAGAAAATTCTGTCCCGCTCAGCCTCTTTGTTTCTTTCAAGGCAGGAAATAAATAATTTGTGATTTAATATTTTATCTATTCGTTCCATGGTTTCCCAACATCCGGAAAAACCGGTTCTGCAGTCCCGGATCCTCCGTAAATATGCCTCTTGTAACAACTGTTGCAGTGGTGCTTCCCGGCTTCTTGACGCCGCGCATCGTCATGCACATATGCTCTGCCTCCACATACACCATCACACCTTTCGGAGCCAGATGCTCCATCACCGCATCAGCGATCTGCGCCGTCATGCGCTCCTGGATCTGCGGTCTGCGCGCAAACACCTCGACTGTGCGTGCAAGCTTACTGAGCCCTGTCACTTTGCCATCCGGAATGTATGCCACATGAGCCTTTCCATAAAAGGGAAGCAGATGGTGTTCACACATGGAATAGAATACAATGTCGCGCTCCAGCACCATCTCATTATTCTCTACCTGAAACTGTGTCGCCAGATGCGTCCCCGCATCTTCCTCCATCCCGCCAAAGATCTCCTGATACATTCTCCCGATCCGCTCCGGCGTTCCTGCCAGACCCTCACGGTGAATGTCTTCCCCGATTCCTTCCAGCAAAAGTGATACCGCTTCCTCAATCTTTTTCTGATCTACCATGGGTGTCTCTCCTGATTCTGTCTCTGTGTTGTACGATTTTAGTAAGCTCTCCCAGATAGGATAAGGAGCCGAACGCGAGGATGACCGAATCCTTGTCCGCCAGCAGATAGCTAAGTTCCACTGCCTCCTGCAGACTGTCCACCGCCGTCACATTCGGCTGAAAGCGCCGCACAGTTTCCGCCAATGTGATCGCCGGAAGTGCTCTTGCATTGTTCGGTGTCGTTACCGTCAGCACCTGTGTGGCAAGAGGCGTCATGATCGCGGCAACCTCCTCGTATTCCTTATCCTTCAATATTCCCATTATAGTAATTATCTTTTTATTTGTAAAATAAAACTTGACGGATTCAGCCAGACGCAGCGCCGCATCCCTGTTGTGCGCTCCGTCAATAATAAAGTACGGACGCTTTGCAAGCACGGTGAATCTGCCTTTCCACCCGGTTTCCATGAGCCCCCTGCGCAGCTGCTTCTCCGTCACGGGGAAACCGCTATGATCCAATTCCTTTGCGGCACACACAGCCAGCGCGGCATTCTCCACCTGCCACGTGCCTGCCATGGATATCTCCAGCCTGTCAAAACCGCCATACGAGAAGCGCTGTTTCTCGATTCCGTAACGCACACCCCTGATCTCGTCCGGATCCATCACGCTAAGCGGCGAGTGCCTCTCTTCACAGACACGCCTGATCACCTCCATTGCCTCCGATGCCTGCCTGATCGTGACTACCGGACATTTCTCCTTGATGATCCCGGCCTTCTCATAGGCAATCTTTCCAAGGGTGTCGCCCAGAAAAGCCATATGATCCATGCTGATAGATGCAAGCACACATAAAACCGCAGTCTTTATCACATTGGTGGCGTCTTCTCTGCCTCCAAGCCCCGTCTCCAGCACAACAATATCGCAAGACTGTTTCACAAAATGCAAAAATGCCAGTGCCGTCTCAATCTCAAAAGGCGTCGGATGCGCAAACCCCTCCGCACTCATCGCTTCCGCCGCCTGTCTGACCTGCTCAAGCAGCACCGTGAAATCCGCTTTGGAGACGGATCTTCCATTCACCTGGATCTTCTCAAGCTCTGAGAAAACAGTAGGTGACAGATATCTTCCCGTCCGGTATCCCGCGCATCTGAGAATCGTGGACAGATATGCCAGCACCGAACCTTTGCCATTCGTTCCCGCGATATGCACAAACTTTAACTGATCCTGCGGATCACCGAGTCTGCGCAAAAGTTCCCGCATCGCATCAAGTCCCAGCACACTGCCGTACCGCTGTACCTGCTCCATATACTCCTGTGCCTGTTCATAAGTTGTGATCTCTTCTGTCATATGAATATTCCTTCTTTTCTGAGGAAAACCTATTGTTATGAAAAAAAGTAACGCTTTCGCAAAACAAATTCAAGATTTTTTACTCACTTTTATCCGGTGCGGCATTCTGGGATGGTGCATGGAGATCCTTTTTACCTCCGCGCAGTCCCTCAGACGCCGTGAGAAAAAGGGGATGGGAAACACCTCCGTGTTTATGTTCCCCATCTATGGGCTGGCAGTCTTCTTAAAACCTATCTGCCACCTCGCAAAAGGACTGCATGTCGTCCTTCGCGGGATCATCTATACCGCCTGCATTTTCACGGCGGAATACGGCACCGGCCGCTTCCTGCAAAAGCGGGATATGTGCCCCTGGGATTACAGCAATTCCCCCTGGAATGTCCGCAGTATCATCCGCCTCGATTACGCACCGGTCTGGTTCTTTACCGGTCTGATTTTTGAACGATTTCTCCGCGCGGGAGTCTCCGAAAAATAATAACATATGCTATCCATAGGAAAACACCGGTGATCAACCACGTGATCCCGTTTGCGCTGCACACGCCCGCATAACTGGAGAAGCCTGCCGCCACAGCCGCCATAACGGCACGGCACACCAGTTCCACCACGCCGCCCATTGTAGGCATCAGCGCATAGCCGCAGCCCTGCAGGACATTCCGGTAAATAAAGATCATACCGAGGAATGTAAAGCACAGTCCGCAGACAAAAAGATAAATCCTGGCATAACTATTGATCTGCTCAAAATTTTCGGACACGAACAATTTGATCAGATACGGCTGTAACACCATGATCACAATAAAGATGATCACTGAATAGATAGTTGACATAACAAGCGCTGTCTTCGCTCCCTGTCGTATCCTGTCATAGTCGCCGATTCCGCAGTTCTGCCCGGAATAAGTCGCCATCGTCATGCCCATTGCCGCATAGGGCTGCGTCACGAGCTGCTCCACTTTGGTTGCCGCCGTATATGCAGCCACGATCGTACTGCCGAACGTATTCAACACCGCCTGCACCAGAATCGTTCCCACGGCCGTGATGGAAAACTGCAGGGCCATGGGGATCCCAATCTTCATCTCGATCGACATCGCATGGAAATCCGGTCTGTAATGCTCCCGGGACAGCTTCAGAACAGGCACCTTAAACGCCATATAGATCAGACAGAGGATCCCCGACAACCCCTGAGACACAACGGTTGCCCATGCTGCGCCTTCCACGCCCATGCCGAACTGAATGATAAAGAGTAAATCCAAAGCAATATTGGTACATGCCGCCAGGATCAGGAAATAGAGCGGCACTCTACTGTTCCCAACCGCCCGCAATACACTTGCCAGCAGATTGTACAGCACCGTGCACCACATACCACCACATATAATCAGGATATAACTCTTGGACATCAGGAAAATATCTTCCGGCGTCTGCATGAGACGCAGAAGCCCGTCCATACCTGCAACGCTGACCGTTGTCATAATGACCGTTGCCGCCACAGACAGGATTGCCGCCATTCCCACACTCTTTTTCATGGCATCCATATCTCCGGCACCGAAACGCTGTGAGGTCAGCACTGTGAAGCCTGCCGTCAATCCCGTCATAAATCCGAGGATCAAAAACATGATCGTTCCGGTAGCGCCAACCGCCGCCAGTGCCTGATTGCCCAAATACTGTCCCACGATAATGGTATCAACCATATTATAAAGCTGCTGAAACACATTGCCGATCACTGTCGGAATCAGGAAGCTGGCGATCAGCTTTGCCGGGCTTCCCTTCGTCATATCGAGTTCCATTTCCATTCCTCCCTGCCTCATGATTATATAGTTTCTTTTCCGTATTTACAACCATAATTCCACAGCGGGATTCACAAATTCTCATTGAAAGAAATGAACCTCTATGTTAAGATAAAAAAAGAATATTCAGACAAACGATTACAAGGAGGTTCCGCCATGACAGCCAATGAATGTATCAGAGGACGCAGAAGCATCCGTAAATTCAAAGACACAAAAGTCGATCACGAACTGCTTGCCGAGATTGTTGAGACAGCATCCTATGCTCCGAGCTGGAAGCATACCCAGATTGTCCGTTACATAGCAGTTGAAGGGGAATTAAAGGATAAGATCGGCCGTGACTGCACCTCTACTTTTCCTAATAATGGATTGATCATCCAGAATGCACCTCTTCTGATCGCCGTGACTGCGATCAAGAACAGATGCGGTTATGAGAGGGATGGTTCTTTCACCACTCCCAGGAAGGATACGTGGCAGATGTTTGATGCCGGCGTTGCTTCCGAGGCGTTTTGTCTCGCAGCTTACGAGAAAGGACTCGGCACCGTGATTATGGGTATCTTTGACGGGGATGCTATTTCCTCTTTGTTACAGATTCCCGACGACAGAGAGTTGATTGCTCTGATCCCGACAGGATATGCCGACGAAGCTCCCGCAGCTCCCAGAAGAAAAGCTGTGGAAGAATTATTATCATTTCAGGAATAACTATTTAAAATCGAAGGAAATTTTTTCCTTCGATTTTTTACGTCATCATTTTTAAGAAAAGGAGCATACGATTATGAGACATCTTATGAGTCCCTTGGACTTTTCCACTGAGGAACTGGACCGGCTGTTTGACCTCGCCAACGACATGGAAGCGCATATGGACAAATATGCGCATGTTTGCGACGGAAAAAAGCTTGCCACCTGCTTCTACGAACCCAGTACCCGCACCCGCTTAAGCTTTGAAGCTGCCATGCTGAATCTGGGCGGGCAGGTTCTCGGCTTCTCCGATGCCGGTTCCTCTTCCGCTTCCAAAGGTGAAAGCGTGTCGGACACGATACGTGTTATCTCCTGCTACGCGGACATCTGTGCCATGCGCCATCCCAAGGAGGGTGCTCCGATGGTAGCTGCAAGCAGATCCCGCATTCCCGTGATCAACGCCGGGGACGGCGGCCACCAGCACCCCACCCAGACACTGACGGATCTCTTAACGATCCGATCCCTCAAGGGCAGATTATCCGACCTGACCATCGGGCTGTGCGGCGACCTGAAATTCGGCCGCACCGTGCACTCCCTGATCCATGCGCTTGTCCGCTATGAGAATATCCACTTTATCTTTATCTCTCCGGAGGAATTAAAGGTTCCCGATTATATCACGGATATGCTGAAGGAGAAAAAGATACCGTATCAGGAGGTCATTCGTCTGGAGGACAGCCTGCCGGATCTGGATCTACTCTATATGACACGTGTACAGCGGGAGCGCTTCTTCAACGAGGAAGATTACGTTCGATTAAAGGATTTCTACATTCTGGACAAAGCAAAGCTCACTCTGGCAAGAGAAGATATGCTCATTCTCCACCCGCTCCCCCGTGTCAACGAGATTTCCGTCGAGGTGGATGACGACCCGAGAGCCATGTATTTTAAACAGGCACAGTACGGAGTCTATGTGAGAATGGCGTTAATTTACACACTGTTGGGACTGGATAAGAAACAGGCTTAGAAGGAGGAAGATTCATGTTAAATGTAGGAAAAATCGAAGAGGGCTTTGTGCTGGATCATATCAAAGCAGGCATGAGCCTTTCCATCTATCATCATCTGCAGCTGGACAAGCTGGACTGTACCGTGGCGATCATCAAGAACGCCCGCAGCAATAAAATGGGAAAAAAGGATATCCTCAAGGTGGAGTGTGACATCAACATGCTGAATCTGGATATCCTCGGCTTCATCGATCATACCATCACCGTCAACGTCATCAAGGACGGGGAGATCGTTGAGAAAAAGGAACTGGTGCTGCCCAAAGAGATCAGGAATGTCATCAAATGCAAAAATCCCCGGTGCATCACTTCGATCGAGCAGGAGCTTCCGCACATCTTTGTCCTGACCGATCCGGAGAAAGAAATCTACCGTTGCAAATACTGCGAGGAGAAATGCTCGAAGCGGTTTTAAGCAAATACAAAAGAGACTGTCGCTCTGCGATGGTCTTTTTTGCTGTGTATACTATCAAATCAAAGCAATGGAATGCTCTCAAAGTGTCAAGTATCTGCAGCATTTTCGAAAGAGCGATGTTCGATAGCAGGGCGTCTGCGGAACTCACAGCAGCCGTTTTTTCAATTCTTTTGATGACATCGGGATCAAGCGGCGGATTTCCTTATTGTTTTAACGGGCGGATATGCGCCGCTTCGAGGACTGTTCATCGTCTTTCTCGAAAATGGCTGATACTAAGACACTTCTCGAAATGCAGCAAGAGGGTATGTATTATAA
>JALFTO010000100.1 GCA_022779165.1 Lachnospiraceae bacterium
TTCCTGCTTCTCTTCCTGCTGATTCTGCTTCTCTTTCTGTCTCTCCGCCCGAACCTGTTCAAGACACGCATCGTAATCCGCCTGCGGATTGTCTTTAAGCAGCTTCTTCGCATTTATACGGCGGTAAGCGCCGTCCACGAACGCAGGCACATCATCCACATTCCCTTTGTAAGGAGCCTGCTCCATCGCACTGATCTTCTCCGGTTTCGTTAAGAATGAGTTGTCCACGCAGACCTGCGCCGTCTCTTCCTCTGTGATCAGACCGAACAGCGTGCTCGAGAGTTCGCTGACCCTGCCGCCGATATAATCGTTGTACATGGCAAGCAGCCTGCCCATCGCCTTCAGCTTCTCGAGACGCCCCGGCTCGATCTCATAGCCGTCCTTCGTGATCTCCGCAAGCCAGTCCTCCAGATTGCTTCCGATGACGAACACATTCTTGTACTTGGAATAGGTTTCCAGAATCTCCTCATCATTCCCGCGTTTCAGTTCCTCAAGCTTGACCGTATCCAACTGTTCCTCTATCCTGTCCAGTATATTGTCATACATGATATTACGGTCTATCGTCTTCATATCCGGGAGTTCCTTAGTCAATCCGACCATTTCCTCCCTAGTCTCTTCCGACTCTTCCACCGGCATCATTGCCCGGATCATCTGTACGGTCGCCGGAATGTTCTCCGCCTTATCCCCGGATTTCTCCATCAGTTCATCGATGTGCCTGTCCTGCTTGAACTGCCCGAACATCAGCTCTTCCGCCTTTACACACACATTTTCATGTGCACTCTGCTGCTCCAGGCGATCGGTAAGCTGCTCCTCTGATAATTCTGCCAACCCAAGAAATTGGAACGCCGGATTGAAGTTCCTGCGTGTGACGCGGACCGCTTTTCCTTTTCTGATATCAAGTTCACTGACTTCTCTGCTTCCTCTGGCATTACTTTCGTTACACACCCATCTGCAGTTCGGTTTATAGCCGGCCTCCCTCATCTGCCGGTCAAGCTTTGTCCGTCTGACCCTCTCCACGTTATGTGCGATCCTCTGCTCCGCACTCTTCTTTTCCTCAGCCTTCCGCTTCTCTGCAGCTTCCTTGCGATCTTCCTCCTTATTCTCCGGATTGGTCTCTTCCGCGGAGGGTTCCAGCTGATAAACCTTTGTTCTCACACTCTTCTCAGCCATCAGTTCCTCCCTGTAGATCAGCTCCAGATTCGATACATAGTTATTGAAATCCTTGCAGTTGTGCTTCTTTTGTTCTAAAACTCCATCCAGTTTCAGAATCTTCCTTCGCAGAGCCTCCGTCTCCGGCTCCACACAGTAGCTGTAGGTTGCCATGACCCTCAGGTGTGCAGACAGTACAGTAGATACGTCCATAAACGCAGCAATTCTGCCGCGCAGCTTCGTATCGGACTCATCCTCCAGCACATAACCGTCCTTTTTCATCTCATCCATAATGCTATGTGCTTCCGATGCAAAGATCAGCGTACGGTAATACTTCTTTGCAAACTCCAGGAGCTCTTTTGGTTTCTTTGGCAGCACAAGCGCCTCATCCGGGAACGCTTCAAACTCTTTGATCAGCTTCTCGTATTCGCTGTGTCTGACTGCACGGTCTTCGCTGTAATAAGCAGTCAGCCGCGCCTTATTCTTCTGTTTTGCTTCCTCCGTTCCGGAATTATCCAACATAAAATAAACGTGCCGCACAGTCTGCCTTACCTTGATCTTAGCAATCTCTTCCTCTGACGCACCGTCCTCCAGCGCTTTCTTCCGTCTCGCATCCGCCTCTTCCTCTGCCCATTCCGCATAATCTTTGGCAGCATTTACCGTGTGCATTTTAACACTGACATCAAAGTACTTCTTTGCCTCCTCATGTTCTTCAAGTCTCGGCTGGGCAATCAGTCTGCGTTCCTTTTTGGTAAGCCTGCGGGTGACGAGCGGCTCCTTCATCACCGCCGTGGCTGCCTGAGACCGTGCCACCCGGATACGCTGTTCCAGTTTGAGTTTCGCATCCTCACCGTTTTCCAGTTCTACGATTTTCTTCATTGACCCCAGATATTCTGAGAACTTCGGATTGTTCTGTGCGAGGTTCTTCCACTCCTCCGGAAGGTCTTCATCACTATTTGCCTTTTTGATGGCGGATTTTAACTTTTTCTGCTCGTTCTCAGACAGAATCCCATGGAAGACATTGGACATACATTCCATTCTGCTTTGCAGCATCGACCAGGTATCCTGTGCCAGGATACTCACGGTACGCAACTGTGCCTCTTCTATCTCCGTGAGCGGAAAGTCATCCCGGTGCATATCGTTAAGGAGCTGACCGAGTGACGCACCCCGCTGCAGCACCTCTCCATACTTTTTAAAGTGCTCCACCAATGCATCTTCTTTCTTAGGAAGCTGCAGCGCATCCTCAGGAATCTCCTTAAATTCTCCCAGCAGCTCCTCATAATGCTGATAGCGCTGCTCCATATCCATCTGCGAGTCATCCATGCTGACACCGAGCAAACGGTTTTCCCGCGTTTCCCGGTTCTCCCCTTCCTTTATCCGAAAGGTGTCCTTCTGCAGTTCTTTCGCGGCATTGATCCCGTTCTCCTGACAGGCGTCCATGCGTTCGAAGCGCTCCTCGCGCTCCTTATCGCTCATCTTGTTATCCCGGTAGAGCGTCTGCCAGGTATCATCCACCATCGCCTGCTTCATCGGCATGATCTCCTGCAGACCGCCTGTCGCACCGTCAACCTTTGCCTTCCACGCGTTGATGTTCTCCCACTGCTGCCGTTGGGAATATTCCGCCTGCTGCCCATTGACATACCGGACGCTATCCATCTCCACATTTTTCCAGTCATTTCGCTGTACTTCCTTTTTCTGCGCCCGTTTCAGTCCGGTTTTATACCAGTTCCTGCCTTCCATACGTTCCTTCTCCCCTTAACCCGAGATTTACTAAATGATACATTTGTCTGCCGCCTTGCGCTTCTACTCTTCTCCCCTGAACTTTCTCTCTGTCTCCAGCGCAAACTGCTCCAGTCCCGCTGCTGCGGCCGCACTCTGCTTCATATGCTCCTGATCGGCAAATTTCCCTTGCTGCGTCACACCGCCTGACTGCAGGTAAAGTTCAAGCCATGTTGCAATCGTTGTGATCAGATCCCGTCTGCGGTCCATCTCCGCAAACTGTTCTCTCGGCATTCTGCTGAAGAATCCCCCGTTCTCCTCATCCTTTTTTATCAGGTTATCGATCCTGAGACCGATCCCCAGCAGTCTGAGCGCTTCCGGCATATGCTTCATAAGCCACTCATCATCCTTTAACGACGCGACAGTGGGAATCTGTGCCTGCATAAACTCATTGATAATGTCCTGCAGATAAGGTTCCCTGTCAGTCACATTCTCGGAGAGCATGGCATCCACAAACCTGTTATTCCATTCGTAATCTGCACGATCCTGCTCCGTCAGCGGCTGTCCGTTTGCTCCCAGACGGCAATTTCTCAAAAATCCCATCACATTTCTGTTGAGTTCTTCCATTCTGCCTGCATCTCTATACTTTTTCTCAATCCTCGTTCGTCTCTCCCTGTCCAGAGGCTTGTTTTTCTCTGCCTGCAGACAGGCAGCGTACTGAATCGCTCTGTTCGAAATATCCTGCCGATTCGCTTTATCCGCTTCCCTGCGCAGTTTCGCAAACCCCTTCACACCGTATGTCCGGTCAAGGCGTTCTTCCTCCTCAGCCA
The DNA here is from genome assembly GCA_022779165.1 of Lachnospiraceae bacterium. Classification (GTDB taxonomy): domain Bacteria; phylum Bacillota; class Clostridia; order Lachnospirales; family Lachnospiraceae; genus VSOB01. The sequence continues at coordinate 3,699 of JALFTO010000100.1, forward strand.
TCTGTCTGCGCTGTTTCTCCTTCGCCAGAATCTCTTCATACTCCTGCTGCGGTCCGCCTGCTTTCAACTCGTCAGCCGCAACCTCTCTCGCTTTGACCTTCTGCATGGCATAGTCTCTAATCTCCGCCCGGTCTTCGGCGCTCTCAGTCCCTACCTGCACTGTCATGCCCATCAGCCGCTCGACGTCCTCCTCCGCAAACATACCGAAGTAATCGCTTCCGAGTTCCTTCACACGACCGCTCAGATATCCGTGGTATACCGTCAGCAGTTCTCCCATTGCGTTCAATCTGTCAAGGCGTTCCGGCGCAATCACAAATCCGTCCTTCTGCCGGATCTCTGTCAGAAAATCCTTCAGCACGAAACCGATGGCAAGTTCCTCCCTGAAGTCCTCATACGTCTTCAGGATTTCCTTATCGCTGCCCCGCTTCAGATATTCCGGACGCATTTCCTCCAGCTTGTCGAGAAGGAATTCATAACACTCATGCCGCTTCGCCTGATCCTCACTGTAGAGATTCTGCACGAACTCCTGCTCTTCCTCATGTCCGTCTCCCTGCAGCAGTGCACGCATGATCCGTCCGGTTGCCTCCATCTGCTTATCGCGCTCCGCATACGGCTTCATAGCCTCATTTACACGCCCTGCACGCTGTTTCTCCGCATCGACAAGTTTCTTTGCCTGACTGCACTCTTCGCTCTTTGCTTCACGCTGTGCCAGGCGCTCCGCGAATTCCTCCGCCGTCAGAAGCTTCCCGTTCACCTCTCTGTTGAACACAAGGATATTCTCCACCTTCTGCCTGTCCAGACTGCCTGCCATATTCCGGTATTTCAGTTCTGTCGCCAGTGCCCCGGCCTCCATGATATCCGCCATTCTCTTCATACTTGCCAGTCTTTCCTGCGTCAGGAAATTTCCGTATTGATCAATTCCGCCTGCCTGCAGATGCATCATCAGCCATCCCAAGATCGGTAACAACAGCTCACGCTTACTCTTGAGCGCCTCTGCCCGCTCCGCCGGCATATTCCCAAAAAATTCCGCGTTATTCCGATCTGCTTTCAGATTGTCCATCATCAAATGCACTGACATCAGGCGTCTTACGGATTCGTAATGCGCGACCATCCATGCATCGTCCTTCATCTGTGCCATCGTCGGAACTTCGCACTGTATCACTTCGTCACACATGTCATTCAGATATGTATCTCTGTCCCGATAATTGTCGGACAGCATCGCCTGCACGTATCCGTCGTTCCATGCCTTGTTCGCATGATCCTGTCCTGTCAGCGGGCTTCCGTCCGGCCCGGTCCGATACATCTTCATGAGTCCGTAAACCGATCTTTGCAGATCGATTCCGGTTCCCTGATACTTTTCCTGTAACCGCTCAATGTCTTCCTTCTTCAGAAGCCGTTTCCCCGATGCTTTGATCTCAGCGCAGTAAAGCACCGTCAGATCCGACAAGCCCGGGTGATCCTTGTCCGCTTCCTCACGCAGTTCTCCAAATCCCGGCATACCAAATTTGTTATCCAGATACCGCTGTTTCTGATCCCTGTACATTTTTTCCAGATCCATCTGTCTTTGCAGCAGAAGGGAATCCTTGCCCGGAGCATCATAACGTGCGCTCTCACCGCCGGTCACATTCATCATCGTCCTTGTGATACAGTCAAACCACTGTAAGAAAAGATTCATCGCTTCAAACTTTGCATTCAACTGCTGTATTCTCTCAAACTGCTCCGGCATATTTTCCCTGAGCGTTTTTGTATTCGTCCTGGACTTCTGCATATAATAAAATGCTTCCACACTGTCACGCATACGGCTGATCTCGTTCATATCTCCCCGGAACATTCCCTTGCTGAATACATTCTCCAGCCGCGGAAGCTGTATGGCATCCATCTCATCAATGATATTGACAAGGAATGGCAGTCTGTCCGCCACCCGATCGGAGAGCATCGCTTCCGCGTACAGATTATTCCACTCCGCCATCTGTCTGTCTCTCTCTGTGGCATATCTGCCGTATACATCACGCGCACAGTATTTGAACCCTTTCTTCACCGCAATCAGGCTGTTTGGTCTTCCCTTAAATTTCTTATTAACACGTTTAAGCAGTGCCGGGGTCACACCTGAGGACTCTGCCTTCGCCTGTCTCCCGCGCCATATGTACAGAGCGGCTTCCTCTGTGATATCAGGGTGAGACTCTTTCAGATTCTGTTCCGTTTTGAGAAAGCCCGGATACAACGTATCCATCCTCCTGTCCCGAACCTTCTTAACCGCAACCTTATGTTCAGACTCGAGACGTTTCTCGAGTTTTGCATCCATCTGATACCCAATATCTTTCGAATCCAACCTTTGCAGATAGCTGCTGCGTGCCTTCGCATATGCTTTGAATTCCGGATTATCAACCATCCTTTGTGCCCATTTATGATCTTGCGGCAAATCAAAATAATCTCCTTCTTTCAGCGCTTTATCCAGTTCCTCCCTCTCATCATCGGAAAGGATAGCGTGATACACATTGCCGATCATCTTGATCCTCTGATCGACCATCCAGAACGTTGCCTGCAGCATATTCATAATCGTTCGGAGATTGATCTCCTGCTCCTCGCTCATCTCATATCCATCCTTGAGCGCATCCTCCAGTATGTCCACCGCCTCTGCACCCTGCAACAGGAGCTGCCCGTGTTTTTCATAGTACTCCATGAGCTTCTTATCATCATTGATCGGCGGCTGGAAACACTTCGGATCCACATTTGTGAAACGATCCAGCACCTGCTTATAACCCGCATGACGCTTTGCCTGATCCTTGCTCTTCATATTCTCGATAAATGTGAAATTCTTCTGCTGCGCCTCCTCAGTCCCGGACAGATCCAGATAGCACTGCCATGATCTCTTTATCGCGAAATGTCTCTGCTCTTCTTCCGGTAACGTCGCTTTATAGGCATCTGTCACTACACCTGTCTTCTCAAGTGTCAGACTATTCTTCTCCTCATACAGTTTCTTCGCCCGGATACCGTTCTTCGCCTGCTTGTCGAGACGTTTCAAGCGTTCCTTACGCTCCTTATTGCTCATCTGCTCATCGCCGTGGAGTGTCTGCCAGCCCTCCTCAACCATCGCCTGACGCATCGGTACGATCTCCTGCGGGATGAGCTTCATGATCCCGTTCTCCATCCGCTCAACCGTCGTCATTTTGACAGACATATAATTATTCCAGTTCATCTCCTGCGGCATTTCGTCCATGTCGAGTTTCTGTGTTTTCCACTCGTTCTGCTCATCCAGCGTACGCAGCTCCACATGGCGCCTCTCCTCTTCCATCTGCTGTTGTCCGTGCTGCATCATATTGTTGTTATCCATATGTTTTCTCCTCTGCTTTTGTTGGTCTTCTTATTTGCTGTATATTTAGGTGTCTGTCACGATCCCGTTATCTGTTGATACGAACGGCTCGCCGGAAAGATACATTTTTTACATGTTACAGTCCGATCTGCGATGCGTACGGCTCAAAGTCAGCCTTGGTGAATACCTTGCCTACCTTGACGAACTCATAGCGGATTGCCTGCAGATAGTGGCGCATGCAGACCTCCTTGCCGTCACCGTCCGCCGCTGCAAGGAACGCCGCATTGAGAACACAGTTCTTGATATTACCGCCGGCGAACTCGAACCGCTCCGCGAGGAAACGGAAGTCCACATCCTCGCCGAGGGGTGTCGTCTTCGGCACGGTCGTCCGCCACAGCATCTCTCTCGTGTCCGGATTCGGGAACTGGAATTCCACGATATATTTCATACGTCTGAAGAACGCCGGGTCAATGTTGTGCTTGTAGTTGGTCGCCAGGACGCACACGCCGTCGTACGCTTCCATCTCCTGTAAGAGCAGCGCCGTCTTGTTGTTATTCGACGACTGGTTCGATCCGCCGTCGTCGGAACGTTTCGCAAAGATTGTATCACACTCGTCGAAGAACAGTACGACGTTACACTTCTTCGCCTCGCGGAAGATCATCGACAGCGATTTCTCCGTCTCACCGACGTACTTGTCGACAACCTTGGAGATATCGACTCGGTACAGCTCCAGATTCAGTTCGTGGGCAAGCACCTGCGCCATCATGGATTTACCGGTACCTGGCGCGCCGAACAAAAGTACCGTCAAGCCTCGCCCGTAAGGATATTTCCTGGTATAATTCCAGTCGTCATAGACTCTGTTCTTATATGTCATCTGCTCGATGGCATGCGTGATCGTCTCTCTCTGATCCTTGTTCATGACGATGTCGTCAAAACCGAACTTCGCTTCCACTCTCGTCGCCTTCTGGCTCAGTTCGGAAGACATCTGGTTGTTGCAGCCCTTGAAGAGCGCAGCCCTCGGGATCAGAATCTGCTTGTCCATCGTCGCGAGACTTCTCGCGTACTTTAATGCGTCCTTGATCTTGCCGGGAGTGAACAGGAATTTGATCGTCATCTCCTCCAGATCACAGTCCTCGCCGAGCGCATAGTCCCTGGCGAAATACTTCCAGCACTCCAGTCTCTCCTCAAAGGTCGGTGTTTTGAGCTCGAGCGTCGTGATCTGCTCCTTCGTTACCTCCTTGAAATTGATGGTCTCCTTGCTGAGTGCGAACACCATCACATTCTTGGCCGTCAGTTTGGCAAATGCCAGATCCATGTAGCCAAAGAATTTCTCTTTCTCCTCCTCTCTGTAGGAGAGTTCCTCCAGCACGCAACAGGCATTGGTCAGGATACATTCTCTCGTTACCGCCCAGAGCGCCCTGTCCACAAACTGATAGTCATACACGAACAGTTTCTTGCAGTTGATGGCAACAGCATTCAATCCGTTCTTCCGGCAGAAATGTCTGATGAAGAATTTCCTGCCGCTTCCCTCATCCCCAAAATAAGCAAAAATACGCACACCCTCCTGATACGATATCTCCATCGCCTCAAGAACGCCTGCGTTTGCCATGATGGGGTCCAGTTCACTGCCGTCCGTCAGCATGTGGAAGAACTGGATATAATTCTCATCGAGACGCATCGGATTGCGTCCGAACAGATAGTCAATCATACGCTTGTCCGGTGAGACAAGTGTGGAAAAGGGCATACTGCCCTGGATATTGAGTGCAAGGATCGGCTGCAGCTGCTCCAGGCAGACTGACATGTCCGCATACGCGCCCGTGATGGAGAATTTCCTCCCGTAATACAGCTTCGCCGCAGATTCGATCGTCGGTGCCGACAGACCGCCGTTCTCATTGATGACCTGAAAGACTCCAGCATAATCGGTCTGTGTGGAGGACAGGATCGCACAGCCGAAGCAGAACACGGTGAACGGCTCGAACTCTAACTTCTTACAGATCTCATAGAACGGGATACGGACTCCCTCCTGCAGAGAAAGTTCTGCACGCTCGCACAGTTCCTTCACATGCTCCAGGATATCGGGCTGGGGAATCTGAGCCGCCGCTTCCGCGCGCCTGCTGCCCTGTTCTTCCTCATCTGACTCCTCGTCATCACTCATGGAAAAACTTCCGAGGAGGCTCATCAGGTCATCTGCCTCTCCTCCGTCTTCGTCATCTGCTCCGGGCAGGAATGCGCTGAGCACATCCTCGCTCTCTTCATCCTCTACCTTTGGTTCCGGGATGCTCTCTCCCATGTCCGTCCGGTATTTGTCCAGCTTCTCCCGGCACACATCATGGGCAACCTCCAGATCCGGGTACAGGACATTCTTATAGCCGCCCTGCGATGAAGCAAACACCAGCTTCATCTCGGAGAGATACGTATCCATGCTTGTGTTCACAATACCAAACAGATGGCTCATGAATTCCTCATAGCTTTTATACGGTTTCTGCATTTTCACTCCATCCTTTCTTCATCCGTGCCTTTCTCTCATACATCGCCTTATCGGCACGATGGAACAATCTCTCATAACTTTCTTCATTCTGTCCGTCATACACGGCCATCCCCCACGCAATGGAAACCCTCGTCCCGATCCCGGTCCCGGTCTCCCGCATCGCCTGCTCGAGCGTATCCAGCCGCCTTGACGCATTTCTGTAGTCCTCATCTTCCAGCAGAACGACAAACTCATCGCCGCCGATCCGGTATACGGGACTGTTAACAAACACCTTTTCGATCAGTTTGGAG
>JALFTO010000102.1 GCA_022779165.1 Lachnospiraceae bacterium
TCCTGATGGATACAGAGGATATTCCGGAATCATTTGAGATGGAGACGGAATTTCTGACGAGTGGCGTGATCGTTGAGAGCGAGGATTACCTTGCGGAAATTCTCATTCCGAGTGTTGTATGCAAGGATCGTCCCGTCAAACTGGTTGTTCGTGTCAGAAATCTGACGGGTGCGGACAAGCGCTTCTCACTCGATGCCGTTCTGCAGGTTCCGGCATTCACGACGCCTGATGGCGGCTATGAGGTTCATATTGTCATTGATGACATTCTCTTAGACAAGGATGAGGTGTCTGAAAAAGCATACTGGATGACCGCGCAGGATACGGTTGTGCTTGACACCAATATCCTGCTTAAGAGCGGTTCGGCAAAGGCATATGTGGACGGCGCAGCAGTTCCCGTTTCTACAGGATTTTCCCTGAAGACGGCAATTATGGACGTTAAGCCGAGAGAACTTGTCAACAGGCAGATCGGGCGCATGAGTCTGGAGATGAAGAACGCCGGTAATTCGGAAGATTACATCCGCCTTGCGGATCTGCGTCTTGTGAGGACTGACACAGCTTATATTATAGAAGAAGTACTCGAGAGTCATGTGAAGAAATATGTGACCGTGCCATCACAGGAGATGCTCCGTGAGAGTTACATGGAATATTTTGTCAAGGAGGCGGAGCTTACAGGCAGTGCGGAGCGCATTCGGACGGAAGAGAGCGCTGAGAGGGCGGAGCTTCGGCTGGGAGATATCCCTGAGGTGGCGACCGGCATCGTGGAGATCCCTCTCGGAGAGAATGCGAGAAAAGGCGATATCTGCTATTCGGGTGAGATCATGCACGGCCTCGGAAAAGGTAATGTGTATGTGGAAGTCGGATATGAGTATATTGCGGAGGACAAGAGCCTGGGCGCAAATGCCAAGAGCACGATCTACGGATGTGCTGATCTGTTTGAGGATGAACATATCAATCTGATCAATGCGGAGACAGCGGTCAAGGTATTGAACGATAAAGGCAGTTTTGTTGTTGCGGCGAGATTAAAGGAGAATGTGGACTTCCTTGTCCTGACCTTCAGATGGGTGGCGATCCGCTTCCCGGCAGGAAATGATATCGGAATGGCAGCGGATTACAGTGGAAAGAGCATTTCCGCCGAGACGCCTACGGTTGTACTGAGTACCAAAGAGAGCCATTTCTTCGGTGTGAGATATCATAACATGGACAGCTGCAGCATTACCTATGAGCTCACGGAGACAGGAAGCGGCGAGATCACATCGGATGGTGTGTACACAGCTCCGAACAAGGAGGGTGTCTATGAGATCCGTATCTATTGCACGGATATGCCGATCATCTGTACCTATGCTTATGCGATCGTCAAGAAAAAGGGGTACGATGACGGTGAAGAGGCATAAAGGGAGAATAAAGTATGATCTATGAATCGCCCAAAATGCGGCTTAAGTGCATACAGGTCGTAAAGAAGGGGCCGGTAAATGATATCATGATTTGTCAGGACATCGATGTGCCGGGCAGCAGCCTCTATACGCTGCTTGCTGTGAAGAAACACAAGACGGCAAGGAAATTTCTGGAGATCATTGAGAAGGCGGAGAGACAGGATCAGGAGTACCTGGTGGATTGTTTTTCACTGCGGGGAGACTTTTTCATTGCTTTTCCGTATAAACAGGAGAGACCGTTGAAGAGCTTCTATAACGGGAGCGCTTATAAGCTGGCGGAGTGCGAGGATATCTGTATCAATGTGATACTGACATGTATCTCCTCGGGATTGCCGTATCCGCTCCTGTACCTGATCCTGGAGCAGCGGCAGCTGAATCTGGCCAGAGATCATTCGGTCTATCTGGGATATGAACTCGACTTGGAGCAGCTCGATCCCGACAAGACGGAGCGTGACTGCACGGTGCAGTGTGCGCGTGTCCTGATGGAGCTTCTCGAGCCCAAGGCATCACAGAAGGCGGTCAGCTACCAGCTCCTTCAGAAGAAGACGGCAAAACGGAGTTACCAGAAGTTCACGGAGCTCTACAAGGATATCAGGATCGCCTCTGCGCCTAAGAAGAAAAAAGGGATCCGTGCCATGCTGAAGCGGTGGTTTGCCAGGAACAGGGACAGGCTCTTCGGCATCCTGTTGTGGATATGTGCTCTGTTGATCCTTGTTGTGATCGCTTCTTTCGTGACACAGGCGATCTTCGGAGATATCCCCTGGCTGCGTTTCTTTTTCAACAGTTTTAAGACAATCGGAACGGAATCTTTACTGCAATAGGAGTTAAGTAAACCATGGTAAAACGGATATGGATGATCATAGGTCTGATATGGGTGTTATTGACTGTCGGAGTCGGGATTTATCTGGCACAGGACTGTCTGCCCGGAAAAGACTATACCATATATAATCATAGCTGCAGAGGCGGTGCGGATACGTATGTCTCGGAGAACAGGAAAGAGGATGCGCTCCTCTATAAGATCGGGGAGAACCGAAAGGTGCGTGCGATGTTCACTACGGCCGGAATTAATTATACGCCGCAGATTGCAGGCATCGCGTACAAGGATAATCTGTATGTGCTGCTGCAGGGAAATATACAGGAGAGCGGTAAGATGCGGACCATCTACCGGATCTATCAGATGAGCAGTTCCCTGAAGCCGACCGCAGCATCCGGCTATCTGACGCTGGATGCGGAGGGCGTGCTGAGCGGCTTTGACGTGTCAGAGGATTCCTTTTATCTGACGCTGGCTTCCACGGACGGCAGTCAGGCGGACGGATACCGGACGGACAGGACAGTCCTTACGGATATTTCATCCGACAAGGAAGAGGAAGAACAAGGAATGGACGTTTATCTGCTGCGTTCGGAGCAGACCTGGGAAAGTGAGGGCGGTCATTTCTTTGTCGATGCAGACTGGGATGAAACGGGTATGCAGTCCAGGACTGATCAGGGAATGGAAGAGGGTGACTGGCAGACGATGATGGAGACCAAGGCTGCCTATGAGGGCAGGAAACTGTCACTTTTGCAGATCCTGTCACTGGCGAGAATGCCGCTCATGGTATGTGCGGTCATGCTCGTGGTCGGACTTACAATCCTGTTTATCCTTTCCAGGTTGTTAAAGAACAGAAACAGGATCGTCTATATGGCAATCCTGATGGAATCGGTACTGCTTGCCATCACGCTGATCGGCGCCGGGCTGATCAATGAGAAACGTAAGGAGATGCAGGTACAGGAGTACAGCAATTTCGGATTTTTTGTCATGGAGGATCTGCTGAAAGGATTTAGCAGTCTTGAGCGGTTTACCTTTGATGAGCCGGACTTCTATGAGCAGGAGGATTATTACACGCTGCAGAATGCTCTCGCGGAGACGGTTGTACGCTCGGGAAGCACACAGGTCTTTTATGATCTGTGCGTTGTCAGAGTCAAAGATCAGATGATCGTGGCGAGTGCCAGCGGCAGGAACGGTTACCGTGTCGGCTCGGTCTATACCGATGCGGCGAGTCAGATCGTGTCGGAACTCAAGATAACGGAGGAGGAGATTGTCTCCGAGATGAGGATAGACGGTCAGGAGTACGGTCTGCTGGTACTCGGTGACAGCAAAGGGCCGGTTCCTTCCTATGCACTACTCGGTGTCACGAGGCAGGGGATCCTGACAGGCGGATCTGCGCAGGATATGAGAGGGATTGCATGGCTGTTCGGCATCTTTGTTGTCGGAAGCATTTTCTGTTTCTTTATCCTGTGGGTACAGTCGGAGGATCTGCGCAGGGTGTGCAGCGCCATGCAGGCGGTCGCAACCGGGCGGGAGGATGTCGAACTGGAGAGGACATCAGTGCTCGGAAGCGATATGAAATCGCTGTGGAACAGCGTATATGAAGTGAATAAGACCGTCAAGAACGTCTACTATACCAAGTTTTTGATGTTTGAGGCATATTACCGGTTTGCACCGAAGCAGATCGAGAAGATCCTGAATAAGGATTCCATCACGGAAGTCAAGAGCGGTGATGCGATCCGCTTAAACGGAACGATCGCAATGATCTCAACCAGTCAGAAGAACAGGATTGCATTGCAGAAGAACCGGAGTGACGGGCGTGTTGATCTGGAGGATATGAACAGGCTGCTTGCACTGATCGCCCACTACCAGGAGGAGAAACAGGGAATCCTGGTTTCCAATGACGGTACGCTGTCGGCGATGAAGATGCTGTTTATGGACGGAGGTCCCAGCACGGTGAATTTCGGGATCGAGTTCGGTCATATGTTGGAGGAAGCCAAGGAGGAGGGCGGTCTGGAGGCCGCAGTCCTGTTACATAGAACCGATGTGTTATATGGTATTGCCGGCGTCAAGGAACAGAGCATGCCGTTCCTGATTTCGGAGGAAATTAAGGAACTCGAACAGTATGCGGAGTGGTTCCGCGATCTGGGCATAAGGCTCGTCGCTACGGGCAGTGTGGACAGAGGCGGATGCGCAGCGCGGTATATCGGTTATTTTGAGATCGCAGCCTGCGATGAGAAGATCGATCTGTATGAGATACTGGATGTCTGCCCGGAGAAGGAGCGCAGGAGTAAGCTTTCCTATGACG
>JALFTO010000131.1 GCA_022779165.1 Lachnospiraceae bacterium
GGTGCAGGTCTCAGGGAGGAAGTGAAGAATATCACGGAATTCAAGGAATCCTTCGGCGGTGAGGAACTGTATTATTACGATTGCGAGGATGTGGTGGGTCTGAAAGCCGAAGCGGTCAAGGGCCTCATCAATCTGGTGGGAATGCTGACGGACGACTGAAGGATGTGGACCGGTATCTGTGAAGGACTGAACAGATATGACCGATCAAAAACGAGGTGGCTGTATGAAATGGATGACAAATACGTGTACCTTCCGGCTGGATGATATCACACCGGATATGGACTGGGATAAGTTCTACCGTGTGAAGGCTATTTTTGATAAGTATAAGGTGAAACCTCTGCTGGGAGTCGTGCCGGACAATCGGGATCCGGGACTTGCACATGAAGAGGCAAGAGGAGATTTCTGGGAGTGTATTCAGAGTTGTCAGCGCGAGGGCTATACCATTGCGCAGCACGGGTATCAGCATACTTACGAGACGACGGATTCCGGCCTCCTCGGGATCAAGTCTGCCAGCGAGTTTGCCGGACTCTCCTATGAGAGTCAGTTCCGGAAACTGAAAGCCGGAAAGGAAATTTTGCAAAATAAGGGATTCGATGTTACTATATTTATGGCGCCCGGACACACATACGATAAGAACACGTTAAAAGCGCTGAAGAAACTGGGCTTTACCTGTGTGACGGACGGATATACGGATGTGCCTTACAGAGAGCGGGGACTTCTCTTTGTGCCCTGCCGCAGCGCACGCATTTCCCTGCCGAGATCCTTTGATACGATCTGCATTCACTGCAATGACTTCAGAGAGAGCGATTACCGGGAACTGGAACAGTTCCTGGACGTATATGCTTCGCAGGTTGTGCCTTTCTCAGAGGTAGCGGCGCAGCTTTGGTATCCCAGGAAGAGTCTCGGGATGCGTCTTGTCGAGAGGAGAAATCTGTTCCTGTATCAGCGCAAGCAGAAGATCGCCTGCAACCCGGTGATCCAGGAATATCTCGTGAACACGTATGACGAGGACAGCAAACGCAAGCAGAAGAAGCGTCTTCTCGGGCTGCCGGGATTGTTTCTGCGCCTTGGCAGGAGGCGCCAGAGTGGAGAAAGACAGAAATAAGGGAGCGCTTTCACCGGCGTTTTCCAATATTTTTTCGGATAGGATGTAACTATGGATATCATCAGAAAACTAAGAGCAGTACTCAATAAGAAGCAGAAGAGGCAGGTTGTGCTTCTGCTTTTTATGATCAGTATCGGAGCGGTGCTGGAGACGCTGGGCGTGTCCATGATCCTGCCGCTTGTGACGGCAGTGGTGGAACCCGATGTCTTTACGGGGAATCGGTATGTGGTGCTTGTGAGCCGGGCGCTCGGACTTGAGAATATCGAACAGTTCGTGCTTGTCATGATCGCAGCGCTGATCCTGATCTTTATCCTGAAGAACGCATATCTGCTGCTCATGTATTATGCACAGCATACCTTTATTGCGAACAGTCAGTTTAACATTTCCAGGGAGCTGTTAAAGATCTATTTTAACAAGCCTTATGAATTTTATCTGAATGCCAACACATCGGATGTGCTGCGGACGGTTTACAGCGATACGACAGGAGTGTTTTCGCTATTGTTGGAATGTATTCAGTTCCTGTCGGAGTTCGTCATTGCACTCTGTCTGGGCGCCGTGCTGCTGATCATTGACTTTCAGATGACGGTGGCGATCTGTGCGCTGCTGTTTGGCGTGACGGCTTTGATCACGATTTGGTTCAAGCCGAAGATGGGGCAGATCGGTCAGGAGGCAAGGATACGCCAGAGCCGTATGTACAACAGTATCATCCAGTCCATCATGAGCATCAAGGATGTGAAGATCTTTGCCAAGGAAGAATCCTTCCTGGAAGAGTATGAGAATAATGGACGTAAATTCTACAACCTGTCCCGCAGCCAGAAGGTGCTCGGCTCCGTGCCGAGACTGGTGATCGAGACAGTCTGTATCGGCGGCGTCCTCGCCTATATGGGCGCGATGATCATGACGGGCAGGAGCGTGACCAATATGCTCCCGCAGCTGTCCGCATTTGCGCTTGCCGCCATGCGGCTGATGCCGAGCGCGAACCGCATGAGCACGTATCTTGCCAATATCGCCTATTACAAGCCGACGCTTGACTATGTATATGAGAATGTGGAGATGCCGCAGAATGTGAAGCAGGTGGAGACGCCTAAGACGATCGGCAGGCAGACAGGGGAGAAGCTTCCCATTGAGGAGAGCATTCAGGTCACAGATCTGACCTATCGGTATCCCAATTCCGAGAAACTGATCTTTGACCATGCGCAGATGGAGGTCCCGGTAGGGAAATCCGTCGGTATCGTGGGCAAATCGGGCGCGGGCAAGACCACGCTTGTCGATATTATCCTGGGGCTTCTGGATGCCGAGACGGGCGAGATCCTATGCGACGGAAAGGATGTGCTGTCCAATTATGCCGGATGGCTTCACAATATCGGTTATATCCCGCAGTCCATCAATCTGATGGATGATACGATCCGTGCCAATGTGGCATTCGGCATTCCAAGGGAGAAGATCGATGAGAAACGCGTCTGGGAAGTGATCGACGAAGCGCAGCTGAGAAGCTTCGTGGAGGGACTTCCGGAGGGACTTGACACCGAGATCGGGGAACGCGGGATCCGTATGTCCGGCGGGCAGAGACAGCGTCTCGGCATCGCGAGGGCATTGTACCATAATCCGGAGCTTCTGATCCTCGATGAGGCGACATCGGC
>JALFTO010000160.1 GCA_022779165.1 Lachnospiraceae bacterium
GATGGTCTGCGAGAGTGACTATGAGTTTGTCGTCAAGGCAGCCAAGAAATTTAATTACGAGTTCTTTACGAATGCCGGAACCGTATATTTCCGACCGGCAAAGGATTATAAGGATATCCTGATGGAGATCGAACCGAATCCCCTCTTGCGCAGCTTCGAGGTGGATTATGACATCACGGGTCTGGTGGGCAAGGTCGAGGTGCGTTCCACCGATGTGGGCAAGGCATCTGCCATCTCATCCTCCAAGAGTCTGAACAACAAGATTTCACAGGGAAATATGGCGAAGCCGCTTGTCAAGGATGCGGCGAAGGTGTACATCGATCCGACGGTCTCCTCCAAGAAGGATGCCCAGTACAGGGCGGAATATCTGGCGGAGGACATTTCCTACCGGTTCGGGACGCTTGAGGCGGAGCTGATGGGAATTCCGGAGCTCGTGCCGGGCAGGTTTATCAAGCTGAAAGGGCTGGGGACAGCCGTTTCCAATACCTTTTATCTGGTGACGGTGCGTCATATCATGACCGGTGAAGGGGAATTTATCACGAAGATTACAGGTAAGGCGGCGAAGATGGAGGATGCTATGGCAAGTTCGCTTGGTGGTGCCGGCGGTCTTACTTCCGGACTGGATTCTGCGATGGGAGCGATCGGTTCCGCATCTTCCCTTCTGGATGATGTGCCTGATCTTTCCGGATTCTTCTAAAATAAACAGGGAGGTGTTGGTCAGTGGCACTTTTTGACATTATTGACGATATTGCGGAGAAGCAGATTACCAAGACCGAGACGGGCGACAACCGGATCATGGGCGTTATGGTCGGGACGGTTGTGAACAATTACGATATGAATATGCCGGGCAGAGTGTGTGTGAGCATTCCGGTCCGCGACAAGGAAGCAAATGAGCTCAAGTGGGCGAGAGTGGCGATGCCTTCGAGCGGAATGAGCTGGGGGCATTATTTCCTGCCGGAGGTCGGAGATCAGGTGCTTCTCGTATTTGATCAGGGCAATATCGAGAAGCCGTATGTGATCGGCTGTGTGCCGAAGGATATGAGTATCTTCTTGCGGAAGTCGGTGGATATGTTAAATAAGAATAAGCGGATCGTTACCAAGAACGGCAACAGCATTCTTTTTGAGGACAATGTGGAGGGAGAAGGTATGACCGACAGGATGGTCATAGAGACTGCCAAGTCCATGCACAGCATTGAGATGAACAACGCCAAGAATATGATCACGATCAAGGATCTGGCAGGGGCAAATCAGATCGAGATGAAGACGGGCACCGGCCAGATGGAGATCAAGGCGGCAAGTAAGCTGACGATCAAGGTCGGAGAGACGATTGAACTGACGATGAACGGTATGACTGGGGCGACCACATTGAAGACGAACCGCTTTACGATGGAGGCCAACGAGTCCGTGAAGCTTGATGCCAATGCCAATATGGAGGTTCGTGGCGGTACGGTTGCAGTCAATGCCGCTTCGGTAGCGAAGATAAACAGCAGCGGCGCAGTCGTGGTGAGCGGCACGCCGATCAAGGTCGGATAAGACGGGAGGAAGAGAGATGCCTGATAACAGTTTCCTTGGTACGGGAATGAAATTTCCGCCACAGATCAATCCCGCGACGGGGCGCTTTGCCGTCTCGTCGGAGGCACAGAGTGTGAAAGAGTCGGTCTACCTGATTCTGATGACTCAGCAGCAGGAGCGGCTTGTGAGACCGGATTTCGGCAGTACGATCACAGCCTATACCTTTATGGATGTCAATGTCACAACACTCAATCTGATGATCCGGGCTTTGAAGGATCAGATTTTATCCCAGGAGCCCAGGATTGAGAATGTGGATATCAATGTGGACAGCACATCGCGTCCGGGATGTCTGATCATCGGACTGGACTATATACTGCGGGGCAGCAATGTCCGTGATAACCTTGTATTTCCGTTCTATTTAAATGCAGATGTAGAGGAAGAGGAATATGAACCAGAACAGTACAGCACAGAGCAGGTCGAAGAAATTACAGATTGACAAGCGCACTGCGGAGGACATCCGCGCCCAGATTGCCGGACTGGCAGGCAGCTATGTGCCGGAATGGCATTTTGACCCGGACAACCCGGATATCGGTTCCACGCTGTCGCTGTTGTTTGCGGATCAGATGGAATACAATATAGAGCGCTATAATCAGGTGTTGGACAATTACCATACGGAATTCGTTAACATGCTTGATATTTCCCTGCTCCCCGCCAAGCCGGCGCGCGCGACGGTCGTGCTCGGACTGGTGCAGGATACCGTGGCGGGAACCGAGATCCCGAGGGGGACAAAACTTCTGGCGGAAGCCGGCAGGGAGGGAGAGAGCGATGTCGTCTTTGAGACAGATCACAATCTGTATGTGACGAATGCACAGCTGTCGGGGATGTTTATGACAGATGAGAAGGACGGACATATCATTCCGTTGCTCGGGGAATTCACCGTGCCGCTTCCTGTTCCGGATGAGGAAATGGGTGATATGACCTTTGAACTGGAGCGTATGCGACCGTTCACCCTGTTTGGCGAAGATAAGGGAATCGACAAGAATCTGATGCTGTTCTATCATTCCTCCGTATTTGATGTGGAGGAAAATGATATTTATGTGAGGATCTCCGGAAATGAGCAGCTTGTCCGTGATATTGCGGACGGTAAGTTCGTGTTCCAGTATTACGGGGAAGACGGGTTCCGATTCTTTGACGAAGTCATGATGCGGGAGGACGGACAGACATTCCGTCTGCGCAAGAGCGAGGCGTGCAGCAAGGTCGAGGTCGACGGAAGGGAGTACAGTCTGCTCATCCTGTTAGCGGTGGAGAGCATCCACAGGAATTATAAGGTGGAGAATATCTGTTTCTCCTCTGAGGGCAGCAGCAGGCCGGTCGAGTATGTGGGCAATGGCGTGACCGATCTCGATGTGGATGAGTTTGATCCCTTTGGAGATACACTCTCCCTGTATCAGGAATGTTATATCGGGAATGATTCTTATTTCAATAAGGCAGGATCTCTCATACGCATGAAATTCCGGGTGGATTATCCGGAGCATCTTGTTCAGCTCACTCCGGGGCAGGAGGATGATGACCTCAAGATCATCAAGCGTAAACCCAAGGTAATCTTTGCAGATACACCGGCAGAGGCATACGCGGAAGAAATTTCGCTGGAATACTTTAATGGGATCGGTTGGAAGAAGCTGGTGTGCAGCCGGGAACATAAGACCATGTTTGCACAGCTCAAAAACGGGGAGTACGAGATCAGCTTCATTTGTCCGCAGGACTGGCAGCCC
>JALFTO010000171.1 GCA_022779165.1 Lachnospiraceae bacterium
TATCGGGAGCATTTTTGGTGTTTCCGCTTCTCTTTTTGTCAAACGGCGGTGTGAACGGCGGAATGGCGATCTGGATGGTGTTGGGCATGGTTCTGGAGTTTATGCTCTTGGAGCGGCGCTATCTGCTGATCCTCGCACCCATTACGGGGATTGCGTACGGAGTGGTATTCTGGGTGGCGGATCAGCATCCGGAGATCATTATTCATTTCAAAACAGAGACGCTGGCCTCCATCGATACTTTTGTAAGTCTGCTGACGGTTGCAGCGATTATAGGAATGCTCGCCAGAATGCAGATGCGCTTCTATATGAATAAATGTGAGCAGCTAGAGCAGGCGATCCGGGAGGTGGAGCGGTCAAATCAGGCGGAACGCCGCTTCCTTGCCAATATGTCCCATGAGATACGGACTCCGGTATCTGTTATCTGTGGTATGGATGAGATAATCCTGAGAGAATGTGACGATCCGGAGATCGTTTCCTATGCGAACGAGATCAAAGTCGCTTCCGGACTGCTACTCAGCACGATCAATGATATTCTGGATTTCTCTAAGATCGAATCGGGGAATATGGAATTGCAGGTGACAGAGTACAGTCTCAGCAGGTTGATTGCGGATATCTATCATCTGATGGAACTGAAGATGCAGGAAAAGAAGTTGCATTTTTCGGTGAATGTGAATCCGGAACTTCCCGACAGATTCTACGGAGACGATGTGCGTCTCAGGCAGATTCTCCTAAATATTGTGAACAATGCCTATAAGTATACAAGTGAAGGTAGCGTGGTGATCAGCTGTGACGGCTCCATTGAGGGTGATTTCGCGGTTCTGCACTTTGCGGTTAAGGATACCGGAGCCGGGATCAGAGAGGAAGATATCAAGCGACTGTTTTCGGAGTTTAAGCGTATCGATGAACTCAAGAACCGTAACGTAGAGGGTTCGGGGCTTGGCATGAATATCGCAATGCAGCTTCTCGTGATGATGGACAGCAGACTGCAGGTGGAGAGTGTTTACGGTGAGGGAAGCAATTTTCATTTCACCTTAAGACAACGGATAGCGGACAGCAGACCTGTCGGAGAGATCCGGCATGCACTGCAGCATACCGGCGTGGAACATCAGTACCGTGAGATGTTTCAGGCACCGGAAGCACGCGTATTGGTGGTGGATGATAACGAGATCAACAGAAGGGTGTTTGTAAAACTTCTGGAGCGTACCTGCATGCAGATAGAAGAGGCGGACAGTGGAGAAGCCTGTCTTGAAATGATACAGAAAACCCCGTATGATGTGATCTTTATGGATCATATGATGCCCGGAATGGACGGAATCGAGACGTTCCGGCGTATCCGGCAGGGAGACAGTGCATGTAAGGATATCCCGGTCGTGATTCTCACGGCCAATACAACGCTTGAACACAGAGAAGTCTATGAGAAGGAAGGCTTTGACGATTATCTGAGCAAGCCGGTGGAGCCGGAAAGGCTGGAGTATGTCATTCTGAAACTGATCGATAAGAGTAAAGTGACGTATGTCATGCGTGATATTGCTGACAATGAGAAAGAGGAGAATGAGCCGGTATTTCCCGAGATAGAAGGAGTATTTTGGAAAAAAGCGCTGGAAAAGTTTCATGACAGGAAGACTCTGCTTGATATGGTAAGGGTGTTTTACCGGACGCTTCCGGGCGAAGCAGCCGGGATTGCAAGCCTGTATAATGAGATTGATACGCAAGAAGGATTGAAGAATTACAGGATTCGTGTGCATGGTTTCAAGAGTGCTGCAGCGACGATAGGTGCCATGAGACTTTCGGGAATGGCAAGGTCGCTGGAGGAGGCAGCTGTTCAGAATAATCTCGGGCAGATCAGAGCGATTCATCCGATGTTACTCAGGGAAATTGAGTTTTTTGCGGAGCGACTGAAGGAAATGTTCCCGGAGGAGGGAAAATGTGCGTGGGAAGATCATATTGATCTGAGGGCACTGCTTGCGAAATTGTGTGAGGCAATGCGACAGGATGATATCGACGGCGCAGATGCGATCGTGGAGGAACTGAAGAAATATACTTATGAGGAGAATATGCAGTCGCTGTTGGAAGAATTGTTTGTCATGGTTGCAAATCTTGAGGAGAAGCGCGTAGGTGAAATTGCAGCACAGATCAACGAGAAAATTGGTGCTTTACAGATGAAATAAGGTGTGTTATACTGTTCGAGTATGAGGTTTTGCCGATGCTCGGTGACGGGATACTCCAACCCGCGCTTAGTTTCCGGTGAATATAAGAAACAGGAGGAGAAACAATGATTTCAAAGGAAAAGAAAACCGCGATTATCAACGAGTATGCAAGAAAGCCCGGTGACACAGGTTCACCTGAGGTTCAGGTTGCAGTGCTGACAGCAAGGATCAACGAGCTGACAGAGCATCTGAAAGAGAATCAGAAGGATCATCATTCCAGAAGAGGTATGTTGAAGATGGTAGGTCAGAGACGTGGACTTCTGGCTTATTTAAAGAAGACGGATATCGAGAGATATCGTGCCCTGATCGAGAAATTGGGTCTGAGAAAGTAGCAGAGGTAAAAGGCGGGTTTGATAAATCCGCCTTTTTGTCAATTTGTCAATGTATGGTATGACAGAAGGTATTCCCGAGACCACTGAGGTGTGGATATACGGACCGCGGATATGGGCAGCTCAGTAGTTTCGGTCTCTTCTGTCTGGCATATAGATGAAAAAAGAAAAGGAGAAGAGAGTATGTACAAGACTTACACAATGGATCTTGCCGGCAGAACCCTTAAGGTGGAAATCGGCAAGGTTGGCAAACAGGCAAACGGCTGTGCATTTATGCAGTATGGCGATACCACGGTATTAAGCACTGCCACGGCATCAGACAAGCCCAGGGACGGGATTGATTTCTTTCCGCTGAGCGTTGAATATGAGGAGAAGCTGTACGCTGTGGGCAAGATCCCCGGAGGGTTTAATAAGAGAGAGGGAAAGGCTTCCGAGAATGCGATCCTGACAAGCCGTGTTATCGACAGACCGATGCGTCCGTTATTCCCGAAGGATTACAGAAATGATGTGACATTGAATAATATGGTAATGTCCGTTGATCCGGAGTGCCGTCCGGAGCTGGTGGCTATGCTGGGTGCAGCCATTGCGACAAGTATTTCGGACATTCCGTTTGACGGTCCCTGTGCCATGACGCAGGTAGGCATGATCAATGGTGAGTTTATTATCAATCCGTCTCAGGAGCAGTGGAAGACAGGAGACCTGAATCTGACGGTTGCTTCCACCAGTGAGAAGGTTATCATGATCGAGGCAGGTGCAAATGAGATCCCTGAGGCAACCATGATCGAGGCGATTTATAAGGCACATGAGGTAAACCAGACTCTCATCGCATTTATCAATCAGATTGTGGCTGAGGTCGGCAAGCCGAAGCATGAGTATACGAGCTGTGCGATCCCCGAGGAGATGTTCGCGGCAATGCGCGAGATTGTTACTCCCGAGGAGATGGAAACAGCCGTATTTACCGATGAGAAGCAGGTAAGAGAAGAAAATATCCGCAAGGTGACAGAGAAATTCGAGGAGGCATTCGCAGACAACGAAGAGTGGCTGGCGGTGCTCGGCGAGGCAGTATATCAGTATCAGAAGAAGACTGTCCGCAAGATGATTCTGAAAGATCATAAGCGTCCCGACGGACGTGAGATCACACAGATTCGTCCGCTGGCAGCGGAAGTGGATGTGATCCCGAGAGTTCACGGTTCTGCAATGTTTACCCGTGGACAGACACAGATCTGCGACGTATGTACGCTGGCGCCGCTGTCTGATGCGCAGAAGATCGACGGTCTGGATGAAAATGAAGTAAGCAAGCGCTATATGCATCACTATAATTTCCCGTCTTACTCGGTAGGTGAGACCAAACCTTCCAGAGGACCGGGACGCCGTGAGATCGGTCATGGCGCACTGGCAGAGAGAGCACTGATCCCGGTACTTCCTTCACCGGAAGAATTTCCGTATGCGATTCGTTGTGTGTCCGAGACATTTGAATCAAACGGTTCTACGTCAATGGCTTCCACCTGTGCATCCTGTATGTCACTGATGGCTGCCGGCGTGCCGATCAAGAAGATGGTGGCAGGTATTTCCTGCGGTCTGGTAACAGGTGATACAGACGATGATTTTGTACTGCTTACCGATATTCAGGGACTGGAAGATTTCTTCGGGGACATGGATTTCAAGGTGACTGGTACGACGGAAGGTATCACAGCAATTCAGATGGATATCAAGATCCACGGTCTGACAAGACCGATCGTGGAGGGAGCGATTGCAAGATGCCGTGAGGCAAGACTTTTCATCATGGACAACTGTATGAAGCCTGCGATCGCAGCACCCAGAGCAGAGGTTGGCAAGTATGCGCCTAAGATCATCCAGATCAAGATCGATCCGGAGAAGATCGGTGATGTGGTCGGACAAAGAGGCAAGACGATCAATGAGATCATTGCCAGAACAGGCGTCAAGATCGATATCACGGATGACGGTGCGGTTTCCGTATGCGGTACAGATAAGGCAATGATGGATCAGGCGATCGATATGATCAAGATCATCACCACAGAGTTTGAGCAGGGTCAGATCTTTACCGGAAGGGTTGTCAGCATCAAAGAGTTCGGTGCGTTTATCGAGTTTGCTCCCGGCAAGGAGGGAATGGTTCACATCTCCAAGATTGCAAAAGAGAGGATCAATCATGTTGAGGATGTGCTCACACTGGGCGATAAGGTGACAGTGGTATGTCTCGGCAAAGATAAGATGGGACGTATCAGCTTCTCCATGAAGGATGTGGCACAGCAGTAGTAAACAGAAATCAAAATGCCTGCCGACACGGCAGGCATTTTACATATGCAGACAGATCAAAGGAGCCATGGCAGGTTGTTTCTGCCATGGCTCCTTTTTTGCTTCGCAGAAGCTTATAGGGAGTTAGATTGCTTCGTGGAAAGTACGTGAAATAACATCTGCCTGCTGTTCGGGGGTAAGCTTGATGAAATTCACGGCATATCCGCTGACACGGATTGTAAGCTGAGGATACTTCTCGGGATGCTTCTGCGCATCGAGAAGAGTATCTCTGTTTAATACATTAACATTCAGATGATGTCCGCCTTTTGTTGCATAACCGTCCAGTAATGATACAAGATTTTCAACCTGTGCTGTGTTTGCTGCTGTCATAATGATCTCTCCTTTTCTCTTTATAATTTTAATAATAGTAGTTGTTCCTGTTTCTGATTTAATAATAGCAATTATTCCTGTTTTTGTCTATGCCCAAATAAAAAAATATTGTGTTTTATTAAGTACAATCCGTAAAAGACGGGCGAGTATCTGTTATCAGGTTCATAATCAGGGGCAAAAATTCAGTCATAAGCTGGACAGCTTATCATATATTAGGATAAGGAACATGGACAAGGAGGGGAATCCGTTGAGTCGAAAACAGGAGATCCTCGGATTGTTTCCGGAAAGTATGTGGGAGCGTCTGGGTGTGGTATCAGAATATGCCGATACTCTGCAGGAGATCAGGCTGAGGACAGGCAGACCAGTACTTCTTGTGAGGGATCATACAGAACGCTGTATTGATTTAAAAGGGAGGATTGTAACGGAAACTTCCGGTGCATGGATTCTGCTGCCCGGAGAGTTGGAGAGTATTCTAAACCATATATGCCATTATTCCTTATATGCATATGCGGAAGAACTACGCAGAGGATTCCTGACAGTTCCGGGAGGACACCGTGTAGGTGTGGCAGGCAGCGCAGTGCTTAACGAAAACGGAGAAATTTTGTCACTCAAGCATATTTCCGGACTCAACATCAGGATTTCGCATGAGATTAAAGGAGTTGCGGATCCGGTACTTCCTTTTTTGTATCAGAAGAAGGAATTGTTAAATACATTGATTCTTTCGCCACCCGGATGCGGTAAGACGACAATGCTCCGGGATCTGGTCCGACAGATTTCCGATGGGAGCAATGATTGTCACGGGAGAAATGTAACTGTGATCGATGAGCGCTCAGAGATTGCCGGCACTTATATGGGCACTGCACAGAATGATGTAGGGATCAGGACGGATGTGCTGGACGGGTGTCCCAAAGTACAGGGGATGATGATGGCTGTGCGCTCCCTGACGCCGGATGTTGTCGCGGTGGATGAGATCGGAGGAAGGGAGGATGCAGCAGCATTGAGCCAGGTGCTCTGCTGCGGAAGCAGTCTGGTCGCCACGGCTCACGGGAGCAGTATAGAAGACCTTGGGAGAAAGGACTGGATGAAGCCTGTTCTGGAGGGGAAAATGTTTAAGCGGATTGTTGTATTGGGACGGAAACAAGGGAAATGCATCGTTGCAGGGATTTATGATCAGGATGGGCGTCATGTGTAAGCTTGCAGGCACTCTGCTCCTGATCGTCGGAACGACAGGGATTGGTTTTTGCTGCTGCGCACAGATACGAAGCAGAATGATCGTTCTGGGGAAGATTCATAGACTGTTTGAATTGATTTACAGCCAGGTGTCCTATTGCAGGGAACCGCTGCCGGAGATCTGCAGGATTGTCAGCAGTCAGACGGATGGTGATTTCCGGCAGATGTTGACGGAAATGTACGAGAGGTGGCTGGAGCATCCGGGAACACCTTTTCCACAGATATGGAAAGCATGCAGCGCAAAGTATGGTGCAGAATGGGGACTAAAGAGAGAGGAACAGAAAATGCTGGAAAATTTCGGAACACAGTCCGGATATGCGGATTGTGAACTTCAGGAACGTTCCATGGACACCGGTATAGTGGAACTGTCAAAATATATCGAAAAGTGCAGGAAGAAGAAAAATGAAAGAGAACGAATGATTATGAGTTTTGGAATCATGGGAGGACTGTTAACGGTGATCATATTGATCTGACAGAGCGGTTCTTTATGCGACAGGAGGAAAAATGGGCGTTAGTCTGATTTTTAAAATAGCGGCGGTAGGGATTCTGGTAACCATACTGAGTCAGGTGTTAAAGCACAGCGGAAGGGAAGAACATGCTTTTTTGATCAGTCTGGCAGGGTTGATCCTGGTGCTGTCATGGATTGTCCCTTATATCTATGATCTGTTCACGACTATACAGAAACTGTTTTCATTGTGATGAATTATCAGAAACAGGAGGAGAACATGGAGATCATAAAGATTGGTTTCTTAGGTATCACAGGCGTGCTTCTTGCGGTATATTTCAAATCGGTTAAATCGGAATATGGGATATATATAGGAACAGCCACAGGACTTTTGATCTTTTTTTGTGCCATGAAGAATCTGACATTTTTTATGGAACAGATGCGCCTGCTCAGCATTTTTTCGGAGGAGGAAAATGGGTTCCTGGGCATTTTGTTTAAAGTGGTTGGAATTACATATGTTTGTGAATTCTGTGCCGGAATCTGTAAAGATGCAGGCTACAGCGCCATCAGCAGCCAACTTCAGATCTTCGGAAAAGTAATGGTGCTCCTGACAGGGCTTCCCATTTTGTTATCCGTTATTCGTACCATTGAAAATTTCAGAGGGTAAATTATGCAGTACTGGGAAGAAGAGATACAAAAAATCAGTAGTCAGATCGAGAAACTGTTGCCCGGAGCAGGACTGGACACAGGCGATCGGTTGGGTGATGTCTTTCGGCTGCTTTTGCAGGGAAAAGTGTGGGAGGTCCTGCGGATTTTGTTCCATGATATGAAGGGAATGATTATGAGCGAGGCGGGCGGCATGGTACAACTTGTTGTCCTGCTCCTCGGAATCGGACTGATTGCAGCATTGCTGCTTCATTTTACAGAGCTGTTTGAAAACCGCCAGATCGCTGATATCGGATTCTATTTTGTCTATCTGTTTCTGGTGTTGATCCTGATCGGAATATTTGAGGTCATTATGGAGACGGGGGAAACACTGGTGGAACATATTCTGCTGTTTTTAAAGCTGTTTATGCCGTTGTATTTCATGGCGGTAGGGGCAGCCTCCGGTGTGACGACAGCGTTGTTGGGATATCAGCTTGTCCTTCTTCTGATCTTTGGAGTGGAAATGATATTTGCAGGTGTTCTGATGCCCATGGTCAAGGTGTATCTGTTCCTTGTTCTGATGAATGGTCTGTGGATGGAAGAGAGACTGCACATGCTGCTGGAACTGTTGAAGCGATGTATCGGATATTTGTTGAAATTGCTTATAGCTGTCATAACAGGAGTCAATGTGGTACAATCATTGATAACGCCTGTTATCGACTCGGTTCAGCTGACCGCGCTTCAAAAAAGCATTGCAGCGATTCCGGGGATCGGGACACTGGGGAGCAGTGTTGCGGAGATGATGGCAGGATCGGCCATCTTGATCAAAAACAGTGTCGGCGTTATGGCAGTGTTGCTGCTGTTTCTGATCTGCGCGGTACCGGTAGTCAAAATATGGCTGTTGTCCATGACACTTAAGCTGGGGGCGGCACTTTGCAATATTGTCAGTGACAGAAGAATAACATCCTGTATGGATCAGGTGGGTGAAGGCGGGCTGTTGGTGTTTCGGACGGTTGCGGCTGCCTGTGGACTGTTCTTTATCACAATTGCGATCGCATCGATCAGCACAAACAGAGGGTTTTGATGAAAACAGATGTTTTTGAAATATTAAAGCGTGCAAGTGTATTTATGATCCTGGCGCAGGCGATTATACATTTCAGACCATCACCGGTCTATGAAAAATATATCCGCTTTCTGACCGGAATGATGACGGCTGTTATATTATTTCTTCCGATGATGGAAGTGTTTCGGGAAGGGATGGGAGAGGATTATTGGAATACGCTTGCAGAGTACAAAGAGCAGATTGAGAATGTTTCGCTCGACAATTTGTCTGTGCGGGACACTTCAGGCAGCACCTATCTACAGACAGTGGAGGAGGAGATCAGGAATACGCTCAATGAAACATTGGCAGATGAAAATATACGGGCGGACAGAGTGGAATTGCTTGGAGTGGTTGGCGGAGAGGAAGGAGAGACCGGGAGATCGGGAATCAGGATTTATATGCGGGAAGGATCGGAACAAGATGCAGATGATAAAATAGCGGTAGATATTATATCGATCGGAGAGAAATACGGAGAGGGCAATGGATCAGAGGATGTGAGGATGCGGGAGGAAATTGCGGAGATTCTGCAGACAGATATTGACAGTGTGGAGGTGGTGATCCTGGATGGAACTTCGTGAGTGGATCGGAAATTTGACCGGCAGGGGAAATGGGGAGGAGGGTAGAAAACAGAGAGAGAATATTGAGAAGCGGAGGGAGCAGTTTATTATACTGGCGCTTGCCGGTGTGCTGCTTCTGGTCATCTGTATGCCGGTGAAAAAGAACGGCGGGCTGGGAACAGGACAAGCAGTTAAACTGCCGGAGCAGACTGATACGGAAGAGACAGAGGGTGATGCCGCCGGGCAGACATCAGATTATGGGAATCGGATAGAGAAGGAACTGGAGGGAATCCTGCAGTATATGGAAGGGGTCGGCAGAGTAAGAGTAATGGTCACGCTGCAGTCAGAGGGCGAGGAGATCGTGGAAAAGGACAGACCGGCTGCCCGTACAAACAGCACAGAGAATGATTCGGCAGGCGGGAGCAGGAGCACGAGCGATATGGATACGGATGAAACAACCGTGTATGTAACGGACTCAAACGGGACGCAGACTCCTTATGTGAGACGGAGAGACAATCCCCGGATAGAGGGAGTGGTAGTGACTGCTTCCGGCGGTGGAAATGCGGCGGTTCAAAAAAATATAAAGAGAAGTATTCAGGCATTATTTGGAATTGATGAGAATAGAATTGTAGTAGTAAAAATGAAAACCGGAAAGTAAGGGGAGAAGAGCGTGAAAAACGTATTGAAAAAAAATCAGATCATGATCACGGCGCTTGCCATTATGATCGCAGTGGCTGGATACCTTAATTTTGCAGGGACAAAACTCAGTGACGAGGAACTTCTGAAGGTGTCGGGCAAATCGGTGGTATCCGAGAATGATGAACAGGTAGCAGAGGGAGAAGTGCTTGATGAACTGGAGAATTTTGGGGACTATGACAGTGCCGCTCTCGAGATATCCGATGAGGATACGGATATGGAAGCAGCGTCTGCGGATGTCACCCTGGAGGAAGCCGGACTGAAGGAGATAGAGAGCCTGGACACGGACGATGTATCAGAGACGCCGGGCGAGGCAGTCTTTACCTCGAGCACGAATGTCAATACACTGGAATCCGCCCGATTGATGAAGGAGCAGACAAGAGCAAAGAATAAAGAAACACTTCTTGATATCATTAACAGTGCTGAGATTTCCGAGGCCCAGAAGACAGGAGCCGTGGAAGAGATGATAGCGCTCACGGATATTGCCGAGAAAGAAACCGCTGCAGAAATCCTGCTGGAAGCAAAGGGATTCGAGGATGTGGTTGTCAGCATCAGCGATGAGGGAGTGGATGTTGTGGTCAAGGCACAGAGCCTGACAGACGCCCAGAGAGCCCAGATCGAGGACATCGTACAGAGAAAGACCGGCACCTCACCGGAGAATATTATAATTAGTCCTGTCAATTAGAGAAAAACGGTGGTATACTTATATCATACGCGAGCAGAAAACCAAGCGACGCCGAAAGCGGTATTTGGTTTTCTGCCGCTATTAAATTCATAAGGAGAAAAAAACGTGAGTGGTAATTACACACAGGAGATTAACAGAAGAAGGACATTTGCCATCATATCCCATCCGGATGCGGGCAAGACGACTCTGACGGAGAAGTTTCTGCTCTATGGAGGGGCGATCAATCTGGCGGGAAGCGTGAAGGGTAAGGCGACAGCCAGACATGCGGTTTCCGACTGGATGGAGATCGAGAAGGAGAGAGGTATCTCCGTCACATCTTCTGTATTGCAGTTTGAGTATGACAATTACTGCATCAATATACTGGATACGCCGGGACATCAGGACTTCTCGGAGGATACTTACCGGACACTGATGGCGGCGGATTCGGCAGTGATGGTGATCGATGCTTCCAAGGGTGTGGAGGCACAGACAAGGAAATTGTTTAAAGTGTGCGGCATGCGCGGCATACCCATTTTTACTTTTATCAATAAGATGGATCGGGATGCGAACGATACCTTCGAACTGTTGGACGACATTGAGAAAGAACTCGGTATTGCCACCTGTCCGGTCAACTGGCCCATCGGATGCGGTAAGAGTTTTAAAGGTGTTTACGACAGAAAGAGTGAGAGTATCATCACCTATGAGGACACCCAGAAAGGAACCAGAGAGGGGGAGACTACAGTGATCCCCGTTGCGGACGGAGAAAAAGCGGTCGAATATATCGGGGAAGAATTGTGGGACAAGCTCCGGGATGAGATCGAACTTCTTGACGGCGCCAGCGCTGAATTTGATCTGGAAGAGGTCAGAAACGGGAAACTCACACCGGTATTCTTCGGCTCGGCACTGACGAATTTCGGCGTGGAGATCTTTCTGCAGAATTTCCTGCAGATGGCGACGCCTCCCCTGCCGAGAAAGGCTGACTGCGGTGTGATCGAGCCGACAGAGCAGGAATTTTCGGCTTTTGTGTTTAAGATACAGGCGAATATGAATAAGGCGCACCGGGACAGAGTGGCATTCATGCGGATCTGCTCCGGAAAATTTGATGCTGCGCAGGAAGTACGCCATGTGCAGGGAAACAAGGTGCTGCGTCTTTCCCAGCCCCAGCAGATCATGGCAAGTGAGCGAAAAGTGGTGGATGAAGCATATGCCGGAGATATCATCGGCGTGTTTGATCCGGGTATTTTTTCCATAGGAGATACCGTTTGCATGCCGAAGGAGAACTTCGCATATGAGGGGATCCCTACCTTTGCCCCGGAGCATTTTGCAAGGGTGCGTCAGGTGGATACCATGAAGCGTAAGCAGTTCGTGAAAGGAATCACACAGATCGCTCAGGAAGGCGCAATCCAGATTTTTCAGGAGTTCAATACCGGACTGGAAGAGATCATCGTCGGCGTGGTCGGAGTCCTGCAGTTCGATGTGCTGAAGTTCCGGCTGGAGAATGAATATAATGTAGAGATACGGCTGGAGCCGCTCCCGTATGAGCATATCCGATGGATCGAGAATAAGGATGAGATCAATCTGGAGAAACTTACGGGAACTTCCGATATGAAGAAAGTAAAGGATATGAAGGGCAACCCGCTTCTGTTGTTTGTGAATTCCTGGAGTGTCGGAATGACACTGGACAGAAATAAGGGGCTTATTCTTACGGAATTTGGACGTGACTAAATGAAAAAATGTGTATTGTGTCTGTTCGCAGTGGTGTTATTTCTGACCGGCTGCGGTGCGGAAAAAATGGAGGATGTGAATCTGAAAGAAATGTCGGAGGCCGCAGAAAGTATCAGACAGGCGGCAAATGACATTGCCACGGGAAATGCGCTGGATACGAAAGAAGAGGGAAATGCGGAAGATCAGGCGGATTCCGGCAGTGCGGGCGA
The DNA here is from genome assembly GCA_022779165.1 of Lachnospiraceae bacterium. Classification (GTDB taxonomy): domain Bacteria; phylum Bacillota; class Clostridia; order Lachnospirales; family Lachnospiraceae; genus VSOB01. Next base: position 12,453 of record JALFTO010000171.1, read on the forward strand.
AAACGGTGAGAAGCCTTTGCTCCACGATATTTCCGGTATGGAGAAATATGCGTACTCCTGTCTTTCGGACGAGGAAAAAGCACTGTATCAGGAACTTTATTCGATTTTGAAAGAGCAGGATTCGGATGTTGAAGTGTCAACCTGTGACATAGAGATGGTAGATAACGTGTTTCAGTACGTGATGACGGATCATCCGGAATTATTTTATGTGGATGGATATTCTGTCAATAAGTATATGCAGGGAGAGGAACTGAAGAAACTTACGGCTTCCGGCACATATACTTACAGTCCCGAGGAGGTGGCTGATCTCAGGGAACAGATCGGCAGCTGCGTGGACAAGATCTTGCAGAAAGTACCGGCGGGCGGCGGAGAATATGAGAAGGTAAAGTTTGTCTATGAGTATCTGATTGAGCATACGGAGTATGATCTGGCTGCAGAGGATAACCAGAATATCTGCTCTGTTTTCCTGAATCAGCGTTCTGTCTGTCAGGGATATGCCAAGGCGGCGCAGTATTTGTTTGATAAGATCGGGATTTACTCCACACTGGTGACGGGAACCGTTTCGTCCGGAGCAGGACATGCATGGAATCTGGTACGTGTGGATGGTGAATACTATTATGTGGATCCTACCTGGGGAGATGCCTCTTATGTGATGGGAGAGGGAGACAGCGGTTATCAGGGAAATCCCCCATCCATCAATTATGAATATCTCTGTGTGACGACAGAGCAGCTGTGCAGGACACACACGATCGATCCCGTGATCCCGATGCCGGAATGTAATTCCATGAAAAACAATTATTATGTGCGTGAGGGAGCTTATTTCGAAGCAGCGGATATGGAGAAGGTCAGAGGCCTGTTTGAAAAGTCATACGAAAACGGTACGGAGTGTGTGACATTGAAATGTGCCGATGATGATGTGTACCGTGAACTGCAGAGGAGACTAATTGAGGAACAGGAGGTCTTTCACTACCTTCACAGTGAGGACAGTCAGGTGGCCTTTTCCGACAACCCGAAGCAGAACAGTTTAAGTTTTTGGCTGTAGGACTAGGCAAGATGGCAGCAGTTTGTTATAATATAGAATAATTTGAAAGGATGGATTCCTATGGAAAAAGAGATGGAGAATAAGACATATTCCCTGGAAGGGAGCGGCAGCATCGGCGAAGTCAGGATTGCGGATGATGTGGTTGCAATGATAGCAGGATATGCGGCATTGGAGACAGACGGGGTATCATCGCTTGCTGGAAATGCCACGGGTGAACTTCTGAACCGTGTGGGTGTGAAGACACTGCAAAAGGGGGCAAAGGTTGAGGTCGTGGATCATGTAGTGAGTGTTGAACTGGCAGTGATCCTGTGTTACGGATATAATATTCCCGCTACTTCCTCAAAGATTCAGGAAAAGGTCAAGAGTGCGATTGAAACGATGACGGGACTTGAAGTGTCGGACGTTAATATCCGCATTGCCGGCGTGGAAATGGACAAGTAAGAGAGCGAGAGAGATGGGCAGAAGAGAACAGAGGGAACAGATTTTTAAATTATTGTTTCGCGTAGAATTTAATAAGAAAGAAGAAATGCCGGAGCAGCTGCAGCTCTTTTTTGAAGAGGCGGAAAAGCCCGTGTCTGAGGAAGACCGGTTATATATTTCAGACAAATACGAAAAGATAATGGATAAGCTTTCACAGATTGACGAGCTGTTAAACGAAAAGGCACAGAAATGGTCTACTGACAGGATGGGAAAGGTGGAACTGACTATTCTGCGCCTTGCGGTTTATGAGATCCGGTATGATGAGGATATTCCCACCAGCGTTGCGATCAACGAGGCGGTGGAACTGGCAAAGAAATTCGGGCAGAAGGAGTCCGGATCTTTTGTCAACGGTATTCTTGCAAGATTTGCAGAATAATCAGTCAGGTGGCACATGAAAAACATCTATTCCGTATCACAGGTAAATTCTTATATCAAGAATATGTTCCTGCAGGACTTTATGCTGCAGTCTATCCGTGTGCGTGGTGAGGTCAGTAACTGTAAGTATCACTCATCCGGTCATATTTATTTTTCCCTCAAAGATGAAAAAGGAATAATATCGTGTGTTATGTTTGCGAGCAGCCGCAAAGGACTTGCGTTCCGTTTGCAGGAAGGTCAGCAGATCCTGGTGGAAGGGTCTGTTGATGTCTATGAGCGCGACGGCAAATATCAGATGTACGCAAAGAAGATCACGCTGGATGGCGAAGGGCTTCTGTTTGAGCGGTTTGAACAGTTGAAACGGGAACTTGAGGAACAGGGGATGTTTGCGCAGGAATACAAACAGCCGATCCCGAGGTTCATCAGGACGCTCGGCGTTGTGACGGCGCCGACGGGAGCGGCGGTTCGTGATATCATCCAGATTGCTTTGAGAAGGAATCCCTATGTGCAGATCATCCTGTATCCTGCTCTTGTGCAGGGAGAACAGGCGCCGGACAGCATTGCTGCGGGCATACACACACTGGCAAAAGCGGGTGTGGATGTTATGATCGTAGGCAGAGGCGGCGGCTCCATCGAAGATCTGTGGGCATTTAATGACAGGCGTGTGGCACAGGCGATCTTTGACTGTCCGATTCCGATCATCTCGGCGGTCGGACATGAAACGGATTTTACCATTGCAGATTTTGTTTCGGATTTGCGGGCACCGACCCCATCCGCGGCCGCGGAGCTGGCAGTGGATGAGAGAGTCAGGATAGAGGAGAGATTAGAGGAATATCAGGCTGCACTCTGGAGGGGAATGTCGGGCAGAATCAGCCTTTGCCGTATACGGGCAGAAAAATACATGGCGCTTTTGAAAGCGGCAAGCCCGGAAGGAAAGCTGAGACAGAATCAGATGTATGTCCTCAGACTGGAAGAAAGTCTGCAGGAAGCCATGAAGCGTGTGCTGACGAATAAGCGTCATGAATTTGCGCTGTACACGGAACGGCTGAAAGGATTGTCACCGCTCGACAAGCTGAATCAGGGATTTTGTATGGTGATAAATGAGCATGGCAATACCGTTACGGATGTGGAGGCGGTATCTGAGGGAGATCGCCTTTCCATACAACTCAAAAACGGTGTTGTGGAGGCATGTGCAATGAGAACAGAAAGGATACAGTGGCAATGAGCGTGGAGAAAACAGGAAACGTAAAGCCGGAGATTACGCTGGAGGAAGCTTTTGACCAGTTAGAACAGATCATCGGTCAGCTTGAGGATGAAGAGATTACATTGGATCAGTCTTTCATGATTTATAAAGAAGGAATGGAATTGCTGAAGTATTGTAATGATACACTGGATACCGTGGAAAAGCAGGTTTTAAAAATTAACGAAAGCGGTGAGTTGGATGAGTTTTAAAGAAGAGTTGGAAGAGAAGGTAGAACAGGTTGAGAAGATCATCAAAGAGTATCTTCCCAGGGAAGAAGGATATCAGAAGACGGTGCTACAGGCAATGAATTATTCCGTGCTTGCGGGAGGCAAGAGATTGCGCCCGTTATTGATGCAGGAAGCCTATCGTATGTTCGGCGGCACAGGGAAAGAGATCGAACCGTTTATGGCGGCGATGGAGATGGTACACACATATTCCCTGGTTCATGATGACCTTCCGGCGATGGACAATGACGAGTACCGCCGTGGCAGAAAAACAACACATGTTATGTATGGAGAGGCTATGGCGATCCTGGCAGGGGACGGTCTTTTGAATTATGCCTTTGAGACGGCCTGCAAGGCGTTCACGCTGACACAGGACAGTGCCAGAGTAGGACAGGCGCTTGCGCTTTTTGCAAAGAAGGCCGGCATATACGGTATGATCGGAGGACAGACGGCAGACATCGAGGCGGAGGATCCGGACACGGAAGTGACGGAGGATTTGCTTCTGTTCATTCACGAGCATAAGACGGCGGCGCTCATCCAGAGTGCTTTGATGACAGGTGCGATTCTTGCAGGCGCTTCGGAAGAGGAACTTAGGACGCTCGAAAAGATCGGATACGATATCGGCATCGCTTTCCAGATTCAGGACGATATCCTTGATGTGACGGGAGATCAGGAAACACTTGGGAAACCGGTCGGAAGTGATGAGAAAAATAATAAAGTAACATATGTTACATTAAAGGGAATCGATCTGGCAAGGCAGGCACAGAAAGAAATTTCGGAGGAAGCAATCGGAATGCTCGCTTCCTTTTCCAATAGAAATCCTTTCCTTGAAAGTCTCGTGCGGGATTTGATCACCAGAGAAAAATAAAACCGGAACTTGGAGAAGACAGATGCTTCTTGATAAAATCAAAAAAGAAAATGACATAAAGAAAATTGACAAGGCGGATTACGGGAAACTGGCAGAGGAGATCCGGCAATTTCTGATCGAGAAGATTAGCGTGAATGGCGGTCATCTCGGATCCAATCTCGGTGCGGTGGAACTGACGATGGCGCTGCATTTGAGCCTGAACTTTCCCAATGATAAGATCGTGTGGGATGTAGGACATCAGGCATACACGCATAAGCTGCTGACCGGGAGACGGGAAGGGTTTGACACACTTCGCAAATACGGCGGTATGAGCGGATTTCCCAAGCGTAAGGAGAGTGATTGCGACTGTTTTGATACAGGACACAGTTCCACTTCTATTTCGGCGGGGCTGGGGCTGATCAAGGCGAGAGATCTTACGGGTGAGAAGCGGACGATCGTGTCCGTGATCGGTGACGGTGCGCTGACCGGCGGAATGGCTTATGAGGCACTCAACAATGCGGCACAGCTTCGGACAAACTTTATTATTGTGTTGAATGATAATAATATGTCCATCTCCGAAAATGTCGGTGGTGTGTCAAAATACCTCAATAACATCCGTACCGCGACAGGATATCTCGATCTGAAGGAAGGCGTCTACAATGCATTGCAGAGCATTCCGAAGGGTGATTCCATCGTGGAGAGTATCCGCCGTGCCAAGAGCAGTGTGAAGCAGCTCATGATTCCCGGGATGTTTTTTGAGGATATGGGGATTACCTACCTGGGACCTGTGGACGGTCATAATGTTGAGGCGATGCTGCGTGTCTTCAGGGAGGCAAAGCGGTGTAAGAATGCGGTACTTGTCCATGTGATCACGCAGAAGGGCAGAGGATTTTTGCCGGCAGAACGTCATCCGGCGAGATTCCATGGGGCAGAGCCCTTTGATATCGAGACGGGGCTGCCGAGCAATCCCAGGACAAAACCGAATTATACGGATATCTTTTCGACGGTGATGACGAAGCTCGGGGCAAGAGACGAGAAGGTTGTAGCAATCACAGCGGCAATGCCTGACGGCACGGGACTGAAGCGTTTCCGCAATCTTTACCCGGACCGCTTTTTTGATGTAGGGATCGCAGAGCAGCATGCGGTGACGTTTGCGGCAGGACTGGCGGCGGGCGGCATGAAGCCGATCGTTGCGGTGTATTCTTCCTTTTTACAGAGGGCTTATGATCAGATCCTCCATGATGTGTGCATCCAGAATCTGCCGGTTGTGTTTGCCATCGATCGCGCAGGACTGGTGGGAAGTGACGGTGAGACACATCAGGGCATTTTTGATCTGTCATATCTGTCCAGTATTCCGGGAATGCATATCATGGCACCGAAGAATAAGTGGGAACTGTCCGATATGCTGAAATTTGCAGTGAACTTTGGCGGCCCGATCGCGATGCGCTATCCGAGAGGCAGTGCATATGACGGTCTGAAGGAATACAGAAAACCGATCGAACTCGGCAAGAGCGAGATCATCTATGAGGAAGAGGATATTGCGCTGGTGGCAGTGGGAAGTATGGTGAAGACAGCGGAGGCAGTGAGAAGAAGTCTGAAGGATGTCGGTTATTCCTGCAGTCTTGTCAATGCGCGGTTTGTGAAGCCGATCGACGAAGCGATGATAGCGGAGCTTGCAAAGGAGCACCGGCTGATCGTCACTCTGGAGGAAAATGTTGCCAGCGGAGGATTCGGCGAGAAGGTAAGAGATTGTCTGGATGGTATGCATACGGATTGCAGCCTTTTGACTGTTTCCATACCGGATGAGTATGTGGAGCACGGAAATGTGAGCATCCTCTATGAGGAAGTTGGAATCGATGAGGAGTCTGTGACAAAGCGTGTCATGACGGCATATGCGTCCGTTCTGGCAGAGCACAGGATGAGAGGATAGGCAGATGAAGGAACGGCTGGACGTGCTCCTGGTGAAGCAGGGGCTTGCGGAATCCCGGGAAAAAGCCAAAGCGGTTATTATGTCCGGAGATGTGTTTGTTGACGGACAGAGGGAAGACAAGGCGGGATCGATGTTTGATCCCGATAAATGTAAGATAGAGGTCAGGGGAAATACCCTGCGGTATGTGAGCCGCGGCGGTCTGAAGCTGGAAAAAGCAATGAAAGAGTTCGGACTCAGCCTGCAGGATACGGTATGCATGGATATCGGTGCATCGACGGGAGGCTTCACGGACTGTATGCTCCAAAACGGCGCAAAAAAGGTGTATTCCGTGGATGTGGGGCATGGGCAGCTCGCATGGAAACTCAGAAATGACGCTCGTGTTGTCTGTATGGAGAAGACAAATTTTCGGTATGTGGTCAGGGCGGACATACAGGATGATCTCGATTTTGCCTCGGTGGATGTCTCTTTTATTTCCCTTTCCAAGATACTGGGACCGGCCTGGGCGCTTCTCAAGGATGGCGGACAGATGGTCTGTCTGATCAAACCTCAGTTTGAAGCCGGAAGGGAGAAGGTTGGCAAGAAAGGCGTAGTGCGTGAGCCTAAGACCCACTGTGAGGTGATCGAAAATGTGCTCGGCTTCGCAGAGCAGACGGGATTTTGCGTGGAACATCTCACCTTTTCTCCGATCAAGGGACCGGAGGGAAATATTGAATATCTTGTACATTTGAGAAAGAAAACGGATAACGGGATGATTGATGGCGAAGCAGGGGCAACGGAAGAATCTGTTGGCAAACAGTTTGATGCGGAGGCGGTTTGTGATATTGTTGCGCAGGCACACGGCGCACTGGATTGACGGAAACGGACAGAGACTATGAAACACTTTTTTTTGATTACCAATCCTTTGAAGGATGGGGGACTTGTCACAACAGAAAAAATTAAAAAATTTCTGGAACAGGAAGGCTGCAGTTGTAAGGTGCAGGTATATGAGCAGGCAAAAAAGTCCGGATTCTATACGGATTCGACAGAGATTCCGCAGGATACGGAGTGTATTCTGGTGCTTGGCGGTGACGGAACGCTGATCGAGGCGGCGCGCGATACCAGCCATCTGGAAATTCCGCTGATCGGTATCAATCTCGGGACGCTCGGCTTCCTTGCAGAGGTGGAAAAGTCCAATCTGGAGCATGCGCTCCGCTGTCTGATCGCGGATCAGTATCAGCTGGAGAGCCGGATGATGTTAAAAGGCAGTGTGATACGGGATGGTATCTGTATGGAAAGTTCCTGCGCATTGAATGATATTGTCATTACAAGGAGCGGCTCACTGCAGATCATCCATTTTCATATCTATGTCAATGGGCAGTTCCTGAATGAATATGACGGGGATGGCGTGATTATTTCCACGCCGACGGGATCCACGGGATACAGTATGTCTGCGGGAGGCCCTATCGTTGAACCGGCTGCCAGACTGATGGTGATCACACCGATTTGTCCGCACACCTTAAATACCAGAAGCATTGTCCTGTCGGCGGAGGATGAGGTAGTGGTGGAGATGCGTTCGGAACGCCCGGAACAAAAGGTACAGGCGGAAGTGAACTTTGACGGCAGTCATGGTATGGCGCTTCAGGCAAATGATAAGATCTGCGTGACAAGATCAGAGCGGACCACGGAAATCGTGAAACTGAATCAGATGAGTTTCCTGGAAATACTACATAAAAAAATGAGTGTGAAATAATATGAAACAGAAAAGACAGAATAAGATATTGAATTTAATTGAGGAACGCGATATCGAGACGCAGGAGGAACTGGCTGCCTGCCTCAAGGAGGCCGGTTTTGATGTAACCCAGGCAACGGTTTCCAGGGATATCAGGGAGTTGAAGCTGTCAAAGATTTCCATCGGCAGCGGGAAACAAAAATATATCTCATTTCATCATGATGAAACCTTTCTGGGAGATAAATACAGCCGGGTGCTGAAGGAAGGTTTTGGCGGGATGGCGATGGCGCAGAATCTGCTTGTGGTAAAGACAGTGTCCGGGATGGCGATGGCTGTGGCGGCTGCGCTGGATGCCATGAAGATGAGTGAGATCGTAGGAACCATTGCCGGGGATGACACGATCATGATGGCGATCAAGAATAAAGAAGATACCGAGACAGTAATGAGGAAGATTGAGGAAGTAGTAAATCATGTTAATTAGTCTGCATGTAAAAAATCTTGCTTTGATAGACGAAACAGAGGTGTTCTTTGGAAAGGGACTCAATATACTCACAGGAGAGACGGGAGCCGGGAAATCCATTATTATTGGATCGATCGCACTGGCACTCGGCGCCAAGGCGGGCAGTGAGATGATCCGTACGGGGAAAGAGTTTGCATTGATCGAACTGCTGTTTCAACCGGAAACACAGTCACAGCAGGAGGCTCTCAGCCGGCTGGAGATTGCACCGGAGGAGGACGGCTCCGTGTTGGTATCAAGGCGGATCATGAGCGGTAGGAGTGTCTGCAAGGTAAACGGCGAGACTGTGACGGCGAAGCAGCTCAAGGAACTGGCGGGAGAACTGCTCGATCTGTACGGTCAGCATGAGCATCAGACACTTCTGCAAAAAAAGAAACATATGGAAATTCTGGATGATTATGCCGGCGAGGCACTCCTTGGTATAAAAAGAGAGCTTCAGACAGAGTATATGCATTATAAAAAGCTGTTTTCTGAATGGAATGAGGCCCAGAGTGACAATGGCAGCAGACAGAGGGAAATATCGCTTGCCGAATTTGAGTGCAATGAGATTGAGGCTGCATCTCTTCAGATTGGAGAGGATGAAACTGTAGAAAATGACTACCGCAGAATGTCGAACGGCAGAAAACTGATGGAAACCGTATCCTCCGTTTCGTCGCTTATGGAGAATGAGAACAGTGGTGTGGCGGATGCTGTCGGCAGAGCGCTCAGAGAACTGCACGGCATTGCACAGTATGATAAGGAGGCAGGACAGCTTGCAGAGCAGCTTCAGGAGATTGAAGAACTTTTGCATGATTTCGGAAGAGAATTGTCATCTTATCAGGAATCACTGGAATTTGACGAGCAGACCTTCCGGGAGACGGAAGACCGTTTAAACGAGATTAACCGGCTAAAGACAAAATACGGTAACACTATCGAAGAGATCCTTCTGTATGCAAAAAAGCAACGGGAGATGGTTGAACGGCTGGCAGATTTTGATGCATATATGGAGCGGTTACAGCAGGAACTGTCGAAATCGGAACAGCAGGTGACAGAGTTATGTAAACATATATCCGAACTGCGCACAAAGGCTGCCACAGAACTTGCACAGCAGATGACGGCGGCGCTTCATGATCTGAATTTCCTTGATGTGAAGTTTGAGATCCGGGTGGAACCCGATGAAACCGCAAAATCTGCGGAAGGGTATGACCATGTGGGTTTTTATATCTCTACCAATCCGGGGGAACCGTTGAGACCCCTGGAGAATGTGGCGAGTGGCGGGGAACTGTCGAGGATTATGCTCGGTCTTAAGACAGTGATGGCACAGCGTGATCAGACTGCAACACTCATCTTTGATGAGATCGATACGGGAATCAGCGGCAAGACAGCATGGCAGGTATCAAAGAAACTTGCGGTTCTCGGCAGGAATCATCAGGTGCTCTGCATCACTCATTTGCCTCAGATCGCGGCTATGGCGGATTCTCATTTTAAGATAGAAAAAAATGTATATGACAATCAGACCGTGACGGAGATCCGGCTGCTTGACGATGATGAAAGCACTAGGGAACTGGCAAGGCTGTTGGGCGGCGATGCGTTGACCGACGCTGCGATCGCCAATGCCAGAGAGATGAAAGAATTGGCAGCAGATACAAAACAATACTAAATTAGAATCTAAGAAGTATCACATACTAAGAAGGACATTTTGAAAAAGAATGTTCTTCTTTTTTTAATGTGTTATCGTGAAAGGAGTGGCATGCATGGAGCGGATGTGGATCATAAAAAAGAAAGATTTGTCAGAAAAAGAAAAAAGATACAGAATGCTCTTGTGGAGTCTTTTGGCATGTGCAGTCAGTCTGGTCGTGTGCGTGTCTTACCTTGCGTGCTGGAAAAAAGTGCCGGGACGCATCCATATCAGAGCAGGACAGCAGGAACAGATTGACTTTGGAATACCGGCATCGGGAAACCTGCACGGAAGAGAGGCGGAAAGCATTCCTGTGAGTCTTGACCAACCGGTCACCTTTTTTGCAAATGAGATTGATTCCTATGAGATGGATGTAAAACTGTTTGGCGTTGTCCCGCTGAAAAAGGTGGATGTACATGTGATCGAGGATGATTCCATCATACCGGCGGGGATTCCGATCGGGATCTATGTCAAAACAGAAGGGGTGCTGGTCGTGGGGACGGGAGAATTTACCGGTTATGACGGCAGAAGATATGCTCCCTCGGAACAAATACTCTGCAGTGGCGATTATATCCTGTGCATTAACGGTACGGATGTGACCGGGAAAAAGATGTTTATGTCCAAACTGCGGGAGGCAGGAAGCGGGGAACAGATATTTACGATCAAGAGGAACGGCAATGTATTTGATGTGAAGATAGAGGCTGTGGAGGATCAGGCGGGCGCTGCCAAAATTGGTATCTGGGTCAGGGACAACGCACAGGGTGTCGGGACACTCACTTATGTGGATAAAGATGGCGGATTCGGGGCGCTGGGGCATGGCATCAATGATATGGATACAAGCACGCTGATGGATCTGGGCAGAGGAACGTTGTATCACACGGATATCATAGGGATCCGGAGAGGAGAGAAGGGGCATCCGGGAGAACTTACCGGTGTAATCGATTACACGCGGGAAAATGTGCTCGGTCTGATAGAACGAAATACGGATCAGGGAATTTTCGGAGAATGCGGTCAGGAATTACTGCAGGAAGTGACATCGGAACCGTTAAAGATCGGACTCCGTCAGGAGGTACATCCCGGTGCGGCACAGATCATGTGCTGTATCGATGATCAGGGAGCCAGACTGTATGATGTGGAGATTCTCGCCATAAACAATGAGGTCAGTCACAAAAATCGGGAGATTGTGCTGAAGATTACAGATGAGGAACTGCTTCATGAGACAGGAGGCATTGTACAGGGAATGAGCGGTGCTCCTATTATTCAGGATGGCAGGTTGATCGGCGCCGTAACGCACGTCATGGTCCAGGACAGCACCAGAGGGTATGGAATCTTTATCGAAAACATGTTGGAGCATTAATAAAAAGATTTTGAAATAAGAACAATGATTTTTGTACCATTATTTTAAAAGCTGTTTACTTTTTGAAATAAGAAGGTTATACTAAGAGTAGTTATTTCAAAATGTGGAGAATAAATTGTCTGATTGCATAAGTTGGCAGGTGTTTTGCTTCGTAAAACAAGGGGAAATATATGAATAGAGCAGGAATATATATTGATAATTTAGCAGGAGAGGCCACTTATCAATCTTTTAAGCCTAATCCATTACCTCCGATACCGGGAATTATAATGGATGAAGAAATTGTAAGGCTGATAGTAGATGCAAATCGCCAACTTGTAAAACTTGATACTGCATCGCAGTTGATTCCCAATGGGGATATGTTTATATCGATGTATGTCAGAAAGGAAGCATTGATTTCTTCACAGATAGAAGGTACACAGTGTACTCTTGATGATATACTTGACCCGGATGTGGAAACTAATGCAAATTTGGATGTTTCGGATGTTATTAATTATGTAAAAGCAACCCAATATGCATTGGAACGCCTCGAAAATTTTCCGTTATGTTGCAGATTGCTTAGAGAAGTACATGAGATATTGATGAATGGCGTTCGAGGACAGGAGAAGAATCCGGGAGAATTTAGACATTCACAAAATTGGATAGGATCTGCTAACTGTTCTTTAAAAGATGCAAGATATATTCCACCTAATGTAGAAGATATGCAAAACGCAATGTCTGATTTAGAGAAGTATATGAATGAAAATGTGGAGTATGATCCCTTGATTCGAGTTGCACTGATTCATTATCAGTTTGAAACCATACATCCGTTTTTGGATGGAAATGGAAGAATAGGAAGGCTGCTGATATTGCTTTATTTAATGGAACAAGGCTTGATCTGTAAACCTGTCATTTATATATCTTACTTTCTAAAAAAGAATCAGATAGAATATTATGACAGAATCAGTGAAGTCAGAAGAACCGGAAACTTTGAGCAATGGATAAAGTTTTTCCTGGAAGCTGTAAGAAAAGCGGCATCAGATTCTTTAGAATCAATCGGCAAGCTCACAAGGTTACATGATAAAAATATAGAAAAATTACCAAAGTCCTCTCGGAGTAAAGATAATTTACGGTTAGTGTTTGATTATATAGAGCAGTATCCGATTATTGATATCAAGAAAACAGCAAAAGGTCTGCAGATTAGTTATAATACGGCGGCTACTGCAGTGAAAAAACTTGTAGAACTTGGTATTGTGCGGGAAACAACCAACGCGACGAGAAATAGAGTATTTGCTTATGAGGAGTATTTGGAGATATTGAGGAAAGATACATAAGAAGAATATGAGAGAAAAATATGTAAAAGCAATGAAAGTGCGTGCTGAAAATTCTTTACAAAAAGGAAATGTTGATTTTGCTGTTCAAATAGCAAATATAGAAATTATTTTGGATTTAGAAGAAGATATGCTGGCATCATATTATGCAATTGCGTACATAGAAGGGAAAACATTTAATGAGTTTACGCAAATGTCTAGTGCTATTATTAATAAAAATCTAGACTATATTTATGCAGCATTTAAGTTAACACAATATGGACAATATGCCGCTGCTCGTACAATTTTTCGAAATATATATGAATCGCTAATAATATTAAAAACGGTCGCTTTAAGTGATAATCAGCAATTATTAGCTGATTGGATGGATGGGAAAGATATTAGTATGCGAAAAAAAATTTTTGGTAAAATTATCTCTCCTCAATCTGAGGAAATGAAGAGACTATGGAATGACTTATGTAAATTTTGTCATGGAACTGTTTTTTCACTTCAACAGTCATATGATTACAATTTGATTAAAACTGAATTACAGTATAATTATGTAGTGCTTATAATGCTTTTATATATGAACTATCACGTTTTAAACAGGTATGTGTTTGCCAATAATATGAAAGCAATGGCAGATAGGAATATTTGCACTTCTGAAGATGATATGGATACAAAGGAAAAGAGAGATTTGCTACGCGTGAAACTGAAAGATAGTAAGCACAGTTTAGCTAAAGAACCGAGAAAAGTATTGACTGATTTTTCAAAGGTTTGGAAATTTGTTGAGTAATAGTTATAGATCTTTATAGAGTGTGATCATACCATCGGATAAGCCGAATGAGAGAGATTCTTATGAGATGGCTGCAAAACTGTTTGGTGCTGTTCCTATCAATACAGTGTATTGACAATCCTATTCGGTTACATTAAACTTAATTGTGTTAGCGTAAACTAACAAAAGAGGAGAGAGATAGTATATTGAGGTAGAGTAGAAACATGCAACAGAACGGCAAGTCAGAATCCATGAACTATCACAGAACAAAGATGCAGAAGGAGATGGTTCTGCAGCAGCTGAGGGAAAGGGGCTGCAGGATTACAAAGCAGCGGCAGATACTTCTGGACATCATTCTGCAGGAAGAATGCGCAAGCTGCAAAGAGATCTATTATAAAGCGGCATCCATCGATCATTTGATCGGCACGGCAACGGTATACCGCATGATCAATCTGTTGGAAGAGATCGGCGCGATCAGCCGCAAAAATATGTATCGCATCTCTTGCGGTATGGAGTGTGATAAAGAAAATGCCTGTATCATAGAACTGGATGACAGTTCCGTTTGCACGCTCTCGGCAGGAGAGTGGTACCGTGTGATATCGGAAGGATTGAAATCCTGTGGTTATGTTCAGGAGCAGAAGGTGAGGAACGTTTCGGTACAGCCGTGTGAGAGAGCGTGCGATTAATTAAGTCAAAAAGACGGAGAAAAGAATTCCATTTTAGGAAAAAGAAGGTATAATTATAATAACGGAACAAATGAAAGGGACTGCGGCCGGATGACCGAAGCCCCTTTCCTGATTTTTCACAACGGATTGTTATCTTTAGTCGTACAGCGAGATGCCGAATCTGATACGTCGGTATATCTTCTGGATGACGGTTGCAATCATCACACCTACAATACCGAGTGTGGTGGCAATGCCGACGAGACCTCCAAAGATAATAATGATCCACATTCCAAAACTGATTCCCATAATCATAATAATGAATTCTCCTTTCTAAAATGAATGAGGTGTTTGTATGAAAAAAATGTTGCAATCTTTCCGGTCTTTAAAAGGGACAAATTTTATTTTTCTCACGATCGCTGGTATGATCAATGCCTTTGGTGTAGTCATGTTCCTGGCACCGGTGAAGTTGTACGACAGCGGAATCTCCGGAACCTCCATGCTGATCTCGCAGGAAACACCGGCATGGTGCAGTCTGTCACTCATCCTGATCCTGTTAAATATTCCGATCTTCTTAGTCGGACTGAAGCGGGAAGGATGGCATTTCACGATTTATTCCATCTATGTGGTGTTAATCTATTCCTTCGTCGCATGGATCATTACCGATGTTTTGCCGGTAGATGTCAGCATTGTATCCCCTCTTGCAGGTTCGGATCTGTTCCTGTGCGCCATATTTGGCGGCATCATATCCGGCTGCGGGAGCGGTCTGGCTGTCAGGTTCGGAGGCGCTATCGACGGAATCGATGTCATTGCCGTCATGTTTGCCAAGAGAGTCGGACTCAGCATCGGCAGCTTCGTGATGATATACAATGTCTTACTGTACATAATATGCGGCATTGTCATCGGAAGCTGGATCCTGCCGCTGTATTCCATTGTAACTTATGCCGCAGCCTCCAAGACGGTGGACTTCTTCGTGGAAGGCTTTGACAGATCCAAGGCGGCATTCATTATTACAACCAAAGCCACGGATGTTTGTAAAGCCCTGTCGGAAACGTTTGAAAACGGCATTACCACAATCAACGCCAAAGGGTATTACTCGGATTCCGACAAGACAATGATCTACTTTGTGGTCAACCGTTTTCAGATCGGCCGGATGAAAAATCTGGTGCACGACATCGATCCGAGAGCGTATATCGCCATCAACGAGGTGGCTGACATATTCCCTGCAAATCTTGAGCGCTGAGACGTTTCTGGTCAGGGGAAAGTGTTTCCCGAGGCGCTGTCCGGCGTGCTGTGTCTTTTGTGTTTGTTATTGATGTAGGCTTCCAGAAGGTCTGTGGTGCCTTCGATGCCCAGTCTGCTGCTGTTGATGCACAGATCATACGTGTGGGAATCGCCCCATCTGTCCGCGCAGAAATAGTTGTGGTATTTTTTTCGGTACTGGTCATGGCGCTGCATTTTGTGGAGCGCCTCTTTCTCTGAGAGATGATAAAGGTTCCTGATGCGGGCACATTTGATCTCAGGGTCGCCCACGATAAAAAAGGATACAAGTCCCGGGAACTGCTGCAGGACCGTTTCAGCACATCTGCCTACCACGACGAAGGATTCTCCGTCCTCCGCTTTTTTCTTCAGGTATTCAAACTGCAGATAGGCAACGCCGACCTCTGCGGAGCTTGAGTAGCCGTTCTCATTTCGGGACAGAAAGAGCCTGCGCGGTTTCTCGTCGTATTTGTGCAAAACAGCAGAGGCGAGTTCGTGCTCATGTGCAATCTCATCCAACAGATTGTGATCGTAGAGTTTCAGGTTAAGACGGCCTGCCAGGCAGGCGGCGATCTCGTGTCCTCCGCTGCCAAATTCACGTCCCACAGAAACGATTAATTGTTGATTCATAACATTCTCCTTTCAAAAATATCGTATATAAATGCAGATCATAGAGATCGCTATGACCAGAATGGTTGCGGGAGCAGAGTATCTGCAGTAGGTTCCCCAGCCGATCGGGTGTCCTTCGCGGGAGGAGACGGAGATGCCGACAACATTCGCAGAAGCGCCGATGGGCGTTGCCGAACCTCCGATATCGGTTCCCATGGACAGTGTCCACGCCAGCATGGAAAGGTCTGCGCCTTGTACGGCGGACAGACTCTTGATCACAGGAAGCATGGTGGCTGCAAAGGGAATGTTGTCGATGAATGCGCTGGCAACGGCAGAGATCCATAGGATGATTGCGACCATCAGCATCGTGTTGGAGCCGCTCACCTTACTGATAAAGGACGCAATGATCTGAAGGATTCCAGTCTGCTCCAGACCGCTCACCACGACAAACAATCCGACAAAAAACAGCAGTGTTTTGCAATCGACTTTCCGCAACAATTCTTTCGCATGTCTGTGCTGGATCAGCAGAGTCAGTATCGCGATAAATACGCCTATGGAGGAAACCGTCAGTCCCGTGATGGCATGAGTGACAAGCAGGATCACTGCGACTGCAAAGACAGCAGTGCTTGACAGAAATTCTTTACGGTCGGTGATCGCTTCGGCGGGATCGGGATAATGATCCGGGGCCGGCGCTGTCTTGCCGCAAGCAGCAAGTTCTTTGTGAAAGCAGAGATAGAAATAGACCACGGTCACGACCAGAGAGAGCCCAGCCATGATACCGGTATTGGATAAAAAGTCCCCAAAGGTCAGGCCGAGGGATGTGCCGATGATAATGTTAGGCGGATCTCCGCACATGGTGGCTGATCCGCCGAGATTTGCACAAAAAATCTCTGACAGGATCATGGGGACAGGGTTACAGTGTAACAGTTGGCACAGTTCCACGGTTACTGCTGCCAAAAAGAGGATTACCGTGATGCTGTCAATGAACATGGACAGAAAAGCAGACATGATCATAAAGGTAATAAAAATGGGTACCGGACGGTACCGGACCAGTCCGGCAAGCTGCAGACAGAGCCAACGGAAGAAGCCTGCTTTTCCGAGCCCTTCCACCATGATCATCATGCCGGCGATAAAGAGAATCGTTTCCCAGTTGATGCCGGTAGAGCCTTCGGAAACTGCACTTCCCGTATACCAGAAGCCCGGCTCAAAAAAACTGTGAATACTCAATGTATTTATGACGGCCTCCATACTTTTCATACAGAAGCCGAATACCAGAATGAGCATAAGAGCGCCGCATCCGAGCGTAACGTAATGACGCTCAAATTTTTCGGATATGATCAATGCGAACATAGCCAGAAAAATCAGAACGGCAAGAATCTGTGATATCATAATCAAGTCCTCCCTTTTTTCGTTTGTTTGTACGCAAAAAAGACAGGCATACCAAAATAAGGCATCGTTTCACTTCATTTGTGAAAGATACCGGGATTTGTTATGTATGCCTGTGAGTGAAATGATTATGAAATTTTTTTGCGTCCGTCCGTATCCTGCATAAATGTCAGTATGCGGATGAGACCGCAGGTGTGACTGCAGACGTAGTGACAGACTCCTTTCAGGGAACATTTTGACACGAACGGAAGCAGTGTCAGAACAAGAAGTGTATAAAGAAACGTGTGACGCGTGGCATCGGATTGACGGCTGAGACGTCTGACAGAATTCTCGATGGAAACGGTGAGACGGGAAAAGGTTTCCTGTCTGTCGGGGAGCGCTGATTCCTCAGAGAAAACTTTGGATCCTTCATAAGAAAGGGTGGACTGGGCAGGAGCATACTGGTGTACAGTTTTGCAGAGATGTATTCCCTGACCGGTAAGCGGAATCATGAGAACACACATCATGATTAAAAGATTTTGAATGAAACGGCGTATTCTCATGGGAATCCTCCTTCCTTTGTTTGGCGTTGGATTAAATATAATCTTTTTATCGGGGACTGTCAAGGAGCTCTTTGACGACTGACAGGCGGTTTTGCACAGGGAAATACAATAGATAATTGCGAAAAAAAGAATAATTTGAACGGTATTCAAGAATCTTGTTGACAGGTAATGCGGAGAGAGTTATATTGAGTCTGTTCCAGTCTTTTTGAACGATGTTCAACGGACTGGAAAAACATATAGACGGACGCATAAACATATGTTTTGGATGTGGAATTCTTTTGGGGTGAGGATGAATGAAAAAGTGTGAGGAACGGACAGAGGGGAAGAAAACAGAGATTATATCCGCAGCATTGAAACTGTTTCTGGAAAGCGGATATGAAGGGACTTCCATACGTATGATTGCCGCCGATGCGGGCTGTGAAGTCGGGCTGTGTTATTACTATTTTAAAAATAAGGACGAATTGTTTTCCAAGGCAATGGAATTGTTTTTTGAGCATTACCAGAAGGAAGCGGACCGGATTGTGCAGAGAGGGTGGCGGGATCCTTTTAATATGATGCGCCGTTTCTGGTACTGGCTGCTGGAACAGGAGCAGGATTTCAGAGACCGGTATGAAGACAGGATCCACTGGACCGTTCATTGGGCGATCAGGGAACAGACACTCATACTGTTAGAGCCCCGCGTTGAGAGGATGATAGAGATTTTACAGCATTATGGCGCGAAACTGGAACTGGATAAGCGGATTACCACCATGTATCTGGCTCATGGAGTCGGGAGTATGATCCTGCATGATGGGGCGCACATTATGACGGATCAGAAGATGATCTGGGAGATCAGGAGAGGAATCAATCTGCTCATGGGGTTGACGCCGGATTCCGCAGACCTTGTTTTCCCGAATATGGCACAGCTTTCGGATATCCCGGCTTTTATGGGAATGATGGAGCAGGTCAAGGACAGTTTCCCGGGATTTGAGGAGGTGCAGTT
Source organism: Lachnospiraceae bacterium (assembly GCA_022779165.1). Classification (GTDB taxonomy): domain Bacteria; phylum Bacillota; class Clostridia; order Lachnospirales; family Lachnospiraceae; genus VSOB01. The sequence continues at coordinate 31,335 of JALFTO010000171.1, forward strand.
CTGTGAGATGCTATCGGAACGCATCGAACAGCAGGAGGTTTATGTGATCGCATACCACAGCAGGATCGTGGGCGGTGTGATCTTTTCCAAAGAGAGAAAGGAGATAGACTTTCTGGCTGTAGCGCCGGACTGCAGGAAAAAGAAACTGGCGGCGAGACTGCTTATTACGGCTATGGGACAATTTGAGGCGGGAGAGCATGTGACGGTGGTCACTTACCGGTCGGGAGACGCTGCCGGATGGGCGGCAAGGGAGTTTTACCGCAGAATGGGCTTTATCGAGGAAGAACTTGTGGTAGTTTTTGATTATCCGTGTGCAAGGCTTGGGATCGACGCACCGGAGCGTTGGGATATTTTTAATTAAAAAGGGGAGGTGTTGCGCTGTGGAACTGATGGCTAATCAGGTGCGCGGCACGGGAGGAGAATATGGAACTGAGGGAGATTCGGGAAACAGAATATACGGAGGCACTTGATCTTGCATGGGAAGTGTTCCTTGCGTATGAGGCGCCCGATTATGACGAACAGGGTGTGCAAGAATTTTATCGGAGCATACATGATCCGCAGTATGTGGGACAACTTCAATGTTATGGCGCTTTCCTTGACGGGCAGCTTGCAGGGATGATTGCCACGAGAAATGGCGGAGAGCACATTGCACTGTTTTTTGTAAAAAGTGATCATCAGAGGAAGGGAATCGGAAGGCGGCTGTTTGAGTTGGCGGCGGGAGACAATGCATCGGGTACGATGACCGTCAATGCATCGCCTTATGCGGTGGAAATTTATCGGAGACTTGGATTCCGATCGGTCGGGGAAGAATGTACGGTGTCCGGACTTAGGTTTACGCCGATGGAATGTGATGTGGATCAGATGTTCGACCATGCTTTTTTCAGGCAGATGTCACAAAAGTATGTGTACAGATTGGAGAAGCCGGAAAAGGCGGCAGTTTTGTTTGAAGGATGGAATGAAACGTTAATCTGGTCCTGCCTGCAGGGAGTTATGGGTGAGATTTATGTGGATTCGGAGGTGAATCCTGCTTCGGCAGTTGCGGTGATAGGAGATTTTTGCTTTCTGGCCGGAGAGCCGGATGAAGGGATCCTTTCCTGTTTTGAGGAAAACGGAATGTTTTCGGA